>DASTBA010000030.1:0-36078 GCA_035712285.1 Gemmatimonadales bacterium | reverse complement strand
TACTTCGGCAAGTACGACACCTTCTCCGCCGACTACAGCCACACCTTCCCCGGCGGGACCGTCACCGGCTTCAAGCCGGACTTCACCCAGCACCAGTTCGGCGCCACCCTGGGCGGCCCCATCGTGCGGGACAAGGTGTTCTTCTTCATGGCGTACGACCAGCAGGTGTACAACGACACCAAGCAGACCACCCGCCAGTCGCTGATCGACGGCAGCCTGCTGGCCTTTGTCGATACCGCCTTCGGCGGCGTGCTCAAGAACGATTTCGGCCCGATTTCCCGCACCAACTCGGCCCAGGCCTTCCTCGCCAAGTTCGACTTCCGGCTGGGGCAGAAGCACAACGCCACCCTCAAGTACAACTACACCAACTCGCGCCAGAACAACGGGACCTTCGACGTGGACTTCTGGGCGCGGAGCGCGAATGCGGTGGAGAAGGACCACTCCCACGCGGTGAATGGCGCGCTCAGTTCCCAGTTCTCCTCGGCGCTCTCGAACGAGTTCCGCTTCCAGGTGGCGCGCGAGGACCGTCCACGGCCGTATGACGGACCCATCAACCCCGCCACTGACCGGCCCTTCCCCGACACCGACATCAGGTTCACCGGCCCGTCGGGCACCGCCGGCTACCGGCTGGGGATGCCGTTCTTCATCCCCGTGGACCCTGCCTATGACTTCCGGCTGCAGCTGCTGGACAACGTGTCCATCGTGGCGGGCCATCACCTGTTCAAAGTGGGCGGGGAGTTCAACCGTACCGGCGTGCAGCAGACTTTCCGCGGGTTCGAGAACGGGCGGATGGCCTTCACCTCGGTCAATGGCTTCCTGAACTACGTGGCGTTCGGCAACGGCTACGTCGAGTGTTCCGACGGCAGCACCGATACCGACGGCACCTGCCCGGCCGGCACCACGATCACCGGCCCGGTGGACCTGTACCTCCAGCAGGCAGGCATCGGCGGGCTCACCGCCGCGGAGGCGGGCACCCAGACCATCATCCAGTACGAGTATGCGCTGTTCCTGCAGGACAGCTGGAAGCCGACCGGCAACCTGACGCTGAACTACGGGCTGCGCTGGGAAGCGCAGATCGAGCCCGGGCTCATCACGCCGAAGGCCGATCTCTTCTACGCGCCGTTCATCGGCACCTCGGTCACCAATGGCTTCGGCACCTTCGAGTTCCCCGGCGACGGCACCATCCCGTCCGACAAGAAGATGTTCCAGCCCCGGCTCGGCATCGCCTATGACGTGAATGGCGACGGTCGCTCGGTGCTGCGGGCCAACGCGGGCATCTACTATGCGCGCACGCCCGGCCTCAACCTCGCCAGCAGCCGCAGCACCGACGGCTCGCGCGGGCAGACGATCTTCCGGAACAGCGGCCTCACCGGCATCCTCGGCGCCCCGCCGGACTACGGCGAGCTCCTGCCGACACCGGCGGGCGGGCCCTTCCAGCCCGGCGTGAATGTGGTTGACAAGAACTACCGGAATCCGCGCACCTTCACCGCCAGCGTCGGCTACGAGCGCGAGGTGGGCCGCGGGGTGACCGCCGGCCTGAGCGTGACCCACGCGCGCACCGACCACCTGGCCCGGTTCTTCGACGCCAATGCCGCCGTCTTCGGCAAGCCGTGGGGCACCGGCCTCGCGGGGGGCAACGGCATCGGCACCCTGACGGTGCTGCAGAGCACCGCCAAGTCCCGCTATACCGGCGCCACGGTGGAACTCAAGCGGATGGCCGGCCGCCGGCTGCAGTTCCAGGTCAACTACACGCTCTCGTTCGACAAGAGCGACGACGACAACGAGCGCGACCCGTTCAGCTTCCGGTATGCCCGGGCCGACCGGCTCGACCGCGAGTACAACTGGAGCGACCGGGACCAGCGCCACCGGGTGAATGCCTGGGTGCTGGCGGTGCTGCCCGGCGACATCTACCTCAACAACCGGGTAAGCATCTACTCGGCGCAGCCGATGTCGCAGGACTGCACCCCGACCACGCCGGGCGCCATCGAGCGCGCGGCAGTACCGGCTGATCGCATCTGCGCCGACGGCACCATCCTGCTCCGGAACACCCTGCGGCGGGACAATGCCTATTTCTCGTGGGATCTGCGGTTCTCGAAGCCCTTCGCGGTCGGGCCCGGCACCGCCGAGGCGATCGTCGAGGTGTTCAACCTGACCAACCACGACAACTTCAAGGACCCGGCCTCGGGCGGCACCTTCGAGAATTTCGACGGGACCATCCGGTCGGGCCTGGGCGAGCCGAGGCAGGTACAGGCCGGCGTGCGGTATATGTTCTAGGCGGGCGCGGCCGGAAGGTGGCGGAGTCCTGCCCCCTTCCGGCCCGCTCCGCACGCGAACGTGGCGGAACTGGCAGACGCGCAGGACTTAGGATCCTGTGGGGTAACCCGTCCGGGTTCGAGTCCCGGCGTTCGCATGGGGATCTTGGGTCGTGAGTCATGGGTCGTGGTCTCACGACTCACACTCGCGACTCACGACTCGCGCTAGGTCCCTTCCCGCGACAGCCGCACCACGGCCTGCCGGGCTTCCACCACCACCGGCTGCAATTCCGGATCCGCGTTCCGCCAGGCATAGGCCACGAACTGGTACGCCTCGCGCGCCTCGGCTGGCCGCCCCTCCCGCTCCAGGATCCGGGCGAGCTGCAGGCGCGCCGGCACACCATCCTGATGCCCCCAGAGCGCCCGGAAGGCACGCTCGGCCTCATCCAGCCTGCCAAGGTCGAGGGCCAGCTGGCCCACATACCAGAGCGATCCCGGACCGCCCGACAGGGTGCTCTCGAACGCACGTAGTGCCTCCGCTTTTCGCCCGCGCTGCAGGAGACCATGCGCTTCCGCCAGGCGGGCTGCCCGCTGCCAGGCACCGGCCGTCGCGCTGTCACCCGCTGCCCGGGCGCGCGCCGCGCGGGCGCGGGCCGTCGAGATGAGCTCGGCGTGCCGGCTCCAGTCGCCGAAGCGCGCGGCAAGTTGCGCGGCACATCCGAGCAGCGTCGCGTTCACCAGCATGGAGCTGTCCGTCAGCATCTGGGCGCGCCGCTGCTCCAGCGTGCGCCGGGGAAACGGAAGCCCTCGCGCACTGGAATACACCGGTCCGCAGAAGCGCAAGGAGGCGGGCGTGGCGGGATCATCCATCAGCGCCTGCACCTGGCGGAGGCGGCCGTCCACGAAGGCAAGATTCATCAGCCGCGCCAGCGCCAGATCGGCCGCCAAGGCCTCCCCCACCCGGGATGCGATGGCGGGGTACTCCGCTCTGCGAATCTCGGCGAACCGCGGATGCTCCAGGAAGCCATAGAGCTGAAACGCGGTCCGGGGATCGAGGGTGCCAACCACGGCACGGGCGCTGTCGCGCGCAGGGCCGCTGCCGAACCCCAGTGCGAGCGCGAGCCGGCCCGCATGGGTCCGGGGTTCCGTCGGCGCCAGACGAGCGTACGCCTCGAGTTCACGCGCAATGCGCGCACTGTCGGGCTGCCACATGAACGCCAGGTCCAGGAGATGGACGCGGTACGGCGCCATGCTCGGCTGGAGATCCGCCGCGCGCCGGAAGGCCGAGTCGGCGGCTTCGGGGCCCACCATCGCACTGCGCTCGTGAAAATAGGCCTCGCCCAGTTCATACCAGGCATCCGCGGCGTCCGGATACTTCCGGATCACCTCCTGGATGCTGGCGAGGGCGTCCGGAGCCAGGGATAACCTCGCCCACCGCATCTGCACCTTGACCCGCTCGCGTGGGGGGAGACGGGCAGCGAGCAGTTTCGCGTGCTCGAGATTCGCGGCGAACGGCTCGTAACCGGCGTACCAGGCGTAGGAATCCGACAGGCCGAGATACGCCAGCGCGAACGCCGAGTCGGCCCGTACGGCGCGCTCCCATGCCTCGCTCGCGGCCGGGAATTCGGAACGGCGGTAGTGCTCGTCGCCTTCGAGATAGGCCTTGAGAGCCACGAGCGATGGTGTGCTGATGGCCGCCAGGTTCACCACCGGCACCTGCGCGGAATCCCGCTCGAGGATGAGCCCCAGGGCCTGCATGCCCAGGCGGTCCACCAGGGCTAGCACCGAGTCGGCCGGCCCATCCACCTGCACCGATCCCGTCGAGCGTCCGCTCCCGGCATCGTACACATCGGCGGCCAGCCGGATTTGCGGCCCGGCCCCGACCACCGATCCGACCAGCGCATAGCGCGCCTGCGTCCGGCGTGCGACGCCCAGCGCCTGCGTCAGATCCGCCGCCGGCCCGTCACCGATCTCCTGGTGCCAGCGGGCGAGCAGCGTGCGACTGTCGATCGCGCGGATGCCGGCGGCGCCATCGAGTCCCATCGAGAGGAGGTCCACCATCCCCTCGCGCCAGACCTCCAGTCCCGCCCCGCGCACGGTGAACGGAAGGACGGCGACGGTGGGCTGGGCCGCCGCGTCAGCGCCCGGCGCGATGGCGATGGCGCGGACTCCGGGACGGACCAGCGCGACCAGTACGACGATGCCAAGGAGAACGGCAGCCCCCGCCGCGAGCGGGCGCGCATGCCGGCGCATCCAGCGGAGCACCCCGCCGGCCTCCGTGGCCGACGCGTCCCGCGCGAGCGCGTCGAGCAGCGCGCCCGCGCTCGCGAAGCGGTCTTCCGGCGCCTTCCGCAACAGGTGCTCGAGGATCCGGAGCGAGGAGGAGGATGCGCCACGCAGCGACTCATGGGCCAGGTCAGGCTGGTCGTGAAGAATGGCCTGGACCACGGCGCGGTCGTTGCCGCCGCGGAACGGCCGGACTCCCGCCAGCATTTCGTAGAACACGACGCCCAGGCTCCACAGGTCCGCCGCAGGGCCGACCGGGTCGCCGCGGACCTGCTCCGGCGACATGTAGGCGATCGTGCCCGGCGTGGCCCCGGGACCGGTCAGGCTTACGTCCGCCATCTTGGCGATGCCGAAGTCGAGCAGCCGCACCGTGCCGTCGGCGGCGAGCATGATGTTGCCGGGCTTCACGTCACGATGGACGATGCCGCGGGCATGCGCGGCGGCGAGACCGCGGGCGACCTGCATCGCGACATCCTTCGCCTCGTCCGGCGGGAGCGGGCCGCGGTGCAGCCGTTCCTTGAGCGTCTCGCCTTCGTAGCAGGCCATGGCGATGAACGGCCGCCCGTCGGTGGTCTCGCCGACCTCGTGGATGTTGCAGATGTTGGGATGTTCCAGCGCCGCGGCGGCGCGTGCCTCCAGCAGGAATCGCTCGCGCGGCTCCGCGTGGGTGCTCAGGTACGCGGGAAGGAACTTCAGTGCCACGACCCGGTCGAGCTGGGTGTCGCGCGCGCGGTAGACCGTCCCCATCCCGCCGGTGCCGATGATGTCCACCAGTTCGTACCGGCCGATGCGCTGCCCGGCCACCGGTGCGATCATGCTGCCCGCCAGCCCGGCAAAGAAGGTCTCGGCGGCGTCCCCGTGCGAGAGGAGCGACTGGAGCTCCGCTTCCAGACGGGGATCGCCGCCACAAGCCTGCTGCAGGAAGGCCGCGCGCCCGTCGGCGGGCAGCGAGCGGGCGCGCTCGTAGAGCTCTTCGATCCCGCCGGAATCCGGCGGCACGGCCGCGGGCTGGTCGCTCACCGAAAGTCTCCGGCGTGCTCCGTCAGGTCCCGGTACAGCCACGCCTGGGCCATGCCCCAGCCGCGCTTCACGGTCGCGGGGGACACGCCCAGCGCCTCCGCCGTGTCCTCCACCGACATGCCGGCGAAGAACCGGCACTCGACGATCCGCATCTGGCGGTGGTTGGCCTCCCCCAGGCGGCGAAGCGAGTCATCCAGGGCGATGAGGATGTCGTCCCGGACATCGGGCGAGGTACCGCCCTGGGAAAGGGCGGCCTCGATGTCGTGCAGCGGCACATGCGGCGCCTGCCCGCCGCGCTTGGCGGCGTGCTTCCGCTTGGAGTAGTCGATCAGGATCTGGCGCATCGCCGTCGCGGCCACGCCCAGGAAATGCGCCCGGTTCTGCCACGCCGGCGCCGACTGGCCCGCCAGCCGGAACCAGGCCTCATGCACCAGGGCGGTGGTGTTGAGCGTCTCGTCGCCTTCCCACCGGCGCCGCTGGCGCTGGGCCAGCCGGTGCAGCTCGTCGTAGACCAGCGGCAACAACTCGTCGAACGCGGTGCGGTCCCCGGCCCCCAGTTGCCGCAGCAGATCCGCCATCGCGGAGGAAGAGGACTCAGGCATTGTCACCGGCGCTCCGCACCGCAATCGCCGCACCAAGCGCACGGATGCCGTGCAGCGAATTGCACCGCCGCGAATGAGCCCGGCCCACCCGCTTTGTCGTAACAGCGGTATCGCGAGTCGCGACCTGACACTTCACTGGAGAACTCTCATGATCCGCCATTTGCCGCGTGCGGGCGCCGCCGCCCTCACGGTCCTCGTGCTCGCTGCCGGGTGCGACAATGGAGTCACCGATCCACGCCCATCCGCCGAGGTGAATCAGCTCCCCGCCCTGGCGGTCAAGCCGGGCGAGCCGGGGAGTGCGGCGCAGCGCCAGCTCTATCAAGTCCGGCTCAGCCCCCTGGCCGGCACCACTGACCACGGGACCGTGCTGATCGAGGTCGTGGGCGGGTACCTTGCCGTCACGGTGCAGGCGGAAGGCCTCGACCCGCTGCAGCACATTCCGCAGCACATCCACGTGAACCCGACCTGCGCCGTGGGCGGGGGCGTCCTTATCAACCTGGACGCGAACCTGACCGTGGCGGGCGAGGCCCCTTCCGTGGGAGCCGCATTCCCGGTCGCGAATCAGGCTGGTGTGGTAAAGTATCACGCGACCCGCTCCTTGAGCGACCTGCTCCAGGCGGTGAACACCTACCAGCACACCAGCCTCACGTCGGTTGACGACCTCCTGGCATGGCTCGACCTCGACAACCGGAACGTGCACATGCACCTGTCGGCCAGCCCGTTCACGCCGATGACCTGCGGGCCGGTGGACCGGATCAACTAGCCCCACTGACGGACGCGGGACGCGAGACGCGGGGCACATGTCCCGCGTCCCGCGCTCGTGTTTGACCACCCCCTCCGCGGGCGGCTACCTTTCCGCCCATGACGACGGACATTCTGATCGAGAAAACGGCCGAGGACGTCGCGTCCCGGTCGCTCAAGGTGACCGTGCCCGTGGAGCGGGTGCGTGCCGCCGAAGACAAGGCCCTCAAGTACTACGCCAGGCGGGCCCGGCTCCCCGGCTTCCGCCAGGGGAAGGCACCGGAGGCAGTCGTGCGCCGCCGCTTCGGCGATGCCATCCGGCAGTCGGCCCTGGAAGAGGTGGTGCGGGACGGCTGGGAGACGGCCAAGTCCAGCGAGTCGCTCGAACCGGTGACCGAACCCAGCGTCCGGAACCTCAAGTTCGAGGAGGGGAGCCCGGTCGAGTTTGAATTGTTCGTGGAAGTGCGGCCGACGATCACCCTGGCCCGGATCGGCGGGTTCAAGCTGACCCGCACCGTGACTCCGGTGACGGATGACGCGGTGAGCGAGCAGCTCCAGAATGTCCGGGAAGAGAAGGCTACCTGGATTCCGGTGGAGGGCGAGAAGCCGGCCCCGGGCCAGATGGTCCGGATCGAGGTGACCTCGCTCGACGGCGAGGGACCGCACGAGCCGCAGCCCCACTCGCTGGTGCTGGGCGAGCAGCGCGCGGTGCCGGACCTCGAGGAGCTCATCATGGAGCTCACCCCCGGCGAGACGCGCGATGGCAGCATCGGCTTCCCCGCCGACCACCCGGACGAGAGCCGCCGCGGGCAGTCGCGCGCGGTGCGGGTGACGCTGCAGGACGTGAAGCGGAAGGAACTCCCCGAGCTGGACGACGCGCTGGCGCGCGAAGTGGGGGAGTTCGATTCCCTGGACCAGCTCCGCACCGCCATCCGCACCGACCTCGAGCGAGAGGCAGTACGGGAGGCGGACGCCCACCTGCGGGACGACCTGCTCCGGCAGATCGCCGAGGCGAATGACGTCCCCGCGCCGGAATCGCTGGTGCACCGGATCCTGCACGCCTACGCCCACACCTACCAGATTCCGGACGAGCAGCTGGGCGCGTTCGAGCAGCAGTTCCACCCCATCGCCGAAGCGACGGTCAAGCGCGACCTGATCCTCACCGCGGTGATGGAGCAGGAACAGCTGCGCGCCACCGAGGCCGACGTGGACCAGCGGGTGGGCGAGATGGCGGCGGCGCGGGGCGCCGAGACCGGCCAGCTCTACGCCAGCCTGCAGAAGGCCAACCGCCTGCCCGATATCGAGCGGGCGATCTCAGAGGAGAAGGTGTTCACCCACCTCCTCGCGCAATCCACCGTGGAAGGGGCAGCGGATTGAACCCGATGGCGACGATCTACCCGCCTTACATCATCGAGCGGTCGAGCCGCGGCGAGCGGACCTACGACATCTTCTCCCGCCTGCTGATGGACCGCATCGTCTTTCTCGGCGCGCCGATCAACGACGATGTCGCGAACATCATCATCGCGCAGCTGCTCTTCCTCGAGGCCGACAACCCCGAGAAGGACATCTATCTCTACCTGAATTCGCCGGGCGGCGTGGTCTCGTCGGGCATGGCGATCTACGACACGATGCAGCACCTGCGCGCGCCCATCAACACGATCTGCATGGGGCTCGCCGCGTCGATGGCGTCGTTCCTGCTCGCGGCCGGCACCAAGGGCAAGCGGAGTGCGCTGCCGCACTCGCGCATCATGATCCACCAGCCCTCCGGCGGGGCCCAGGGCACCGCGGCGGACATCGAGATCCAGGCCCGGGAAATCCTCTACCTGCGGTCCAAGCTCAACGAACTGTACGCGCACCACACCGGGCAGTCGGTGGAGACCATTGAGCGGGACATGGACCGGGACCGCTTCATGAGTGCCGAGGAGGCCCAGGCCTACGGCCTTATCGACAGCGTATTTACGCCCCGGCGGGAGCTGGTCCCCAAGGCTTGACGCCGCCGCCCCGGGGGGGCCACCTTTCGGGTGGCTCCCCTTTTGCGGTGTGACACCCTTCCAGACCACAACACGGGCCCATGTCGAACGACAAGCACCTGCGCTGCTCGTTTTGCGGAAAGAGCAAGGATTCGGTCCGGAAATTCATTTCGGGTCCGTCCGTTTACATCTGCAACGAATGCATCACCCTCTGCAACGAAATCCTGGCGGAGGATGAAGAGCGCGAGGTCGCCGACAACATCACGCAGGTCCCCACCCCGCAGGAGCTCAAGGAGGTGCTGGACCAGTACGTGATCGGGCAGGACGCCGCCAAGCGGGCCCTCGCGGTGGCGGTCTACAACCACTACAAGCGCATCAACGCGCAGAGCGGCCGGGACTCGGACGTGGAGCTGGACAAGTCCAACATCCTGCTCATCGGCCCGACCGGCACCGGCAAGACCCTCCTCGCGCAGACCCTCGCCCGCATCCTGGATGTTCCGTTCACCATCGCCGACGCCACCACGCTGACCGAGGCGGGGTACGTGGGCGAGGACGTGGAGAACATCCTGGTCCGCCTGCTGCAGGCCGGCGAGTTCAACGTCGCCGAGTGCGAGCGCGGCATCGTCTACATTGACGAGATCGACAAGATCGCGCGGAAGAGCGAGAACCCCAGCATCACGCGGGACGTCTCCGGCGAGGGCGTCCAGCAGGCGCTGCTCAAGATCCTGGAAGGGACCATCGCGAGCGTGCCGCCGCAGGGCGGGCGCAAGCATCCGCAGCAGGAATACATCCAGATCAACACCCGGGACATCCTCTTCATCTGCGGCGGCGCCTTCGACGGGCTCGAGAAGATCATCGAGACCCGGACCGGACGGCAGCAGATCGGCTTCACCAGCACCGAGCGCGCCGACCGCGCCGGCGTGAACACCCAGGATCCGTTCGCCGAGGTGGAGCCGGACGACCTGCTCCGCTTCGGGCTGATCCCGGAGCTGGTGGGCCGCCTTCCGGTCTCCGTGCCGCTGCAGTCGCTGGACGAGAATGCCCTGGTCCGCATCCTCCTCGAGCCGAAGAACGCGCTCACCAAGCAGTACAAGAAACTGTTCGAGCTGGAGAGCGTGGGGCTCACCTTCGACGCCGAGGCGCTCCGTGCCGTGGCGCAGAAGGCGCTCAAGCGCGGCACCGGCGCGCGCGGGCTCCGCAGCATCCTCGAGACGATCATGACCGACATCATGTTCGACCTGCCGGCGCGGGATGACGTGCGCGAGGTCGTGATCACCCGGGAGTGCGTGACCGAAGGCACCCAGCCGCTCATCGTCACCGAGCGTCCGCGCGCCAAGCGGGAGGCGTGACCGCATCACTGGCCGGCCTGCCCGTCAGCTTCGTCGGTTCGTTTCCCGATCCCGATGTCCCGCTCGACCCTGCCCTGCCCGAGATCGCCTTTGTCGGCCGGTCCAATGTCGGCAAGTCCAGCCTGCTGAACGCCCTGACCGGGCGGCCGGGGCTCGCGCGCGTCAGCGCGACCCCCGGCAAGACGACGATGGTCAACGTGTTCCGGCTGCCGGCGCTCTACCTGGTGGACCTGCCGGGCTATGGCTACGCCCGCGCCAGCCGGGGCGAGCGCAAGGCCTATGGTGCCCTCCTCGCTGGATACCTGAAGCAGCGCCGGACGCTGGCGGGGGTGGTCTGGCTCCTGGATCTGCGGCGCGAGCCCTCCGCCGATGACCTCGATGTGCAGCAGCTGCTGGTCGAGCACCAGCGCTCGACGCTGGTGGTTTTCACCAAGGCCGACAAGTTTCCTCACCAGCAGCGCCAGCGGCGCGAACGGGAGCTGGCCCGGGCCCTGGGCCTGCAGGAGGATCAGGTGCAGGTGGTGAGCAGCCGGACCGGCCTCGGCATCGCCGAACTGGGCGAAAGCATTCTTGCGGCAGGGGGAACTCGATGAAGCTCGCGCTGATCCTGATCGCGCTGGGAGGAACGGCCGCCTGCGCCCATGCGCAGAACCCGCCGCCGGCGGCTCCGCCAGCCGATTCGGCGGTGACGGACTCCATCCGGCAGGACAGCACCCGCCCCAGGATCTACGGCCGGTTGAGCCAGAACGACATCGCCATCCGGATGCGGGGCACGGACCTCGAGCTGCGGTTCCTGCCGCTCGACCCTCGCCTCATCAGCCTGCTGGCGCCCGACGCCGCCACCGCGCTGCAGCGCCTGGTCGCGGCGAACCGGCCTGCCATCGACTCGGCCGGTCGCGATGCGGGCATCTCCGAACCCGGGCTCGCGCTCGTGAACTTCTTCGGGGTGCAGGATGGCGTGCGGTTCGACCCCCAGCTGCTCACACTCTCGGTGCGGGGCCGGCTGCTCCGGCCGCTCGCCATCGTGCCGCTCAGCCCCAAGTGGGGCAGCGGCCAGCTGGACGCCCGGGAGTCGGTGATGGCCATCTACCTGTACCAGGAACTGCTGCCGGTCTGGGATCCCTTCGAGGTGAGCTACGGCGCCATGACCTCGTCCGACTGGGACCGCCGGCTGCCGACGCTCGACCGTGAGCGCCAGCGCCTCCAGCGCGGTTCCTGAGTGCCGGGGCGGCGCACCACGAACTGGTGCGCCGTCACGCCCGCCACGAAGATCAGGCTGGCCCCGATGTGCACCCACGCCACCACCCGCAGCGCTCCTTCCGACGACACCGACTGGATCACATAGCCCGAGACCACCATCGGCGCCAGCACCAGGAACGAGAGCAGCCCGCTCCGCCGTCCGTCCTTCCGTCCCTGCCGCAGGTGGCGCCAGATGTGCTTGACGGCGATCAGCCCCACGCTGAAGACCAGGAGCGGCGCCACCAGGATGTGCGCCTTGAGCACCCACGGCTGCCACGGATGGTTGATCACCGCCCAGGGGTCCACCGGCGTGAGGAAGTACTTCATCCAGAGATAGACCAGCCCGGTGACCGCCGTGCCGATGGCTGACAGCAGGAAGCTCCACCGCTCGAAGCGCGTCACGGCCTGGCTCCCGGATTTCCGAACGGCCGGATGACGGCGTGCAGTGCCAGCACCCGCCGGGCGGCACGCTCCGCCGCTCGGGTGGTCAGTGACGCGCCGGTGATGCCCGCGATCCGGCGCGCCACATTCGGAGCGGCGGCGGAGTCCAGTCCCGCGAACTGCCCGAGCCACCCCTTGGGCGGCGCATACTCGGGCGGCTCCGCGAAGGCCAGCACTTCCACCCGCCGGATCATGCCGCCGGCGTCCAGCACGAACATCAGCACTTCACGCTCGGTGCGAACCCGGTGCACGTCGAAGTACGCCACACCGATCGGCTGCCGGCCGTGCCACGCGGTGTAGTAGCTGACCACCGCCGGGGGCGGCGCGGAACCGGGGCCGGCGAGCGCCTGCACCCGCCGGAGGTCCGCTTCGGAGAGGTAGGCTGTCCGCCGCGCCACGGAGTCCGCGCCGGGAAAGGCGAGCGCCAGCGCCTCCTGCTGCGTGAGCCGCGCCTGCGCGCGCGCCGGCGCCACCGGCGCCAGCAGGGCGAGGGCAGCGAGCACCCACCGCCCTCGCCCGGACAGGAGATCAGAACAGGTAACCGACATTCACGTTCACGCGGTTGACGCCGGTGCGGGCCCCGGTCCGGTCGATCTGGTATTCGGCCTTGACCGCGATCATGCCGAGCGGCTTCCACATGGCGCCGAGGGAGATGGCCTCGTGGTCGTTGGCGGGGTCGGCGGTGAAGCCGGCCGGCACCTGGTCCTGGGTGTTCACCTTTTCGTAGCGTACATAGGGCACGAACTGGGCATCACCCTGCCGGCTGTGGAGTACGTCGTACCCGCCCTGCACATACCAGCCGATGAGGCGGGAGCCGACCGATTCGCCGCCGGTGAGTCCCTGGAGGTCGTTGATGCGCGCGGCGTCGCCCACCTTGGCCAGCGCGCCGAGGCCGCGCAGATCAAACCCATGCGCCCGGTACTGCGCGTGTCCTTCGAGGATGGTGGTGCGTGCGGCGATCGAGCCGGAGGCGTCGCTCATCCCCTGCCCGGCGTTGCCGGCATATGCCGATGCACCCACCAGCGCCCCCGGCACCACCGCCGCGTCCACCCGCCCGACGAAGCCGAAGTTCTCGGCCAGCGACCTGGAGCCCTCCTGCTTGCCCTCGCGCAATCCCTTCTCCGCGGAATAGCCGGTCGCGCCGTCGAATCCTGCCATGGCGTACGCGCGGTAACTCAGGATGCCATGCTCCCCGACGATGCCGATGCCGTTCTCCCGCCAGGTGGAGGGGATGATGAACGTCTCGGTCAGGGGCCTGGTGGCCCCGAGCCACGTGGTCGGCTCGTGCATCTCGTTGATCAGCCCCATCGGCGCGAGCAGCAGGCCCGCGCGCACGCCGAAGGCGGGAGCTGGACGGTACTCGAGGTAGCCGAACTCCAGCGCCGCCTCGCCACCGTCCTCGGTGTTGGCGTGCTCGAACTCCAGCTCCGAGTTGAAGAGCCAGTGGTCGCTGAAGCGGTATCCGACGTACAGCACCGCACGGAGCGCGTCCAGGCGATCCGGCTGGCCCGCCGCGGTGCCGGCCTGGTCGGTGCCGGCGAAGTTCTGGTACAGCATCTCGCCGTACCCGCCGAGCGAGACGCCCTGCCGCACCCGATACACCTTCGAGGCGGCCGGGGCGAGACCGGACTGCATCGTGTCGGCGACCGGCACGTCGGAGCGCTCCAGCTCCATCCGCTCGAGCTCGCGGGTGACGGCGTCGAGCCGCCGCCGCAGGTCGTTGATGGCGGCGGAATCGCCGGCCTGCGCCGACGCGATCGCGGGAAGGCAGGCCAGACCGAAGACGAGGAGCACGGAACGGACAGATCGCATTACGAATTCCTTGGAGTGCGCGGTTCAGGGAACGGACGGTGAGGAATCGAGAAACCGGCGGGCGCCGGAGGAAGCACGGATGTCCAGCCGCCCGTGCCGGCGCACCAGAAAGACGGCGCCGATGCGAGGGTGCCGGTCAGCCCAGGCGAGCCCCGCGTCGGGGCCCATGACGAACAGCGCGGTGGACAGGATGTCGGCCACGAGCGGATCGGCCGCCAGCACGGTGACGCTGCCCCACGATGCCGCCGGCCGGCCGGTGCGGGGGTCCATGATGTGGCCGTAGCGGACACCGTGCACCGTGACGCGGTGCTCCGACTGGGCGCTGGTGGAGGCAGAGACGCCGTCAACGCGGAGGCGCAGGACCGGCCGCTGGCGATCGCCGGGATCCGCGATGGCGGCTGTCCATGATCCGCCGTTCACCGGCGCGCCCAGCGCCATGAGCTGACCGCCGAAATCGAGAAACGCGGATGTGACGCCGAGGGAGCGGAGCGTGTCGGCGGCATGGGCCAGGGCGGCGCCCTTTCCGAAACCGCCACTGTCGAGCCAGGTGCCGGCATCATGACGCACGCCCGCGGCGCACTCCGGCGTGAACGTCATCGCCGCCGGTCCGGTGGCCGCCAGCGCCCGCGCGAGGGCGGACGCATCCGGCACACGTCCCTTGCCGCGGATGTCCCATGCATCGGTGAGGGCACCGGAGACCGGCTCGAAAGCGCCGGCAGTCGAGTCGCGCCAGGCGAGGACGGTGCACGTGATGGCGGCGAGCTCGGCCGACAGAGGTGTGGCGCGTGCCACGTCCGTGTGGTTGAGCGAATCGAGTGCCGATGGATGCCAGGTACTGAGCAGGCCGTCGGTCTCGATGACCGCCTGATACGCTGCCTCCAGGGCCTGGAGTGCAGCGGGGCGGTCCGGCGCCGTGAGCGATACCCGCAACTCGGTACCCATCGCGATGAACTCACGGGAGAGGGTGACCGAGGAATCGGGCGTAGGGGCGTATATCCCCAGCGCGGCACCAATGAGAAATATTATCATCTAATCTTTCCAAAAGTCGAGCGAATTTGTCGAGATTGCGTGCCTGCGTCAAGCCGGGCCTTCTCCGCCCTGCCCCCTGCCCTCGCGCCGCGATAGCTTCACTGAGACCCCATGGAGGCCTCATGACCCTGCAGCCCCTGCGTCAGATCAACCTGCCCGAAGCGGACCGCCGGACAGCCGAGGCGTGGCTCGGCGAGCTTGAATCCCGGCTCGCGGAGCCTGGCGCCGACTGGAACCGGATCGCCCGCGAGACCCTGCTCCAGATCTGGTATCCTGACGTCACCGACTACGACGAGCGCATCGCCGACCCGAAGCTCCCGGCCCCCTATCGCCTGGCGCTCCGGGCCATGGATCCGCGCGGCATCACCCTCGAACCGGAGTACTACGCCGATGTGGACCCGGTGCGGTTCGCCCGGGTGAAGCCGCTGCTCTGGCTCTGGTACTCGTTCGACCGCTCGTCCCTCGGCGGCCAGAACGTGGACCTGGGCGTGCATCTCCGCCGCATCCTGGCGCAGCACCTCTTTGCCCGCTGTGGCCGCAATTTCAAGTGCTTCCAGCATGTGGAGTTCTCCTTCGGTTACAACCTGGAAGTGGGCGACGACTGCGTGGTGCACCGCCATGTGCTGCTCGATGATCGCGGGGGCATCGTGCTGGGCAACCGGGTGAGCATCTCGGACTACGCCAACATCTACAGCCATACCCACAGCATCGTGGACCAGAAGGACGTCACCAGCGTTCGCACCGTCCTGGCGGACGACGTGCGGATCACCTATCACGCCACCGTGCTGGCCGGCGTCCAGGTGGGCATGAACGGCATGGTCGGCGCGGTGGCGGTGGCCACCAAGGACGTCCGGGCCTGGCACGTCAACGTGGGGATTCCCGCCAAGTCGGTGCGGGTCAAGCCCAATGCCCCGCCCGAGGCGTACGTCACCGAGCGGGTGGCTCGCCGGGGAGAGCCGTCCTCCTGAAGCCTCGCCGGCGCTTCCGCGCTCCGCCGGTGCTCACGGCGGCGCTGGTCGGCCTCGCGCTGGCGATGACCGAGTTCTTCTTCATCCGCGCCAGCGGCCTCACTGTCATGTCGCTGGTGGTGCTGCCCCTGGTGGCCGCCTTCACCGCCCTCTTCTTCCAGCACCGCCGCGCCACCGCCCGCCTGCGGCAGGCGGAACGCCAGCGCGACGAGATGGCGGTCCAGCTCGAACGCCGCATCAGCGAGCTCTTCACCCTCCGCGAACTCGGCTATGTCCTCTCCGACTCCTTCCAGGTGGACCGGATCGTGGAGCAGGTCGCGCGCTACGTGCGCCGGTTCGTCGCGGCGGAAGGGGTGATGGTGGTGCTGACGGAGGAAGGCCGGTGGCTGCGCGTGGCGGCGGCGGAAGGATCGCTCGAAGGCCAGGCCGGACGGCGGGCACCGCTGACGGACGTGTCCCTCGTGACCGCAGCGCTGGAGCGAGGGCGCATCGAGGTGGATCACCGCCCCGACGGATCGCCGGTGCGGGTGCTGTATGATCTGCTGGCGCAGTCGGCGGCGGTGGTGCCGCTCCGGTCCCGGGACGAGACGCTGGGCGCCCTCGCGGTGGTGGATCATGCCGGGGGGCCGTTCACCACCGAGGATCTCTGGCTGCTGTCCACCGTGGCCACCAGCGCGTCGGTGGTGCTCGCCAACAGCCGGCTCTTCGCACGCGTGGAACACGGCCGGGTGCAGTGGGAGACGGCATTCGACTCGCTGCGCGAAGGGATCGCCGTCCTCAACGCCGACGGCACGATCCAGCGCGCCAACCGGGCGCTGGCCACGCTGGCGGGAAGCGAGGCCGGCGCGCTGGCCGGCCGCTCCTTCAGCGAGCTGCTGTTCGAGGATCCCGCGCCGGCCCGCGAGTACATGCGGCGGGTGCAGGCCGGCACCGCGGCGGCACCTCCCAACCCCGGCACCGGGCGGGCCGGCGGCCAGCTCCGCCTCACCCTGGCGCCCCTGGGCGGCGCGTTCGGGCGGGGCGCGGTCGTGGCACTGGTCGAGGACGTGACCGAGCAGCGCATCATGGAAGCCCAGCTGATCCAGAGCGAAAAGCTGGCGGCCATCGGACAGCTCGTATCGGGCGTGGCGCACGAGCTCAACAACCCGCTGACCTCGATCGCCGGACTCGCCGAATTGCTCCTGGAGAGCGAGCCGCTGCCGGAGTCGCCGCGGCAGCATCTCCGCATCATCCACGACCAGGCCGACCGCGCCGGCCGTATCGTGCGGAACCTGCTGATGTTCGCGCGAAAGGACAGCGCCCGGAAGACGCTGGTGGACCTGAACGAGATCGTGGGGCGCACCACCGCCCTGGTGGGCTACGACATGCGCCTGCGCGACATCACCTTCGACGCGTCCCTGGCCGGCGGGGCGGTGCTGGTCCACGGCGACCCGCATGAACTGCAGCAGGTGCTGCTCAACCTGCTCACCAATGCCATCCACGCACTCGCAGGCCTGCCGCCGGAGGCGGAGCGCCGCATCATGGTGGAGACCGGCGGCGGCGACGGAACCGCACGGCTCGCCGTGCACGACACCGGGCCCGGCGTGCCCGGCGCGCTGCGCGCCCGCCTCTTCACCCCGTTCTTCACCACCAAGCCGGCCGGCCAGGGCACCGGCCTGGGCCTTTCACTGAGCTACGGCATTGCCCAGTCGCATGGCGGGGCCCTGAGCTACACCGAGCGGGCCGGTGGCGGCGCGAGCTTCATCCTGCAGCTTCCGCTGAAGGACGTGGTGCCGGAGACGGCGCCGGATGAGCCGCGCCACATCCTGGTGGCGGACAGCGATCCGGGCATCCACCGGCTGGTGAGCGCCCTGTTCGCGCCCGATGGTCACGTGGTGCATGCGGCACCCGAGGCGGCGCGGGCCCTCGAACTGCTGAAGGGGCGGGAATACGACATGGTCGTGGCGGACGGCGCCATGCTGGCCGACCGCGCCCAGCCGGTGATCCAGGTCCTGCGGGAAGCCCGGCCCGAGTGGGAGGAGCGGTTCGTGGTGCTGGGGGCGGCGGCGCGCGGCGCCGATCCGGCGCGCTGCCTGTCGAAGCCGCTCGATGTCCGGCGATTGCGTCAGGTGGCGAGCCAGATCCTGGGCGGGCGCCCGCGGTCAGTAGCCGGCGTCGCGGGCGGGCCGCCACGGCGTGACTGACACCGTGCCGTCGATCCGCTCCCGGGTGGCTGCCTCGCTGGCCGCCGCCCAGTAGTTGCCCCCCGCCGAGAGGCGCGGGGCCACGATGAAGTGGCGGATGGCGCGCAGGAAGACATTGCCGGTGACCTGCGCGTCGGCTGACGCGGAGTCCGCCACCAGGGCATCACCCACCCCGTCCAGGATGTTGTCGCGCAGCCGGGCCTGGTGCGTGTGCTGCAGCACGATGCCGCGATCCAGCCGCGCGAGGTAGTTGCCGTCCACGCGGGCCCCCCGGCTCTCGCGGGCCGTGGTGTCGCGGATGAAGAGCTGGATGCCGGTCCGGCCGCCCACGACGATGTTGTCCCGGATGGTGTTGTCCTGCCCGTGCTCGATGGCGATACCCGCCGTCCGCGTGCCGATGATGGCGTTGTCCGACACCACGTTGGCCGTCGAGTAGCCCAGCCAGAAACCGTAGTCCGAACTGTCGGCCCGGTTCCCGATGAAGGTGTTGCCGAAGCTGAAGGTGGATTCGAACGCATTGTGAAAGGCGCCGGTGGCGTCGTTCCGGAGCACCAGGTTGCCGATGGACGGCCGCACGTAGCCGGGCTGGCCGCTCAGGAAGAACCCGTCGCCCGAGAACGAGACATCGTTCTCGGCCACCACGTTGCTGTCGCTGGCCTCGCGCAGGAGGATGCCGGCGGAGTCACAGCCCCGCCGATAGGTCTCCGACTCGCAGCGCACGTTGTGGTGCGCCTGGTTCCGGAGCAGCGTATTCCGGGACGAATGCCAGAGATGGATGCCCCACCCCGAGTTGTTCGACACGTCGTTGTCCACGATCTGGGACCGCACCGCGTTGAACAGGCCGATGCCGTTCTGTGCCCGGGTGGCGGTGATGCCGGTGACGGCTGCGCCGTCGGTGTCCCTGAGGTAGACTCCCGCGCCGTAGGTCTCGAAGGTGTCGGGATGGAAGATGTCGAGCCAGTCGCGCTCGTCGAAGCGGTCCGGCGTGGAGAGCAGCACCTGGCTGCGGGATCCCGACACGTCGGTCCCCCGGATGCGGTGATCCTTCCCGCCGTCAATGCGGATCCCGAACTGGTACCCGTGAATGGTGCCACCGATGACGCCGACCCCATCCACGCCGTGCGCATAGACACCGATGCCGCGGTACTCGGACGGCACCGTGTCACCACTCACCAGTGTGACCCCGGTCAGGTCCACGACCGTGCCGGAACTGCCGGCGATGATCACGCCGCGGCCGTCCGGGTCGGGAATCCGGTAGCGACCGCGACAGATGGTCACATCCCCCTGTACCACCGTGCCGGCCTTAGACGGACGGACGCAGGGCGCCGCCAGGGGCATGTCGCTCGCCGCGATCACCAGGATGAGCGACGGAAACAGCAGCAGCCCGCGGCCGGTCACGTGACCTCCAGCACGTCGCGCACCGGACCGGGCTGGCCGCCGGGCAGGAGATGGCCGATGTCTCCCAGTGCCCGGATGCTGCGGGGCCAGGCGAGACGAGCTGCCGCTTCCGGAATCGCGAGCCAGCGCGCGGCGTCGTGCTCGGTGCTGAGGGTGATCTCGGCCTCGGCGCCGACGACTGCCGCGAAGGCCGGCACCAGCGCCACCTCGTCCACCCGGTGCTGGTAGAAGAGTTCCACGCGGCTCAGGTTGAACAGCCGCTCGGCAGTGAGGCCGGTCTCCTCCCGGAGCTCCCGCCGGCCTGCATCGGCGGGAGTCTCGCCGGCCTCGATGTGTCCATGTACCACTTCCCACGCGCCGGTACAGCGCGCGCCAGCGGCACGGCGGAGTACCAGGACTTCCAGCTGCCCGTCAGTCACCCGAAGCGGATAGACATCCACGAGCGCCACGCGGATTCCAGTCACCGGCGGCGACGGCTCAGCACGGCGTCGAGCCGCGCGGCGAGCGCCCGGGCGCGGAACGGCTTGGTGAGAAAGTCGTCGGCGCCCAGCTGGAAGACCCGCACCTCGTTGTCCTCGTCTCCCTTGGCGGTGAGCACCACGACCGGGATCGCCGCCGTGGCCGGACGGGACCGGAGCTGCTGCAGCACGGCATAGCCGTCGAGGGCCGGCAGGTTGAGATCGAGCACGATGATGTCGGGCGCCACCCGATCCACCTGGTCCAGCGCCTGCACGCCGTCGGGAGCTTCGGCGACCCGGAAGCCCTCACGCTCGAGCAGGTCGCGCATCACCTTGCGCAGGCCATCCTCGTCCTCGACCAGAAGCACCGTGCCCTTCGCGACACCCGCCGAGGTGACGGCCGGAGGCAGGTCGGTATCGGGCAGCAGCTCGAAACTGAGCGGCTCCTCGGCGACGGGGGCCGCACCGGACGGCGCGGCGGCCTGCCGACCCGATGCCGGCGCTGCCGCGGGTGCGCTGCGAGTGGCCGGTACGTCCGTGACGCGCAGCAGCTCCTCCACGGAGCTGTGCCCCGCGAGCACGTGGCGGAGCCCGCTTTCGAACAGACTCCGCATGCCGTTCCGCCGGCATTCCGCGGCGAGCACGCCGGCGGTGGCGCCGGTCCCGATCAGGCGCTCCAGCTCGGGTGTGACGACCAGCATCTCCACGATCGCGAAGCGGCCCCGGAAACCGGTGGACGCGCATTCGCCGCAGCCCACCGCCCGGTACAGCGTGGCACCGGCGGGAATCCATTCGCGCAGGCGCGGGGGAATGTCACCCTGTTCCGGCATGCGGCAGTTGGGACAGAGGCGCCGCATGAGGCGCTGCGCCACCACCCCGCGAAGGGCCGAGCTGAGCTTGTACGGCTCGATGCCCATGTCCACGAGCCGGGTCACCGAATTGGCGGCATCGTTGGTGTGCACGGTGGAAAGGACCAGGTGCCCGGTGAGCGAGGCCTGCACCGCGATCTGCGCCGTCTCCTGGTCCCGGATCTCGCCCACCAGTACCACGTCCGGGTCCTGGCGCAGGATGGAGCGCAGCGCCGAGGCGAAGGTCAGCCCCGCCTTGTCCTGCACCTGCACCTGCACCACGTTCTCGCCCAGCTTGTACTCGACCGGATCCTCCACCGTCACGATGTTCACCCCCTCGCCCTGCACCAGCTTGAGCGCCGAGTACAGGGTGGTGGTCTTGCCGGAACCGGTGGGTCCGGTGACGAGCAGGATGCCTTCCTTGTTGTCCAGCAGCTGGGCGATCACGCCCTGCTCGTCGTCATAGAGCCCGAGCGCCGCGAGTTCCAGGACCACGGCCTGGGTGTTGAGGATCCGGATGACGACCTTCTCGCCCTGCGCCGACGGCAGCGACGACACCCGGAGATCCACCGGATTGCCGTTCACCAGCACGCGGGCCCGCCCGTCCTGCGGCCGGCGGCGGTCGGCGATGTCGAGCCCCGACATGATCTTGAGGCGGGAGATGAGGGGCAGGCCCGCGCTCCGCGGCACTTTCATCGCCTGGCGCAGCACGCCATCAATGCGGTACCGCACCGCCACCCCGCCCTCGATCGGCTCGACGTGGATGTCGCTGGCGCGGCTCGCGATGCCGTCCGCCAGCATGGTGTCCACCAGCCGCACGATCGGCGCGTGACTCGCTTCCTCGGCGGAGGCCCCTTCGTCGGCCTCGTCCGCCACCGCCAGGACTTCCGCGCCCTGGTCGAATCCGCCGAGCAGGCGGGCGACGGGATCCTCGGCCGGGAAGAGCGTGGCAAGTCCCTTCCGGATGCGGGATGGCGAGGCGAGCAGCAGGTGCACCTCGCGCCCGCTCGCGAAGGCGAGCCCCTTCTCCGCGTCGAAGTCGAAGGGGTTGGCGGTGGCGACGGTGAGGACCGAGTCGGTCACGGCATGGGGCAGGACGCCGAACCGGCGGACGACCTGCGCCGGCACCACCCCCGCCGCCGCCGCGTCGGGCTCGCCGTCCGGCAGGATCTGCATGTGATAGCGGCGCGCCACCGCCTCCAGCACCTGCGCATCCGAGAGGAGGCGCCGCTGGACGACGCGGTCCCAGAGCGAGACCGGATCGCCCGCGGTCTGGCGGAGGTCGGCGATGGCACCGGACGCGAGCAGGGGCTCCAGCGTCGGCACGAGCCATTCGTCAGTGAAGTCCATGATCGGTAGAGTAAACCCCCTAGAGTGCTCCCCACCAGTCGCGATTGATGTCCACCGTCACGCCGACATCCCCGGTGCGGAGCGCCATCCCGGCCTCGACACGAACGAGACGCATGAACACCTCGAGCGCCAGCCCGGCGACCGGGCGGACCCCGTCCGACGCCGCCCATGGCACCCCGGGCTGGGCCCCGCCTGCCCACCCTGCCGCGACGAACGGCGCCACGGTCATGCTGTGGCCGGTCGAGGCGAAGGAGCCGAGTGGAATGGCGGGGGCGGGGACATCGAATCGCCACTCCAGCTGCGCGAGTGCCGTCTGCCGCCCGCCGTAGGCCCGGAAGGGCTCTCCCACCAGCGTGCCGCGCCCGCCCGTGACGAAGCCGCGATAGGCCGGCAGCTCGGCACTGCCCGCGCCACCGGAGGCCCGAAGCTGCAGTTCGGTCGCCCCGATCCGTTGCCGGAATCGCAGTGCGCCGCTCGCGCGGAGGTACGAGGACGCCGGGCCGTCGCCCAGTTCCAGCTGGAACTGTCCGTCGAGGTCCCGCGCCGAGGTCACCGTGGACAGCGGCGCACGCTCGACGCCGAGCCTCAGCACGCGATACTCGTCACCCCCGAGCGGGGGATTCGGCCGGTAGCTGCCGAACGCCGGCGTGTGAGTGACATCCATCGCATGGGCATGCTCCACGCTGCCGGTGAGCGTCAGCGTATGGCGGGACCCGAAGCGCTGGCGGACGCCGAGCGCCGCCTGGTCGAAGCGATAGTAGTCGCCGTAGTCCCGGCCGAACTCCTGTGCGGAGAGGGTGTTCAGGATCGGCGCGATGACCGGCGAGTCTCCCACGTCCCGTACCTGACGGTGTGCCTCGGCGGTGAGCCGGGTGGCGCCCTGCCCGATCGTGATGGTCAGGCCGCCGGTCGCGCGGTTGTCGGAGGTCCCGAGGCCCAGGGACGGACGGAATTGTATCCGGTTCCGTCCGACGCCGACCACGGCGCTGGCACCCAGCGCGAGGCCCTGTACCCGGTTCACGTGGGCCAGCTCGCTCACTCCCTGCCCGCCGATGCGGGTACTCGGAAGCCCCGAAAGCAGGTGATTGCCCGCCACCCGTTCCACGTCGGCCCGGATCCGGGCCATCTCCTCGGGTGCGAAAGGCTGCTCGAGGGCATGGATCGCCTCGATCAGCGGCTCGTGCCACCGGGCCGAGTCGGCATTGTCGGGCTGGCGCAGCCCGCTGATGCCCGGCGCCGTGACCAGGGCCGATGGGAACGGCGCATTCAGGTCGTAGTCCTCGATCTCCCATCGGCCCCGGATGATGCCGCGGGCCGGGAACTCGAGCCAGCTGAAGCGACGCCGGATTTCGATCTCCTGGCGGTACGGCAGCCAGTAGCGGCCCTCCCATTGCGCGCTCTCGAGGGTGATCGAGATGTCTTCGAGCTGCGCATCGAGGTAGCTCGCCGGGGTGAAGCTGAAGCGGAACCGCACGAGCTGGGAATTCGCGGCGTCGAGGAACAGGGTGCCGACCACCCGTGGCTGGCGGAAATCCCTGGGCCGGACCGCCAGCGCGAGCAGCCGGATGTTGCCTCCCGCGCCCTTGACCGTCACGCTGTCGGTCAGGGCGAAGTCATAGAGGCCCAGCCCCGCCGCGGAGAGCGGATGCGGCACGTCGCGCACCTCGTCGCCCTCGCCGATCCGGATCAGGTCGCCGAAGTTGTTGGTGACGATGCCGAGGTGGTCGCGATGATAGTTGATGTCGGTCGGCAGGAAGCGCCCGTCGCGCCAGCCAAGGATCACCTGCTTGCTGAGATTCGGGGCGCGCCAATACACTTCCACCTGCAGTTCGTCCGCCTTGACGAGTCGCGGCGGCTCGCGCAGCCCTTCCTCCCCGACCTGCGCCAGGAAGAAGACGAATCCGTGTGCGCGGGTGTGATAGCTCCGGAGCGACGAGTCCGCCTGCGCTTCGGCGCGGCGGGCGGTCCCCTGGCGGGCGAGTTCCAGGGCGAGGGGCGTATTCCATGCCTGCGCCCGGAGGCCGGCCGGCACCGCGGCCGCGATCAGCATGGCAACACCACAGGCACGAGGAATCATTGCGCGGAATATTCCGGAGGCATGGGGCGCGAGCAAGCGCCCTGACCGTTCTGGCCGTTCTCCTCGGCGCCTGCGCGGGCCGGATACCGCGCGCCAATGGCACATCGGCGGACACGACCGGCGCCACCCTGGGCGCCATGCCGCTCACCACGGTCTATCCGCTGGAGAGCACCGGCGCGCCGCCTCCCGACACGACCGTCACCATCACGGCGGGCGTTCCACGCGCCATCGAGCTGCGGCACAGCCCGCCCGACAACGCGCTCTTCGCCGAGATCACGTTCGATTCCGCGTCCTTCCCGGCGTCCGCGGGGCGCACGGTCGAAGTTCATGTCACCCCCCGCCCCGGTGCCTATAACCTGACGGTCCAGAGCAGCATCCCGTTCACGTCCGCGCAGCTGCGGTTCGCCTACCCCGTTCATTTTTTCGCGCCGGCCGCCGCCCGGACCCGCTACGGCAGTGACCTGGCGGTCGAGCGCGCCCTGGCGATCGGCCGGCTGGAGGCGGGGGTCGTGACGTTCCTCCCGTCGGTCCGGCCCGCCACCGACAACATCAGCGCCGCCATCGCCGGACCAGGCACCTACCTCGTGGCCGCACCGCAATGATCGCCACCACGCGGGAGGAGTTCCTCGAGTCCGCCCGGGCCGGCGGTGTCGTGCCGGTGGCGCGCGAGGTGATGCTGGACCTGGACACGGCGGTCAGCGCCTACGCCAAGCTGCATCGCGGGGAATTCGGCTTCCTGCTGGAATCGCTCGAAGGCGGCGAGCGCTGGGCGCGCTACACCTTCATGGCGACGGAGCCGTCCGCCGTCTACCGGTACCGGTCCGGCCGGGTGGAGGCATGGCGCCCGGAGGCGGGCTGGCACCGTCTCCCTGACGCCGAGCCGCTCACCCATCTCGGCGCCCTGCTCCGCGCAGAGCAGCCGGTGACGGTACCGGGGCTGCCGCGCTTCACCGGCGGGGCGGTCGGCTATCTCGGCTACGATGTGGTCCGCACGCTGGAGCGGCTCGGCCCGCCGCCGCCGGACGACCGTGACCTCCCGGATGCGGTGGTCATGATCGCCGACACGGTGCTGGCCCTCGACCACCTGTTCCAGCGCGGCATCGTGATCGCCAACGTGCACGTCGCGGCCGGTGCAGCCGAGCCCGCGCTCACCGCGTCGTACCATGAGGCCGAGGCGCGGATCGAGGAGTGGCTCCGGCGGCTGCGGGATCCCTCGCGACTCGAGCCCCTGACACGCGTCCCGCGCCCCGCGTCCCCGCCCATGACCTCTCCGTATCCCGCAGATCGGTTCATGGCCGACGTCGAGCGCATCCGGGATTACATCCGCGCCGGCGACATCTTCCAGGCGGTACTGTCCCGGCGGCTCGACGCCCCGGCGGCTGACCCGTTCCGCGTGTACCGCCATCTGCGGGCACTCAATCCGGCGCCTTACCTGTTCCATCTTCATCTGGGCGACCTCTCGCTGGTCGGCAGTTCACCGGAGGTGCTGGTCCGGGTCGAGGATGGGGAGCTCACCGTGCGGCCGATCGCCGGTACCCGTCCCCGCGGCGCGACCGCCGGGCAGGACCGGGAGCTGGAGCAGGAACTCCTCGCCGATCCCAAGGAACGCGCCGAGCACATGATGCTGGTGGACCTTGGCCGGAACGACGTGGGCCGGGTCAGCGAATACGGCACCGTGGACGTGCGGGCGCTCATGACCGTCGAGCGCTATTCGCATGTGATGCACCTGGTCAGCGAGGTTCGCGGGCGCCTGCGACCCGGCACCGATGCACTGGCGGCCCTGGCCGCCTGCTTCCCGGCCGGGACCGTCTCCGGCGCGCCCAAGATCCGGGCGATGCAGATCATTGACGAGCTGGAGCCGACCCGCCGCGGCCCCTATGCCGGCGCGGTCGGGTACATCGGCTGGGGCGGGACGAGTCTCGACACGGCCATCGCGATCCGGACCGCGGTGCTCCAGGGAGACCAGGCCTGGGTGCAGGCGGGGGCCGGCATCGTGGCGGACTCCGACCCGGCAGCCGAGTTGCGCGAAACCGAGGCCAAGGCCCGGGCGGTGCTCATGGCCCTTGCACTCGCCGCCGCCGGCTGACCCCGCCGCCGTATATTCGAGCCGGATGCCGGCCTACCGACTCACCGCCCTCGAGGGCACACGCACGTTCGACCTGCCACCGGGACGCGTCCTGATCCTGGGCCGCGGCACCGCGTGCGACCTGCCGGTGTACGACCCGACCATCAGCCGCCGTCACGCCGAACTCACCGCTACACCCGACGGGGTCGAACTGCGCGACCTCGACAGCTCCAACGGCATCACCGTGAACGGCCGACGAAGCGCGGGTGCCACGCTGCACCCGGGGGACACGGTGGCCTTCGGGAAGGTGGAGTTCCGGCTGGAAGCGGTGCCGGACGGACCCCCGCTGTCGCGCAGGACTCCCGCCTCGCCCGAGGCGACGATCGTCCGCGAGATTCCGGTTGCAGCCGGGGTCATCGACCAGCGGCTGGCCCGGAAGCTCGCCCTGCTGCTCGAGATCTCGCAGAAGCTGGCCAGCGAGTTCGACCTCGACCGCCTGCTGGGCCGGATCGCGGAGATCACGTTCGAAGTGATGCAGGTTGACCGCATCGCCATCCTGCTCACCCACGAGGCCACCGGCGAGCTCATCCCCCGGGTCTCCCGCACCCGGCTCACCGAACAGTCCACCCTGGCGGTGCCGCGCTCCATCGCCTCCAAGGTACGGACCGAGCGGGTGGCGGTCCTCACCCACGATGCCGCCACCGATACCCGCTTCGGCGGGGAATCCATCGCGGCGCAGCAGGTCCGGAGCGCCATCTGCTCGCCCCTCACCGCCTACAACGACGAGCTGCTCGGCATCCTCTACGTGGACAACGTCACCGCCACCGACTCGTTCTCGGATGAGGACTTGCAGTTCCTGGTGGCGTTCAGCGGCATCGCGGCCAGCGCCATTGCCAACAGCCGGTCCGCCGTGCGGCTCCAGCGCGAGGCACTGGTGCGGTCCAACTTCGAGCGCTATTTCGCGCCGCGGATCGCCTCCGAGATCGCCGGCTCGGAGGCCTCCGTCGAGCCCGGCGGGGAGCGCCGCCCCGTGACGGTACTGTTCAGCGACATCCGCGGCTTCACCGCCATGGCGGAGACCATGCCGCCGGAGGAGGTGGCGACGCTGCTGAGCGAGTACTTCGGCGAGATGGTGGAGATCATCTTCGAGCACGGCGGCACGCTGGACAAGTTCATCGGCGACGCCATCATGGCCCTCTGGGGCGCGCCCGAGGCCCACGCCGATGACCCGGCCCGCGCCCTGCGGGCCGCGCGGGAGATGCAGGAAAGCGTGGCCGCACTGAGCGCCCGCCGCACCGCGGAGGGAAGGCCCGGCATCGGCATCGGCATCGGGATCAACTATGGCGAGGTCTTTGCCGGCAACATCGGAAGTCCCAGGCGCCTTGAGTACACGGTCCTGGGCGACGCCGTGAACATCGCGTCGCGGCTCTGCGCCGAGGCGAACGCCGGCGAGATTCTGGCGGGAGAGGCGTTTGCCCGCGCGCTCGGACATCCGGAATCGCTGCAGCCGGCGCCGGACGCCACCCTCCGTGGCCGGTCAGCGCCGGTGCGTGTCTATCGCGCCGCCACCGGCACCCCGAATTCGTAGGGCCACCCCGCCGCTTCCATCAGCTCCAGCACCAGGCGCAACGGCAGCCCCATCACGCTGAAGAAGTCGCCATCCACCCGCTCCACCAGGGCCGCGCCATACCCCTGGATGCCGTAGGCGCCGGCCTTGTCCATCGGCTCGCCGGTGGCAACATAGGCCCGGAGAAACCCGGCAGCCGCCGGGCGAAAGGTGACCCGCGTGACGTCGGTCCGCACCTCGGTCCCGCGCGAGGTGGCCAGCGCCACGGCGGTGCGCACCTGATGCTCACGCCCCTGCAGCCGGGTCAGCATCCGGAACGCGTCCTCCGCATCCGCCGGCTTCTCCATCAACTCGCCGTCCAGGACCACGGTCGTGTCGGCGCCCAGCACGAACTCCCCCGCCACGCTTTCCGCCTTCTCCCGCGCCAGCCGTTCCGCGTACGTCGCGGGATCCTCGCCGGGCCCGCGAACCTCCGGCACCGAGCCGGCGATGACGCGGATCGGGATGCCGAGCATCTCCAGCAGCGCCCGCCGCCGGGGCGACGCCGAGGCCAGCGTCAGGACGCGGCTCATGAGGCGGGGTGCTCGAGCAGGAGCGTCACCGGCCCGTCATTCACGAGGTCCACTTCCATCATGGCGCCGAAGCGCCCCGTGGCCACCGCAAGGCCCCGGTTCCTCAGCTCCCCCACAAAGGCCTCGTACAGCGGGATCGCCACCTCCGGGCGCGCGGCATCCACGAACGACGGGCGGCGCCCCTTTTCCGCGTTCCCGTACAGCGTGAACTGGGAGACCACCAGCACCGCACCACCCACCTCCGCCAGGGCAAGGTTCATCTTGCCCTCGGCATCGCCGAAGAGGCGGAGGCCGGAAACTTTCTCGGCCATCCAGGCCACATCGGCCGGGGTGTCGGCATGGGTGAAACCGGCGAGCAGGCAGAAGCCGCGCTCGATGGCGCCGAGGGTCTCCCCGTCCACCCGGACGGCGGCACGGGAGACGCGCTGCAGGACTACGCGCATCTCACTCGACGGTCACGCTCTTGGCGAGGTTGCGGGGCTGGTCCACGTTGCAGCCCCGGCGAACGGCCACATGGTAGGCGAACAGCTGCAGCGGGATGATGCTGAGGATCGGCGAGAGCAGCTCGTGCGTCTCCGGAATCTCGAAGCAGGCGTCGGTCAGGCGGTCGGCCTCGCCGTCGCACTGGTTCACGATGGCGATGAGCCGCCCGCCCCGCGCGCGGACCTCTTCCATGTTCGAGACGATCTTGCCGTACACCGCGTCGCGCGGCGCGATGAACACCACCGGCATCATCTCGTCGATGAGCGCGATCGGCCCGTGCTTCATCTCCGCCGCGGGGTATCCCTCGGCGTGGATGTAGGAGATTTCCTTGAGCTTGAGCGCCCCCTCGAGGGCCACCGGGAAATTGACCCCCCGGCCCAGGAAGAGCGCATTCGGCGCCCGGACGTAGCGCTCCGCCAGCTGCTCGATCTCGGGCGCGCGGTCCAGGATCTGGCGGATCTGGTCGGGCAGCTGCCGCAGGTGCTGGATCAGGTCGCGGCCCTGCAGGATGGACAGGTGCCGGAGCCGCGCGAAGCGGAGCGCCACCAGCGCGAGCGCCGCCACCTGGCTGGTGAACGCCTTGGTGCTCGCCACGCCCACCTCGGGGCCAGCGTGCAGGTAGATGCCGCCGTCCACCTCGCGCGCGATGGTGGAGCCCACCACGTTCACGAGCCCGATGGTGCGTGCCCCGCGGAGCTTGGCCTCGCGGATCGCGGCCAGGGTATCGGCGGTCTCGCCGCTCTGGGAGATGCCGATCACCAGGGTGTGCTCGTCCACCACCGGGTTCCGGTAGCGGAACTCGGACGCGTACTCCACCTCGGTGGGGATCCGCGCCAGTTCCTCCAGCATGTACTCCCCGATGAGCCCCGAATGCCAGGAGGTGCCGCAGGCGGTGATCACGATGCGGCGGATCTTCTGGACCTGCTCGTCGGTGAGGTTGAGGCCGGTGACGCGGGAGGTGCCCTCCTCGTCCAGCAGGTGGCCGCGCAGCGTGTTCCAGAGCGACTCGGGCTGCTCGAAAATCTCCTTGAGCATGAAATGGGCGTACCCGCCCCGCTCGATCGTGGCGAGATCCCACTCGATCTGGTTCACCGGCTTGTCGATGCGCTTGGTCTCGAGGGTCCGGATCCGGTAGCCCTCGCGGGTGAGGATCGCCATCTCGCCGTCGTCCAGGTACACCACCGAGCGGGTATGCTCCAGCAGCGGCGAGGCGTCCGACGCGACGAAGTACTCGCCGTCGCCCACGCCCACCAGCAGCGGCGATCCCTTCCGGGCCGCCACCAGCACGTCGGGCTCGTCCTCGCAGATGAAGGCGAGGCCATAGGCGCCCTCGACCTCGCGCAGGGCCGTGGCGACCGCCTCCTCCAGGCTGCCCTGGTAGAACTCCCCCACCAGGTGCGCGAGCACTTCGGTGTCGGTCTCGGACTTGAAGGTGTGCCCGCGCTGTTCCAGCATCGTGCGGATGGCGGAGGCGTTCTCGATGATGCCGTTGTGGATGCAGGCGATCCGGCCGCGCTGGTCGGTGTGGGGATGGGCGTTGGGCGTGGTGGGAGCGCCGTGCGTGGCCCAGCGGGTGTGTCCGATGCCGAGGGTGCCGGACGGCATGGCGCCGTCGAGCTGCTCCTCGAGCACCGCGAGCTTGCCCGATGACTTGTGCACCGCGAGCCCGCGGCCGTTCAGGATGGCGATGCCGGCGGAATCGTACCCGCGATATTCCAGGCGGCGCAGGCCGTCAATGATGAGCGCCCCCGCCTCGCGGGGCCCGATGTAGCCGACGATTCCGCACATCGTTCGAGAATTTCCTTATGCCAGCAGGGTGCGCGCGGCCTGGATCAGTGCGTTCGCGTCGGCGGCGGTCGGCGCCTCCGCGATCAGCCGGACGATCGGCTCGGTGCCCGAGGGCCGCACGTGCAGCCAGCGATCCCCCCAGGCCAGCCGGAGTCCGTCCCGGTCATCGGCATCGGCGTCCCGGAAGCGCTCCCTCAGCGCGCCGTACAGCGCGGCGAGATCGGGACCGCGCGGTGCCTTCGCCTTAACGATTGCATATCGCGGGGCCGAGTCAACCAGCGTCGACACCGGGCGGCCGGACCGCGCTAAATGGTGCAAAATCAAGGCCATCCCGAGGGGGGCATCGCGCCCGATATGAAGGGCGGGCAGCATCACGCCGCCGTTCCCCTCACCACCGATCACCGCGCCCTCGTCGCGAATGGCGCGCGCGACATTGGCTTCCCCCACCGGCGCCCGGAGCAGCTGTGCGCCGCACTCCCGCGCCGCATCCTCAACCACCAGACTGGTGGAAAGGTTCACCACCACCTTCCTGTCCGCCCTGTCCGCCTTGTCCATCCTGTCCGCCTCCAGCACCGCCCGCACCGCGAAGGCCAGCGTGTAGTCCTCGCCGATCGGCCGGCCCTGCTCATCCACCAGTGCCAGCCGGTCCACATCGGGATCCACTGCCATGCCGATGTCGGCCTGATGGGCACGCACCAGCGCACCCAGTTCGCCCAGGTTTTCCGGCAGCGGTTCCGGCGCACGAGGGAAGCGGCCGTCGGCTTCGAGGTTGATGCCGGACACCTGGCAGCCGAGCTGCTCCAGGAAACCCGGCAGCGACTGGCCGCCGGCACCGTGGACGGTGTCGAGTGCCACGCGGAAGCCCCGGGCGCGGATCGCCGGAACGTCAATGATCGGGAGCGCCAGGATCGCGTCGAAGTGCCGGGCGACCGCCTGGTCATCGGTGCGACAGGCGCCGAGCCCGTCCCAGCCGGCGCGGGCTGGCCCCTCCGCCGCCAGGGCCCGCACCCGGGCACCGGCGTCCGCGTCGAGAAAGATGCCATCCGGCCCCACGAACTTGAGGGCATTCCACTCGATCGGGTTGTGACTGGCTGTCAGGATCAGTCCCGCGCCGGCGCGATGGTGCTCCACGGCCAGCTGCACGGTCGGGGTAGGCACCATGCCCACGTCCATCACGCTCGCGCCCACGCTCATGAGCCCCGCTGCCGCCGCGCGCGCGAACATCGGCCCGCTGGTGCGGGAGTCCCGTCCCAGCACCACCAGCGGCTTGCCGGACGCCACCGCCCATGCCCCCAGCGCGGCGGCGTGGCGCGCGACCAGCTCGGGCGTGAGATCGGTCCCCACATGGCCGCGCATTCCGGAAACGCTGATCATCAAGGTGTCGGACATGGACGTTCGGTCAGTGACGGGTGGCGGCGGGCCTCAGGCCCGGATCGGATGGCGGGTGAGTTCAGGGTGCGCCCGGATGAAGGCGTCCACCACCTCCGCATCGAAGTGGGTACCGGCCATGCGGCGCAGCTCCTCGATGGCGGCTCCCGGAGTCCGCGGCGGCCGATACGCCCGGTTCGTCGTCATGGCATCGTAGGCGTCGGCCACGGCCACGATGCGTGCCTCGACCGGGATGCGGGCGCCCGCCAGTCCGTCGGGAAACCCGGTGCCGTCGAACCGCTCGTGGTGCGACCGCACGATCTGCAGCACGCGCGGCTGCTCCGCGAGGAACGGCTGCAGGATCCGCTCGCCCAGGACCGCGTGCAGCTTCACATGCTCGAATTCCTCGGGCGTGAGCGGACCGGGCTTGTGCAGTACCGCCTCGCGGATGCCGATCTTGCCGATGTCGTGCAGGCGGCTGCCGAGGTCCAGCTCGGCCAGGGCCTCGTCGGTGAAGCCCAGCTGCACCGCGGTCTTGACCGCGAACTCCTTCACCCGGAGCGAATGGCCGCTGGTGTAGGCGTCCTTGGCCTCCAGCGCGAAGACCAGCATCTCGACGCCGTTGATGAGCGACTGCCGGTTGCGCCGGTCCAGGTCGCGCACCCGCGTTTCGAGCGTCTGCTGGTACATCCGGTTCTGCAGCACCAGGGCGCGCTTCTCCAGCGCGTTCGACACCCGAGCCCGCACCTCGTCGATCAGCACCGGCTTCGCGATGTAGTCGAGAGCCCCGAGCTGCAGGCATTCCACCGCGGTGGTGACGTCGGACACGCCGGTGATCATGATCACCGCCATGTCGGGATAGAGCGCGCGGAGCCGGCGCAGGAAGGATACCCCGTCCATGCCCGGCATGGCGATGTCGGTGATACAGATGGGCACATCGGGACGCTGCTGGAGCAGCGCGAGTGCCTCGTCGGCCGACGCCGCCTGCGCGCAGGTGAGCCCCTGCCCCTCGACCGCCTTGGCCAGGGCCTGCCGCACCTGCTGGTCGTCGTCCACGATGAGGCAGCGGGGAGCCGCCGGAATGCCGGTTGGCGCGTGCGGATTCACAGGAGCGAAGGTAGGCACTCCCCGCCCCATCAGCAACGGCGCTTGCCGCAACGGGATAGCGGGCTTACGCTTGACCTGCCTCCATCCCCTCATCCGCGGCGCCATGACACGCATCAAGCCGACCGATTCCGATTTCGCCTTCGCCACCCGCGCGGTCCACGCCGGACAGGCTCCCGACCCGATGGCCGGGGCGGTGATGACCCCGATCTTCCAGACCTCCACCTACGTGCAGGAGGGCCTCGGCAAGAACAAGGGCTATGAGTACGGCCGCACCCAGAACCCCACCCGCGAGGCGTGGGAGCGGTGCGTCGCGAGCCTCGAGGGCGGGAGCTACGCCTTCGCGTTCGCGTCAGGGCTTGCGTCGCTCGATGCGGTGCTGAAGCTGCTGTCGAAGGGAGATCACGTCGTCTCGGGCGAGAACGTGTACGGCGGCTCGCACCGGCTCATGCAGCAGGTGTATGCCCGGCTCGGCCTCGAGTTCACCTTCGTGGACACGCGGGATATCCGGAACGTGGAGCAGGCGCTCACCCGGAACACGAAGGTGGTGTACTGCGAGACCCCCACCAACCCGATGATGAACCTGACCGACCTCGCGGCGGTCGGGGACCTGGCCAAGGCGCACGGGCTGGTGTACGTGGTGGACAACACCTTCGCCACGCCGTTCTTCCAGCAGCCCCTCACCCACGGCGCCGACATCGTCCTCCACTCCACCACCAAGTACCTGAACGGGCACAGCGACATGGTGGGCGGGATGCTGGTCACCTCGCGCGACGACCTCGCCGAGCGGATCGGGTTCATCCAGAATGCGGCCGGCGGCGTGCCGGGACCGATGGACTGCTGGCTCGCCCTCCGGGGCGTGAAGACGCTGCCGCTCCGGATGCGGCGGCACGACGAGAACGGCCGCGCCATCGCCGAGTGGCTCTCGGGCCAGAAGGCGGTGAAGAAGCTCTACTACCCGGGACTGCCCACCCATCCGCAGCATGACCTGGCCCGGCGGCAGATGAGCGGCTTCGGCGGGATGCTGTCATTCGACCTGGGTGATGAGGCGAAGGCCCGGAAGTTCGTGGAGTCCACCCGCATCTTCGCGCTGGCCGAGTCGCTGGGCGGCGTGGAGAGCCTGATCGGCCATCCGGCCTCCATGACCCACGCCTCGGTCCCGCTGGCCATGCGGGAGGCGATGGGCCTCACCAACAGCCTGGTGCGCCTCTCCTGCGGCATCGAGGATACCGAGGACCTGATCGCGGACCTGGAGCAGGGGCTGGCGGCGTGAGGGTGCAGGGTGAAACGCCTGGAGCCGGTACAACGTAGGATCGGTGGATAGTCAGTCACCCTGAGCGAAGCGAAGGGATTGATCCCGCCCTGCGCTTCCGCCTCTTCGGTCACTTCGTGACCTCAGAGTGACAATCACCAGCCCAGAGCCTGGAGCCACCATGACCACCATCCCCGCCCCCCGTTCCCGCCGGTCGTTCCCCGAGATCGCGGCTGTCAGCTGGGAGCACCCCGCCGACCGCGCCGCCCTGCAGGCGCTCCGCTCCGTGCCGGGCGTGGACGAGGTGATCCGCAAGATCATCGCGATCGTGGGAGGCGAGCGCGGCATCCGGCTCCTCTTCCAGGGCAACGCCGTCCGGGTGGGCCCCGACCAGTTCCCCCAGCTCTGGATGCGCCACGTCGAGATGTGCACCACCTTCGACTGGCCCAGGGTCCCCGAGCTCTACGTTTCACAGACGCCGTTCTTCAACGCCGGCGCCTACGGCGTGGACGATCCGTTCATCGTCCTGCATACCGCGGCGCTCGAGATCCTGGACGAGGACGAGGTCCGGGCGCTCCTCGCGCACGAACTCGGGCACGTGATGAGCGGGCATTCGCTCTACACCACGATCGCCGCCATCCTGGCGCTGGTGAGCCTCGGCGTGCTGCCGACCATCGCCGCGCTCGCGGTGCTGCCGGTGCGCCTCGCCTTTCTCGAATGGTCCCGGAAGTCGGAGCTCTCCGCCGACCGCGCCGGCCTGCTGGGTGTTCAGGACATGATCGTGGCCCAGCGGCTGGACATGAAAATGGCCGCCGGCGGCCGGGGCGAAGAGTTCACCGCCCAGATGAACGTGGAGGCCTTCATGGCGCAGGCGCACGAGTACGCCTACACCAACGAAGGGCTGGACGTGGTGTACAAGCTGCTCAACACCCTCGCCCTCACCCACCCGATGCATACCGTTCGGGCGGCGGAGCTGCAGCGCTGGGTGGCGGCCGGCGAGTATGACCGCATCATGCGGGGCGAGTACACCCGCCGGGGCAGTGAGGCGAAGGACCGCCCGATCCGCGAGGACATGACCGCCGCCAAGGATTACTACGTGAACGAGGCGAAGGAGCTGGCGCGCGACGTCAAGAGTGCCGCGAAGAAGGTGGCCTCGGCGGCGGCAGACGCCTTCCGCGGGGGCAAGCCGGGCTCGTGAGGGTTCTCGTCGTCGGAAGCGGCGGACGGGAGCACGCGCTCTGCTGGGCCGTCCGCCGCGAGGTGCCGGACGCCACCCTGTACTGTGCCCCGGGTAATCCCGGCACCGCAGCTGTCGCAGAAAACCTTCCGATTGCCGCAGATGATCTCGATCGCCTCACCGATGCCGCCGACATGTACGGCATTGACCTCGTCATCGTGGGACCGGAAGTGCCCCTCGCGCTCGGGCTGGCGGACCGGCTGCGCGCCGAGGGACGCGCTGTCTTCGGGCCGTCGGCGGCGGCGGCGCGACTGGAGGCGAGCAAGGCCTTCTCCAAGGAAGTAATGCAGGCGGCGGGCGTGCCCACTGCGGCAAGCGGGACGTTCACCGCGCTGGAACCGGCGCTGGCATTCATTGACCGTCAGGAAGAGCCGCTGGTGGTCAAGGCGTCGGGGCTGGCGGCCGGCAAGGGTGCCATCGTCTGCGCCACGCGGCGTGAGGCGAAGGACGCTGCACGCGCCATGCTGGCCGAGGGACAGTTCGGCGACGCGGGGCGGGTGGTGGTGGTGGAGGCGTTTCTGAAGGGCGAGGAGCTCTCGGTACTGGCGCTCACCGACGGCACCGATTTCATGCTGCTGCCCGCATCCCAGGATCACAAGCGGCTGGGCGAGGGAGACAC
>DASTBA010000029.1:0-15194 GCA_035712285.1 Gemmatimonadales bacterium | reverse complement strand
TCTACGGGCCAAGCGGCGACGAGCCGTGAGCCGGAGGCACAGACGGGCTGCGGCCCTGCTGGCGGGCACGCTGCTCGCCATCTCCACCACACTGCGGGCGCAGACACCCGATCGTCTTCGTACCGACTGGGCCGACCTGGCTCGCTACCGTGATGCGAACGCGCAGCTGGGACCGCCGCGCCCGGGAGAGCAGCGGGTGGTGTTCATGGGCAATTCCATCACCGACTCGTGGGCGCAGTACTTCGGCAGCATGTTCCCGGGCAAGCCGTATGTGGGCCGGGGCATCAGCGGGCAGACGACGCCGCAGATGCTGGTGCGGTTCCGGCAGGACGTCATCGCCCTCAAGCCGGCGGCGGTGGTGATCCTGGCAGGCACCAACGACATTGCCGGCAACACCGGCCCCTCCACGCTGGAGATGATCGAGGACAACCTGGCCTCGATGACCGAACTGGCGCAGGCGAACGGCATCAGGGTCGTGCTCTCCTCGGTGCTGCCGGTCTTCGACTATCCCTGGCGCCCCGGGCTCGAGCCCGCGGGAAAGATCGTGACCCTCAATACCTGGATCCGCCAGTATGCCGCGGCGCATCACGCGGTGTACCTCGACTATCACTCGGCCCTGGCCGACGAACGCCAGGGGATGCGGGCGGAGCTCTCGACCGACGGCGTCCACCCCAACGAGGCGGGATATCGTGTCATGGCCCCGCTGGCGGAGCAGGCGATCGCGCGGGCGCTGAAGGGTGGGGGCTGAGGCGGGTCGGTACCACGGCTGCAGTGTCTTCCTTGCGCGCCTGACAGGCGCGCCTCGGCGCCTGGGAGTCGCCTGCGGCGACTTTCGTATGCCGTCATTCCGGATCGCTCGTGGGCGCCTCACTTCTCCAACCCACGATCCGCTCAAGAGGGTGATGCTCCGGCTGCCGGGCCAGGTACGCGCGCACGGTGTCCACCTGCCGGGGACCGACGCTCTGGATGGAATAACCACGCTCCCAGCGCAGCGGTGGCCCGTCGTGAAGCTCCCGATTGAGCACCGTGGCGCTCCCGCCCTTCAGGGCCTGCACCAGGACCGCGAGAGCGGTCGTGGACTCGAAGCGCAGCAGCACATGCACATGTGTCGAGACCATCCCGACTGCCAGCACCCGTGCATGGTGGTACCCCGCCGTGACCCGCAGGTAGCGATCCAGCATGCGCGCCCGATCCGCCGTGATCAGCGGCAGCCGCTGGCGGGTGGTCCAGACCAGATGGGCGTAAAGCCGGTGCATACGCCAATGTCGCGGAGCGCCCGGCATCTGCGGCATCCTCCCAGCGCGAGCCGAAGCGCAGCAATGCAAAGTCGCCCGGAGGGCGACTCCAGCGCGCCGAGGCGCGGCTGTGAGCCGCGCAACAATTCCCCCGCGTGCGGTCAGGCCTCCTGTCCGTCCGGCGCCAGCAAATCCGCCATCCGTCGACGCTCCGGATTATCCGGCGCCTGCTGATACAGCTCGCGCGCGATCTCGCGTGCAGACTGGTCCGGATGCCAGCCCTTCAGGTCCGGATCGGCACCACAGCGCAGGAGGGACTCCACCACAGGCACCCAGCTGTTCCCCACCGCAATGTTCAGTACCGGTGAATCCCAGCGAAGTGTGTTCACGTCGAACCCGCGTGACGCCATGTACTCCATCACATCGATGCGTCCGTTGAGCATCGCGATGAGAAACGCCTCGAGGAGAACCTCCGCGTCGTCGGGATCGGGGTGGGTGGGCAATCCACGCTGGCCCGCGATATCGAACTCGGGGCGCAGGCGACGCGCGCCGACCGTGGGCTTGCCGCCGGCGTCGAGTGACCGTCGCACGCCGTCAACGTCGCCGAGACCTGCCGAGATCCAGAGTGCCTGGCGCGGTGTGGCCCGTGCAGCGAGCACATCCACCGCCTCACCGCCCCAGTAGCGGATCAGCGCGTGCTCCAGGACCGGGAGGCCGTTGGGGGCGACCCAATCCGGATCGGCACCGCGGTCGAGCAGAAACTGCACGATGCCAGGCGACATATGCATCTCGCCACAGAGTGCCCGATTGAGCAGATCCTGATCCTGGTGTTCGATCACAATGTGCTCCAGCCATGCCAGGTTGTGCGAAAGCAACGCAGAACGTACCATCTCACGTGGCTCCCGCTTGTCCCGCAGGCCGAAGTCTTTCTCTCGTCTTGTGACCAGCGCCAGAAGCATCTCCCAGTTCGGGCATCCATACATTCGGGCCGTCGCGAGACGGGCCTCCTCCTCACCGATCTCCGCGGCGTAGATCTCCTCCACCGGAGTTCCGTAGAAGCGCGGGACATACGCCGCCAGCACACGACCAGCGAAGCCGCGCCGCGCGCGGTGGGTGCCCAGAATCGAACGCATTTCTGTCTCGCACTGCTCCAGCGACCCCGGGACCATTGCGACAGGCTCCTGCCGTTCCACCGTGCCAAAGTAGCGGACGAGCCGGGGCCAGCTCGCGAATCCATAATCGCGGGCAATCCGGAACTGGGCCTCGGACAGGCGGACGCCAAGGCGGCGCGCCAAGGCTTTGGCAGCCTTCCTTTCGAACTCGAGACTCGGCTGGGACGGAAGTGGGCGCAACGAGGGCATGCGGCCTCCTTTCGTCATGGCCCATGTCCGCATGCGGGCCCGAAAAGAGGAAGTGTGTTGACCGGCAGCAGCTGCGTCGGATGGGACAATCCCTTCCCGCGGACCGGGCGCGCTCCGATGGCGCCCTCATATGTTCAGGCGTGGAGTCGGAGATGTCAAGCAGCCCCCCTCTGGCGCTTCCGCCCGGGCAGCGGAGATTTGACCGGTGCGACTCCAACGCCACGGGGGAAGATGATGGTCCGTTCCGCTCTGCTGCCCGCCCTGCTCTGCCTCGCCACCGCGCTTCCGGCCCAGACGCCGGCCTCGGCGCTCGACCAGTTCCGTGCCAAGCCCATCCCCCACGAGGATGGCTTCCGGGTGTACATCGTGCCCGACATGGAGGGCATGGGCAGTGTCGTCAGCATCCACGAGGTGATCGCCGGCAACGAGGGCGAGCGCTACAAGGACCTCACCGGCCCCGATTACTGGAACCACTTCCGCTCGTTGCTCACCCAGGAAGTGAACGCCGCGATCCGGGGCGCACGCGGCGCCGGCGCCCGGAGCTTCGTGGTGAACGAGGGCCACGGCGGGAACCTCTTCGCCAATGTCCTGCCCTGGGAACTGGACACGGCAGCCCTGCTCATCCGCGGCTTCCCCAAGCCGCTGGTGATGATCACCGGCATCGACAGCAGCTTCGGCACGGTGATGTTCACCGGCGCCCACGCCAATGCCGGCAGCCCCGGCGTGATGGCCCACAACTTCGCCTTCGACACCTTCACCGTGAACGGGAAGCCGCTCAACGAGGTCGGGATCAACGCGCTGATCGCGGGTGAGGTGGGTGTGTCCGTCTCCCTGGTGAGCGGTGACGACGCGCTGATCGCGGAGACGAAAAAGATGCTCCCCAACGGCTTCATTCCCATCGTGACCAAGATCGCGGTGGGACGCAGTGCCGCGATCACGTACAGCCCGGCGCGGGTGCAGCGGATGCTGGAGGACGGGGCCCGGGAGGCGGTGCGGCGGGAGCGCGCCGGCGATTTCGCGCCGTTCACCATGAGCAGGCCTTACCGCGTCGAGTTCACCCTGCGCCGGAGCTACCCGGACAGCGTGGTCGCCGCGGTGGAGGCGCTGCCCGGGTTCAAGCTCGAGAGGACCGGCGAGCGGAGCTTCCGGTTCGTGACCGGCAGCGCGCGGGAGATGGGCTGGCTGCTGGATGCGATCGAGTCGGCGGTGCTGCAGTAGGACGGTTTGCCCATGCGCGACGACCTCGATGCGCAGCTCGCTGACCGCTACCGGATCGAGCGTGAGCTCGGCCGGGGCGGCATGGCCACCGTGTGGCTGGCGCATGACCTGCGCCTCGAGCGCGACGTCGCCCTGAAGATCCTCGAGCCCGCGCTCGCCGGCGCCATCGGCGTGGACCGGTTCGTCCGCGAAGTGCGCCTCACCGCCCAGCTGCAGCATTCGAATGTCGTGCCGGTGCTCGATTCCGGCATCGTCACCAGTGCGGACGGCACCCGCCTTCCGTGGTACGCCATGCCCTACATCGCGGGAGAGTCGCTCCGGAGCCGGCTGCGGCGGGAACAGCAGCTGCCGGTGGAGACGGCGCTGCATATCGCCGAGGACGTGGCGCGGGTGCTGGACGCGGCGCACCAGCACGGCATCGTGCATCGCGACATCAAGCCGGAGAACGTGATGCTGGCGGATGGCACCGCCTACGTGGTGGACTTCGGCATTGCCAAGGCGCTGATCGACACCGGGGACGAGCGCCTCACCAGCACCGGGCTCGCCATCGGGACGCCCACCTACATGAGCCCGGAACAGGCCGCCGCCGGGGTGGTGGATGCCCGCAGCGACCAGTACAGCCTCGCCTGCATGCTGTACGAGATGCTGGCGGGTGAGCCGCCCTTCACCGGCCCGACGGCGCAGGCTGTCCTGGCCCGGCGGTTCGCCGAGACCGCGAGGGCCATCCGCCCGGTGAGGCCCACGGTACCGGCGGCGGTGGAACGCGCGGTGCTCAAGGCGCTGGAGCGGATCCCGGCGGATCGGTTCGACTCCGTCGCCGCGTTCGCCGCCGCGCTGCGCACGCACGATTCCGCGGAGATCGGTTCGCCCGCGGCAGCCTCGCGACGACCGTGGCCTCTCGTCGTCGCCGCGGCAGCCGTGGTGGCGGCCGGCATGGGCGGCTTCCTGGTCTGGCGCAGCGTCGCCGCCCGCGCCGGGGCAACGGATCCGCAGGTCGTCGCGCTGTATCAGCGCGGCGTGCAGGGCTACAATCGCCGCACGCCGGAGGGGGCGCGCGACGCGGTGGCGGCGTATGCCGCGGCGCTGCGGCGGGACTCGAGCTATGCGCCTGCCTGGAACGGGCTCGCCCTGATGTACGTCCAGGCGAATCGCCGGCAGTTCGCCATTCCCGGTGTCACGTGGGACAGCATGCTGCGCCTTGCCGTGGCGGCGAGTGACCGGGCCACTGCGCTCGATCCCGGCGAGGCGCAGTCCTGGGTCACCCGCTCCACGGTGATCAGCGCCATCGACCCCACCGACGAGCGCGGCCCCATCCAGTCGGCCCGCCGTGCCGTCGCGCTCGATTCCTCCAGTGCGCCGGCCTGGCACACCCTGGCCACGAGCCAGCTCAACCTCGGCGCTCTCGACAGCGCCATCGCCAACTGGCACCAATGCTCAGCGCGCAATCCGGCATTCACCCAGTGTCTCGCCTTCCTGGCGCTCGGCTTCTACTGGCGACGGCAGTACGACAGCGCCGCCTTCTGGGTGGACAGCTCCCTTGCGGTCGACCCGAACTACCTGCTGGGCCGCAGCAGCGCCGGGTACATCGCGATCGAACGCGGCGAATTTTCGAAGGCTGTCGCCTCCTTCGAGGCCGCGCGACGCCTCACGTCGGATGTGGAAATGGTGAATGCGCTGGCCGGGCGGGCGCTGGCCGAGGCGCGCGCCGGCGCGACCGGGCGGGCGCGGACCACGCTGAGGCAGGTGGACTCGCTCGCCGCGGGCTACGTGCCCTTGCAGGCGCACCTGGCCGTATATGTGGCGCAGGCGCACGCGGCCCTGGGCGAGCGGGACAAGGCCGAGACCTGGCTCGAGCGTTATGCGCCGAAGGAGGACCTGCACTTCCAGATGCACCTGCGCTGCGACCCGCCATTCGATCCGCTCCGGCATGACCGGCGGTTCCGTGCGCTCCTCATCACGGAGCCGCCGGCCGGTCATTGCTGACCGCTTACGCCTGGCTCACGAGCTCGGTCGCTTCCGCGCGCCGGCCGAGCGCTTTCCGGATCGCGGCCAGATGGTGGTAGCTGTGCCGCACCGCGTGATCCTCCAGCATGAACTGGCAGGTCAGCGGCGCGTCGGCGTTGAGGGAGAGCGGTGCCGCCTGGTCCAGCTCGGCATCGCTCAGCGCCCGGATGGCGGCGGCAGCCGTGGCGCTGTTCCGCCGCAGCAGTTCCAGCGCCTCCGCCTTCGTCACGCCGTCGTACTCGCGCGCATGCTGCGCGTTGCCCGCGTGGACGTCATCCCACGTGACGCCTTCCACCGGGTTGCCGGCGGCCAGCACCTGGGCAAGGTGAATTTCCAGCGGATACATGTTCGCCACGTGGTGCACCACGACGCCGACCTTGCGGCCGTCATGCGGCAGGCGTGCCTGCCACTCGGCCTCGGTGAGTTCGCCGGCGAAGCTGGCGAGGGCACGGGCTCCGCGCTCGAGGCGCTCGGCAAGGGCTTCGGAACGACTGGTCATGATGGATCCTCCCATGCTTGATTCATTGGCTTCATCGGCGCGCCTGCCGCACTCACCCACGCCGTGAGACAACGATGCCATGGGGCGACATGTCCGCCAATGACCAATCGTCCCGACTTCCTGCCCTGGCGTACCGAACTACGGGGGGTACTGCGGACGGGGCGGGCGGCGCGCCTCCCGCCAGGCGCCGGGCGCAACACCGGTTGCCTTCTTGAAGGCGCGACTGAACGCGGCTTCGGAATCGTAGCCGACTCCGGCGCCGATGGTGGCGACCTTCGCGCTGCTCCGGGAGAGCTGATTGGCCGCCACCTGCATGCGCCACTGCGTGAGATACTGCATCGGCGGCTGGCCGACGAGATCGGTGAAGCGCCGGGCCAGGTTCGAGCGCGAGGAGATCGCCGCCCCGGCGAGTTCCTCCAGGGTCCAGGCATGGCCGGGACGCTCGTGCAGGAGGGCGAGCGCCCGGCCCACCACGTCGTCCCTCAGGCCCGCCAGCCAGCCGGTCTGTCCCTGGGGCAGCTCGTCGAGGTACCGGCGCAGCACCTCGATGAACATCAGCTCCGCCATGCGGGTGAGCACGAGATCGGATCCGGCGCCGCCCGGCGCGGACTCGCCGGCCACCTGGCGGGTGAAGGTGCCGATCCAGCCGCTCGACATCCCGCGCATGTGCATCCGGTGCGGCAGCGCCTCGAGCAGCGGATTGAAGGGCCGCCGGTCGCATCCGAGATACCCGCAGACGAACGACACCTTCCGGAGGCCGGGTTCTTCCCCCAGCACCACGGTGTTCGGGTACCGGTCGGGGGCGCTGGTGCGCACGTCGGGCCCGGCGCGGAGGCCTGGTTCGCTGCACATCACATGCGGATCGCCATGGGGAAAGACGATCACGTCGCCGGCCACGAGCTCCACCGGCGGCTCGCCCAGCAGGCCGCCGTAACACCGCCCGTCCGTCACGATGTGATAGGAGATCAGGTGCTCGGAGGAAGGCAGGATCCGCGGCGTGAGCTCCCGTGCCGGCGCGGACTCGATGCTCCATGGCTCCGCCGCCTCGACGGCGTAGAAGAACGCGCCGTCGAGCCGCACTACCCGCAGGAGGTCGGATAGCGGATCCATCGCCGGCTTATTCTACTCGTAGCGGCCAGGGGGCGACAGTAGACTGGACCCCTGGCCCCTGCTCACTCGCTCCCGGTCGTGCCCGACACCACCGGCAGCAGCACGGCGCTCCGTCCGCCGGGTCCATGCTCGATCGTCACCGTTGCCCTGCGGTAATCCGACGGCCTGGCGAAGAGGATGTTGGGCACGTAGGTCTGCGGGTTGCGGTCGTAGAGCGGGAACAGGCTCGACTGGATCTGCACCATGATCCGATGGCCGGGCCTGAACTCGTAGTTCACGGTCGGCAGGCGGAACTTGTATTCCTGCACCTGGTTCGCCGGGATCGGTGACGGATCGGAGAAGCTCTTGCGATAGCGGCCGCGGAAGATGTCGAGCGAGACCGGCAGCTGGTAGCCGCCCATCGCGGGATCGGCGGGATCGGTGCCGGGATAGACGTCGATCAGCTTGACCACGAAGTCGCCGTCGGTGCCGGTGGTGGCGGCAAAGATGTCGGCGATCGGTGCCCCCTGGACCGTCACGGTCCTGGTCAGCACCGGCGTGACATAGGACAGCACGTCGGACCGGTCCACGACGAAGCGCTGGTCCTGGACCAGCCACGTGCGCCAGCGGTCGTTGGCCTGCGGAATCGGGCGCGACAGGTATGGCACCGGCTTGGCCGGATCGGAGACGTAGCTGTCGCTGCCGCCGCCGGGCTCCTGGAAGCCCAGCCCCATGTCCGCCTGCAGGTAGAGCGGCGTCAGCTGCTGGGCACTCGCCGCCTTCCAGTCCGAAAAGCTGTCCCAGCGCGTCTCGACCGGATTGTAGATCATCGCCTCGGGCAGCGGTCTGGCCAGCGGCGTATCGCGCAGGTAGTGGTTGAACCATGGGATCATCACCTGCTGGCGGAAGTCGGCCGTGGTATTGCCGGGCCACTTGAGCGGCCCGATGTTCCAGCCGTCACGGTTGATCTGGCTGTGCCACCACGGACCGATCACGAGGTGATTGTTCGCCCCGTGCCCGCCCTGCTCGAGCGCTTCCCAGGCGTGGACGGCGCCGTAGATGTCCTCCTGGTCCCACAGGCCCTGCAGCCACATCGTGGGCACCGCCGAGGGATGCCGGGCCACCTGCTTGTCCAGCGCCTGGAGCTGCCAGAAGGCATCGTAGGCCGGGTGCGCCGCGAAGCGGTTCCACCACGGAAGCTGCTTGAAGCCGTTGGCCTCGGCGTAGGCACCGGCCGAACCGGCGTCGAGGAAATTGGTGTAGTCGTCATAGTTCTCGCGCGGAATGCCCGCTCCCGAGCCCTGCACCGTCGTCTGGCCGCTGAAGTAATCGAGATTCACCTGTCGCAGGGCGCCATAGTGGTACCAGTCGTCACCCATCCAGCCATCGATCATCGGGCTTTCCGGCGCCGCGACCTTCAGCGCGGGGTGCGGATTGAGCAGGGCCATGACGACTGTCCATCCGTCGTAGGACGAGCCGATCATGCCGACCCTGCCATTCGATTCCCTGATGTTCTTCACCAGCCAGTCGATCGTGTCCCAGGCGTCGGAGGTGTCGTCGGTCCTGGTCGGATTGAGCGGACCCATCGGCGGACGCGTCATGACATACTTGCCCTCCGAGCCGTACTTGCCGCGCACATCCTGCCAGACGAGGATGTAGCTGCCGTCAGCCCAGTCCTTGTCGCCGGACCACACGGCATCCGCCATGGCCGGGCTGTTGTCCGGCACGAAGCCGCTGGCGTTGTATGGCGTGCGCTCGAGCAGCATCGGCAGGCCGTGCGCACCCTTCGGGATCACGATGACGGTATGCAGTTTCACCCCATCGCGCATCGGGATCATGACGTCGTGCTTGACGTAATTGAAATTGTCCTGCGGCTGCTTCCAGTCGGCCGGGATGTCGGACCCGGTCTGGATCATGTCGGGGGTGATCTTTGCCGGAACCTGGCCCCTCAAGGGCGCCGCAGACGCGACGGCCCACAAGAGGAAGGCAAGCGAGCCGAGTGCCGGGCGCCGGGCGGTGATTGTCGTGTTCAAGGGATCCTCATGATGGTAGTCACCTCCGCAACCTATCACAGTTGGAGAATCCCTGGTATTACCGGCCTGGGCCTCCGGATGGCCGGCGCGACGCGGTGGCACGAGCGAGGATCGCACCCCGGTCGAGCAGCTGCCCCGCCTGTATCACGGCCCGGATGCGGCGGGTATTCCGGATGTCGGCCGACGGGTCCGCATCCAGCAGGACCAGGTCGGCCCATTTCCCCACAGTGATGGTCCCGAGCTCCTGCTGGGCACCCACGATGCGAGCGGCGCCGCCAGTCGCGGCATGCAGGGCTTCCAGCGGCGTCAAGCCGGCCGCCACCATTTCTTCCATTTCCAGGTGTACGCCGGTGGGGATCTGCCAGATATCGGTACCGGTGCCGATCGTGACGCCGGCGCGGGCCAGCTTGAGTGTCGCCTGGCGCGCCCATTCCCTGAAGTGCATGAACTCCCGGTGCCCCGCCGAATCCAGCTGCAGCATCCAGGCAAAATCGCCTTTCGGAGACAGGAAAGGAGCGAGTCCGGAATCGGCATCCAGTGCGCCGGGCTGCTCGTTGAGCCGCACGGCCAGTGCCGAATACGAGATGGTCGGCACCACGCCGATGCCGGCGGCGCGGTAGAGCTGCACCAGGTCATCGTGGATGATCCCGTCACCCCGCGGCTCGCAGAACCCGGCGTGCTCCTTGGCATCCATCCCGGCGGCAACCAGCGGCAGCAGGTGGGAGCAGTGCCCGGTCACGCGCATGCCGCGCCGGTGTGCTTCGGTGATGAAGCGCGCGTTGAGGTCCCACCGGCGGAAGGTCCGCGTCTTGACGTGGTCCGAGCCGAACATGCTGGCGAGCGCCACTGCGCGCACCACGTGTTCCGGATCCGCTTCCGGCTCCGCTCCCTGCCCATCTTCGGTATCGTAGGCCCAGTCGGTGTAGAACTGGATGCCGCCGAAATCCACCCGCGGCCCCGGAACCTTGCCGGCCGCGATCGCGTCGCGATAGGCCACCAGCGGACCGATGGCAGAGCCCTGATCCCGAATGGTCGTCACACCGAAGTACGGAAATCCCGGAAGCAGGGCGGGACGGTACTCGTGGGCATGCAGGTCCATGAGGCCGGGAATGAGGAATTTCCCCTCGGCATCCAGAACGCGGGCCGACCCTGCCGCGATCGTGCCGCCATTCGCGATCTTCCCGATTCGTCCATGCTCGATGAGCAGGTCTCGCGCTGATGTGGCCGGTGCTCCGCTGCCGTCAATGATTCGCGCGTTCCGGATCAGCAGCGGTGTCGCGACGGGTGGCGTGTAGGAGAGCGGCCAGCCGAGCGCTTGCTCATGGCCATCCGGTGAGCGGAGCATCAGTCCGCCTTCCGACAGGAAGAGGATGGTGCCGTCCCCCGCCGCCGACAGGTAGAGCGCCGCATCGCGCCCGAGCGGTTCCGGCGGGAGAAAACCGGCAGCAGCATGCCGCGCACGCCACAGCCGTGCGTGGCGCTCGAAGACCAGGCCGTCCACCGTCCACGCCGGAAAGAGCGGTGAATCGGGAATGCCTGCCATGGGGGTGCGTTCTCCCGACAGGCCAAGCAACATGGCCTGCGTTGCCTGTCGGGGACTCCAGCCCCCCGTGATGTACAGCACGCCCTGTGATGACGGGGCCCACACGGCATCACCGCCGGGGGAAGCGGGGAGAACCCGGCTCTCCGTCACGGAGGACAGGTCTCCCGCGTGCCAGTCCGCCACCCGGAGGAGCGAACTGTCTTCCGACAGGGCCTGCATGAACGCCAGGTGTGCGCCATCGGGCGAGAACATCGGGTGGTCTTCACGACCGGGAAGTGTGGTGAGCCGGCGAATCGAGCCGGTTGCCACCTGCGCGGCGAACAGGTCCTCCTCTCGCCAGGGTCCTGCCGACCAGACCAGCGTCGCGCCGTCCGGCGACCAGGCCAGATGATGTGCATCCATCGGAACGTCGGCCAGTGCGCGCGGTGTACCGCCAACCGGCATCACCCAGAGCTTGCCGAGTGCCAGCATGGCGATGCGCCTCGCGTCCGGCGCGAGCGCGAGCCCCATGTAGGCACGCACGTCCTGCGTGACGCCGGGCGCCGGGAAGTGTGCCGGTGGAAGCTCCCGGCGCGGACGCCGGATGGAGAGATCTGCCGTGAAGCGAAGCTCCTCCGGCGCGCCTCCGGTGGCCGCCACCCTCCAGATGCGGCCGTCGGCACCGTAGACCAGCGCGCGGGCATCCCGCGTCCAGCGTGCCCGTGTCGGTGTCACATCAGCCTGGTTGGTCAGCCGGACCGGAGCACCACCCAGTGTGTCCGCCGGCATGACCCAGAGCTGCAGCCGCTCCGCCGAATCGGGGGCGAAGAACGCGATGCGGTGGCCATCCGGTGCGAATGCCGGCGACAGCACGCGAGGCGGTGCGTGCGAAACAGATGACAACTGGCCGGTGCTCCATTGCGAGATCCAGAGACGGCCGCCATCCTCGCGGCCGGGATAGGATTCGACCATGGCGAGTCGGCTCCCATCCGGGGCCCAGGCCGGGGCGCTCAGGTTGAGCGTCCGCGCGGAATCTCCGGAGAGACCTTGTATCTCACCGCCCGCGGCGGCAATCAGCGCAATGCGGCTGCGCCACGCGCGCGAGGCGCCACGCGGAGGCACCAGGTCCGTGAACGCGATGAGGCTCCCGTCGGGAGACCATGCCGCCTGCCCATGGAAGCCGTCAGGGTTCGCGAGCTGGGTCAGCTGGTGCGGAATTCCCCCGGTTGCCGGCACGAGCCAGAGTCCGGTGCGCCCGCGCCGTTCTCCACGGAAGACGATCTGCCGTCCATCCGGTGACCAGGATGGATCGAGATCCTCCGCGGTGTCCCGCACCGCATCGGTCAGGGCACGGGCCGTGCCGCCGCCGGCGGGCAGCGTCCAGAGCTGGCCGAGAAGATCGAATGCCATCCTCCGGCCATCGGGCGAGAGATCCAGGGCGAGGGTGGTACCCTCATGCACCCGGATGGAGATGGTCTCCATGGGCGGGGGCGGGGCAGGCGCCGCAAGGCCGCAGGCGGCGAGCGAGATGATTGCGCGAACCAGCTTGGCGGGCATAGGCATGCAGTTTCCCCCAGGGGGCGTCGGCTCGCCTTCAAGCTGTGGGCCGGTACACCACCCCGCCAGACCGCCCGCTCCGGCGCGGGCCGCTTGCGTGCCGACCGGCCGGCCCGCACTTTCCGGGCGCTTCATTCATCAGCGACGTTGCCAGGAGAGCCTGCCATGGACCAGGACACCGCAGTGCGTCTCACGGTGTACCAGCACTTCGCCGCCACCGGCACCGCGCCGACGCCGGCGGCGGTGGCCGACCGGCTGTTCCTTCCACCGGGTGCGGTGCGGGAGAGTTACCGCAATCTCCGCGCAAGCCGCACGCTGGTGCTGGAGAACGACGGCGAGACCATCCGCATGGCGCCGCCCTTCTCCGGCGTCCCGACCCAGCACCGGGTGGAGTCGGATGGCGTCGTCTACTTCGCCAACTGTCCCTGGGACGCCCTCGGCATTCCGGCGGCGCTGCACCGGCCGGCCGTGATCCACTCGCGCTGCGAACAATCCGGCGCGCCGCTCGACCTCGAGGTCGGTGAAGCGGGACCGCCGCCCAGCTCCTGGATCTTCCACTCGCTCGTGCCCGCGGCGCGATGGTGGGACGACATCACCTTCACCTGAAGCACCATGCTCTTCTTCCGGTCGGAAGAAACGCTGCAGGCCTGGTGTGACACCCGGAACACGCGCCCGGGGCCGGTGGTGACCGTGACGCAGTTGTGGGGACTCGCGACGCGGTGGTACGCCAGCCGGCTCACGGTCGAGGCCCGCCGGCCGCGGCCCGAGGAGATGCGGGTGATCTTCGCGGGCCTGGGCCTGGCAGGGGCGTTCTGGGATCCGCAAGGAGACCGGTTCACATGACGGAGCACACCGCCCAGGTCGAGTGGCGCCGCGAGGGTGCCGGGTTCACCGACGGTCGTTACAACCGAGGGCACGTCTGGCGCTTCGACGGTGGCATCGAGGTGCCGGCTTCGGCCTCGCCGCACATCGTGCGTCCGCCGATGTCGGTGCCGGAGGCGGTGGATCCGGAAGAGGCGTTCGTCGCCAGTCTGTCCAGTTGCCACATGCTCTGGTTTCTGTCGATTGCAGCGGGACGCGGGTTCGTGGTGGAGCAGTACCGGGACGATGCCACCGGCGCGGTGGAGCGGGACGCGGATGGCCACGAGTGGGTCCCTCGCGTGACACTGCGGCCGGAGGTTCGATTCGGCGGCGGCCGGACACCGGCCCGCGACGAACAAGCGCTCATGCACCATGAGGCACATGAGCGCTGTTTCATCGCCCGGTCCGTCAGGACCGAGGTGCTCTGCGAACCGCGGTGAACCCTGCCTATTCCACCATCACCGCCACGCTGGTGATCCTCGGTGGCGGTGCGCCGGGCGGCCCGCCGGGCGGGTCACCGAACTGCAAGGAGAGCGCGCCAGCGGCGTTCGGCGTGAAGTCGAAATCGTAGATCTCGCCTGGCGCGAACAGCAGCTTTGCCGGCCGGGCCACCACCTGTGAGGCCGGCAGGTCCGCCCCGTCCTTCGCCACCTCCCGCCACATGACCGGCCCGGCACCGCCCATGAGCGATACCACGAGCGCCTGATCGCCGCGGATATTGATGAGGCGGAACCGGTAGGTCTGCCCGGCACGCAGGTGCATCGGCGCCGGGGTACTGTCGCCGTTCATCACGATGGGCGGGAATGGCCCGTTGATCACATTCTCGATCGGCCCGCGGTCGCTGAAGATGGCGATCCGATCACGAGCTGCCGGCTCAGGATGGGCGCTGTCCACCACGACGATCACGCCGTAGAGCCCCGACGGAATCTGCTGGAACTCGTTGAAGTGCGAGTGGTACATGAACGTGCCTGCACGCGGCGGCGTGAAGTGCACCGTGAGCGAGTCCCCGGGGTTGATGGCCGGCAGCCGGCGATCGGCGCTGCCACTCCAGCCCGGCACGCCGTCGGCATAGCTGTCTTCCAGCTCGATCCCGTGCCAGTGAATCGCCGCGTGGTCCTGCGTCCGGTTGATGATGGTTACCGCCACCCGCTCGCCCCGCTGCAGCACGAGCGTGGGCCCCGGCACCGGCATCGCGCCGCTCGAATCGTCAGCCGAGCCGCCCAGCACGAACGCATAACCGGGATTGGCGCCGTATACATCGGCCTTCTCGCGCACCAGGATCCTGATCGGGCGCGCCGCCGCGGTGTGCACGGCCGGTGGCCCTGACGGCTTCACCCGGATGCCGAGCACCAACCCGAACATCTGGTGCGGAGCGTCGGCCATGTGGTGCATCTCGGCGGCCGAATCGAGCTCGCCACGGTAGGTATCGAGGGACACGAGCTTCGACAGGTGGCCCGCGAAATGGCAGTGGAAGATCCAGTCGCCGGGGCGCGAGGCGAGCCACGACACCATCATGGTGTGACCCGGCATGAGGAGTTCGGTCACGGCCAGCTGGCGGTCGGCGGGCGCGATGGTGCTGTCCCGGACTCCGTCACCAGCTGCATCAGTCCGGAAATAGAAACCGTGCAGGTGCATCGGGTGGGGTATTCCGGTCAGGTTCACCACCCGCCAGTGGGCGCTGTCGCCCTGGGTCATCGCGAGCTCTTCCGTGTGCGGCCACGAGAGACCGTTGATGGCCATCGTGACGCGGCCGAGGCCGCTGGGGCTGGTGGAGTCGAGCGTGCCCCAGAGGGAAATGACGAAGGTGCGGTCCTG
>DASTBA010000028.1:0-2559 GCA_035712285.1 Gemmatimonadales bacterium | reverse complement strand
ATCACCACGAACTCACCGCCGACTTCGGCTGGATGGTGCATTCCCGGAGCGGCAACGAGTGGCGGATCGGGCTGGAAGAGGACCTGGCCCCGGGCGATCCGGGGATTGACCTGATCCTGAAGCTGGGCGGGAGCTGGTAGGTCAGGGCGGACAGGGCGGGCGGGGCGGGCACGACGGGCAGGGATGTGGCTGTGGTGTCGCCCCGGCGAACGCCGGGGCCCAGATAGTGAAACTCCGCCCAAGTCCGTTGCGTACTGGAACATCGAACATTGTCAGGCCCCGGATCGGGGAGGTTCATATGATCGGCACCATTCTCATGGCCGGCACCATCGTGCTGGGTTTCTTCGGCTTCATCGTGAGTCGCGACTTCGTGCGCTCCCGGCTCCGTTTCGTGGATGCCGCGCGCTCGCCCCTCTTCCCGCTCCTGGCCGGCGTGCTCGGCTTCGTGGTGGCGTGGCCGCTGGCGATCCTGCCGTTCATTCATGTGGCGACGGCGGTTGTGTTCGGCTTCGGCTGCGCCTTCGGCACCGCCAGTGGCGTCAAGGCGCTCAAGCGGGGGGAGTACATCGACCGGCAGATCGGGGCGTGATGCGTGCGAGGGCAGAGCCATGGCTCTGCCCTTACATTGGGGCATGGCGACCATCACCTGCACGCGCTGTGGCCAGACCCGGGAGGGCATGGCCTTTCGTCCTTTTCAGAATGACCTGGGCAAGCGCGCCTTCGACGAGATCTGCGGCGTCTGCTGGGGCGAATGGCTCAAGCAGCAGCAGGCGCTGATCAACCACTACGGGCTCAATCTCCGGGACGCCGAAGCAAAGCAGTTTCTCTTCGGGGAAATGGAAGGGTTCCTGTTCGGACCCGGAGCGGACAAGTGAACCTGCCCGCCCGGCTGACCCTGCTTGCTTTAATGCTTGTTCCCCTGTCCGCCGCCGCCCAGTCCGTCCCGGCACCCACAGTCACCGCGCCCGCTGCCGACGCCGGCCGCCCGCTTCCCGGCCCGCTCTACGAAGCGGCGGACTTCACCCGCGCCGTCGAACGCGGTACCCGGACCCGCAACGGTACCCCCGGCCCCAACTACTGGGTCCAGCACGCCCGCTACACCATCCACGCCGCGCTCGACCCGAAGCGCAACCGGCTCACCGGCACCGAGTCGGTGATCTACATCAATCACTCACCGGACACACTCGCCCGGATTGCCGTCCATCTCCGCCAGAATGTCTTCGCTCCCGACGCGCCCCGGCTCGACCAGGTACCCATCACCGGTGGCGTGACGCTCACGCGCGTTGCCGTCGGGAACCAGGCGCTGCCCTCCCTGGAGGAGATGCGCGCCAGGTCGCCCGCCACCACGCCGCGCCGGCGCGGCCAGCTGACTGGTACCTACGACATCCGCGGCACGGTGATGTGGATCGCCCTCCCGGTACCATTGCTCCCGGGTGACAGTACCACGCTCGACTTCGCCTGGTCGTACGTCCTCGCGCCCACGCCGTCCGACGGCCGTGAGGGGCGCGACGGGCACGTCTACTACATGGGCTACTGGTACCCGCAGGTCGCCGTCTACGACGACGTGGACGGCTGGGTGGCCGATCCCTATCTCCTCGGCGCCGAGTTCTACATGGATCCCGCCGACTACGACGTGCACGTCACCGTGCCCCGCAACTGGGTGGTTGGCGCCACCGGCACGCTGCAGAATCCTGGTGAAGTCCTCTCGGCCGCGACCCGCGACAGCCTGGCCGCCGCGCGCGCCAGCGGCCGGGTGATCCGGATTCTGACCCCCGGCAAGGCCGTCGCCAGCGTCTTCGCGAAGGGGAAGAGCCACGTGACCTGGCACTACACCGCCACCAGCGTGCGCGACTTTGCCTGGGGCACGAGCGACCAGTACGCCTGGGACGCCACCCGCGCGCTGGTGCGCCACGACGGCTCAGCCGCCCCCGACACGGTGGCCATCAACAGCTACTTCCGGCTCACCGATGCCGCCGCCGCATGGGCCACCGGCGGCGCGCGCTTCACCCGCGACGCCATCGAGCAGATGTCGGCGTACCTCTGGCCCTATCCGTGGCCCGCGATGTCCTCGATGGAAGGGGTGCTGACGAGCGGCGGGATGGAATACCCGATGCTGACGCTGATGCAGCCGTGGGCCGACACGCTGTCGCTGGCCGGCGACCTGATGCACGAGACCGGCCACATGTGGTTCCCGATGCAGGTCGGCTCCAACGAGACCCGCTTCCCGTGGATGGACGAGGGGCTGACCCAGTATGACGAGGCCCAGGGACTCCGGGTGCTGTACGGCGAACCCCGCAGCGGGGGGCGGCCCGCCGACACCGAGCAGGGGCAGCGACGCCTCTACCTCCGCGCCGCCCGCGAGGGGCGCGAGCCATCGCTCATGCTCCCCGGCGACGCCTACCCCGGCGATCTCTACAACGTGATGTACTACGACAAGACGGCGCAGGTGCTCGCCGCCCTCCGCGGAATGGCGGGGAAGGACCGGTTCCAGCAGGCACTCCGCCAGTACGGCCGGCAGTGGGCCGGCCGGCACCCGCAGCCGTACGATTTCTTCAACGC
>DASTBA010000027.1:0-13328 GCA_035712285.1 Gemmatimonadales bacterium | reverse complement strand
TTCCGGTTCGGGCGCCGCGCCGCCTGCTCGTGCCAGTGCCGCCGCCCAGGCCGCGTCCGCCAGGTCGGTGGCCGCGTAGAGCGCATCCACGGGCGCCGTGAGCACAAGGCTCGCGCCGCCGGGGAAGCGGCGCACATGGGTACGCTCCGCGCCCCAGCCCACCTCGCGGAGCAGCCGGCTGGCCTCATCCTGCCAGAGCGCCGGCAGCCGGTCGTCCCCTCCGCCGAGCGCCACGTCCAGTGCGGCACCGGTGCGATCATCGAGCAGGTTGGGCCCGGTGAGGCGCCGGGCCTCGGGCTGGTCGCTCAGTCTTCCAGCTCCACTTCCCGCGCGATCCGCACACCGCGCACGTCCCGCACCAGCGGCTGCGCCAGCGCGCTCTCGCCCGGCGAAAAGTCCGGCGCCACGCTCGCCGGCGCGGCGGCCCCATCCCCCGCCACCGGGCGCCGCACCGCGCGTCGCTCGGTCTCCGCCGGCCGGAAGCTCACGATCTGGTCCCAGCAGCGCTGGATGTTGTCGCCGAAGACGAGGAGCAGGTCGCCCGGGCGCGCCTCGCCGAGCGCTGCCTGCAGCGCCTCCTGCTCGTCCACGATCACCGAAACTTCTTCCTCCGGCACGCCCGCCGCGAGGAGCGACGTCTTCAGCAGCCTGGGAATCTCGTCCGGCTTCCGGCCGCGCGGATGGTCGTCTCTCCGGCAGATATAGTGATCGAAGTAGCCCGCCACCGCCCTTGCGATTGCGGCGACATCCTCGTCCCGCCGGTCTCCCGGCGCCGACAGCACCACGATGCGGCGGCCGCCGGATCCCATACGCTCCACGAACTGCACCATGGCATTGACCGCCGCCGGATTGTGACCGTAGTCGAGGATCGCCTTGAATGGATGCTCGTCGAAGACGTTGCCGCGGCCCGGTGCCTGGAAGAAGGTGGTGTCGAAGGTCTGGAGCCCGTGGCGGATGTTCTCGAGCTTGAGCCCCAGGGCGAACGCCATCGCCGCGGCGAACATCGCGTTCTGCACGTTGTGCATCGCCCGGCCGTCCAGCGTCGCCGGGATCAGGTGTGCCGGCAGCAGCGGGATGTGCGCGCCGTGGTCGTAGAGGGTGATCATCCGGCCGGTCATCCCCGCCTCGAGCACGCAGCCGCGCCCGCCCGCCTGGATGTGCTCCCGCACCAGCTCGTGGCCGGGATTCATCGTGACGTAGCAGAGGTGCTTCGCCTGGGTGTGGTCGGCCATCTTGAGGCAGTGCGGGTCGTCGGCGTTGAGGATGGCGGAGTCCCGCGCCACTTCCACGATGATGCGCTTGACCCGGGCCAGGTCCTGCACCGTGTGGATGCCCCGGAGACCGAGGTGGTCCTCGCTCACGTTGAGTACCGCGCCCACGTCCACATGCCGGACGCCCAGGCCGGCGCGCAGCAGCCCGCCGCGGGCTACTTCCAGCACCGCCACGTCCACGAACGGATCGCCCAGCACCATGCGCGTCGCCACCGGGCCGGTCATGTCCCCCGCCACCGTGCGCTGGCCGTCGATGTACACGCCATCGGTGCTGGTGAGGCCCACATGATGCCCGGCGAGCTTGAGGATGTGCGCCAGCATGCGCGCGGTGGTGGTCTTGCCGTTGGTGCCGGTCACCGCCGCGATCGGGATGGTGCTGGGCGATCCCGGCGGGAACAGCATCTCGATCACCGGCCCCGCCACGTCCCTCGGCTTTCCCTCGCTCGGCGCCATGTGCATGCGGAAGCCCGGCGCCGCGTTCACCTCCACGACGGCGCCGCCCACTTCCTTGTAGGAGCGGGTGATGTCGCCGGTGAGGAAGTCCACGCCGCCCACGTCGAGCCCCACCGCCTGCACCGCGCGGATCGCCATGTCGGCGTTGTCGGGGTGGGTCGTGTCGGTCATGTCGGTGGCGGTGCCGCCGGTGGAGAGGTTGCCCGTCGAGCGGAGATAGACCGCCTCGCCCGCGGGCGGCACCGTGTCGCGCGTGTATCCCTTCTTGGCGAGCATCGCCTCCGCCTGCACGTCGAACTCGAGGCGCGTGAGCACCTTCTCGTGCCCGATGCCCCGGCGCGGGTCGGCGTTGACGATCTCCACCAGCTCCGCGATGGTGTGCTGGCCGTCGCCCGTCACATGTCCCGGCTGCCGCTGGGAAACCGCCACCAGCGCGCCGTTGATGACCAGCATGCGGTGGTCCAGCCCGCTCACGAAGCTCTCGACGATCACGCTCCGGCTGTGCTCCCGCGCCACGTGAAAGGCCTTCCGCACATCGTCGTCGTTGGTCAGGTGGATGGAGATACCGCGGCCGTGGTTGGCATTGTACGGCTTCACCACGACGGGATACCCGATCCGGCGGGCGGACGCGGCGGCGGCGCTCTCCGACTGCACCAGCTCCTGCCGCGGCACCGGCAGGCCGAGGCTCGCGAGGATGCGGTTGGTCTCTTCCTTGTCGGAGGCGAGCTCCACCGCAATGTGTGACGTCTGGCTCGTGACCGTCGCCTGCACCCTGCGCTGGTAGCGCCCGTGCCCCAGCTGGATGAGGCTGTTGGTGCCCATCCGCAGGAAGGGAATGCCGCGGTCGGCGGCGGCCTGCACCAGCGCGGCCGTGCTGGGCCCGAGCGCGTGGCGCTGGGTGTAGCGGATGAACTCGTCGCGGAGGGCGGCGAAGTCGAAACCGGGCGGCACCGACCCCTCGAGCCGGAGCTCGGGTGGCAGGAGGCTGTGCAGCAGCTGCAGCCCGAGCGCGCCGGCCTCGAGTCCCACCTCGCGCTGGTCGTACTGGTAGACGATCCAGTAGGTGCCCGGCACGTCGAGCGACCGGGTCTTGCCGAAGGTGATATGATGCCCGGCCACGTTCTGCAGCTCGATGGCGACATGCTCCAGCACGTGCCCGAGCCAGGTGCCCTCGCCCTCGCGCATGCGGCGGATGAAGCCGCCCGGCTCGCCGAAGGAGCAGCCGTGCTCCTCGAGCCCCGGCAGCGCGGCGAGGAGGCCGTCAATGAACGGGGCGCCGAGGCGGGCGGTGGGCCAGTGCTCCAGCTCTCCCAGGTCCACGTCGAGACGGATGACGGGGAAGTGGGCGTAGAGACTTGGCCCCACATAGACGGCGCGATCGATGATCCGCATGATGACCCCGCGGGGTTCAGGCGCGCTCGGCGATCTCCGGCGGCGGAGTCGCCTTGCGGGTATTCAGGTCGAACGTACTGCCATGGTCCAGGATGTGAAGCCGGAGCCCGATCAGGCAGACCGGGTCGTTGCGCCGCACGCGGGCCATCGAGCTGAACTCGAGCTCCGAGGGATCCACCACCGTGATGGCGCCGCTGCCCACCACCTCCGCGACGTTGTCCGGCCCGATGAACGCCGCGGTGTTCTCGTCGAGCCCGAGTCCCACCGCGAAGGGGTTGTAGCCCAGCGCGGTGAGCAGGCGGCCGAGCCGGTCCCGCTGGCGGAAATGCTGGTCAATGATGACGGCGTTGGTGAGGCCCAGCCCGGGGGCGAGGGTGACGCTGCCGGCGAGCGGCGACGCGCCTTCCTCGCCGAAGGCGATCATGTGTTCGCAGAGGAACGCCGCGCCGGCGCTGGTGCCGGCTACGTGCGCACCGGCGTGGTTCCGCGCCCGGATGGCGCGCGCGAGGTCGGTGCCGCCCACCATGGTGCCGAGCCGCAGCTGGTTGCCGCCGGTGAGGAAGATGCCGGTGGCGTCGTCCAGCGCGCTCACCACCTCGGGGTTGTTGGCGTCGGTCCGCGTGGTGATGGGGATGACCGACGTCTTCCGCGCGCCGAATTCGCTGAAGAGCCGGGCATACTTGTCGCCGGTGTCGGTGACCTCGGATGCGGTGGGGAGGATCGCGATCACCGCCTGGTCCCCGCCGGCGAGCGCCGTGAAGCGGCGGAGAATCATGCTGGCGCCCACCTTCTCTTCCGCACCGCCCACCGGGATCACGTGGCCGCATCCCGGTCCCCGGCGGTGGTTCCGCTCGGAAGCCGTCATGCCGGTTCTTCCAGCGGGCCGCGCACGATGGCCTTGCCGTCCCGCACGTGCCAGCGGCCGAGGGCCATCACGTCCCGGGCACCGCCCTGATCGTCGAGCATCACGAGGTCCGCGTCCATGCCGGCATCCAGTCTCCCCTTGCGGTCAAGTCTCCAGTGTCCCGCCGGATTCGCGGTGAACGCCGGCAGCGCCCGTTCCAGCGGCACGCCGGCGGAGGTCGCGGCATGCAGCGCACCGAGCAATGCACCGGGCCGGCCTGTGTCCATGGCGGCGACGCGTCCCTGCGCATCGAACACCGGCAGGCAGCCGCCGGCGTCGCTGCTCACGGTCAGCCGTTCCGCCGGCGCGCCGCTGTCGAGGTAGCGCACCAGCGATTCCTCCGCGCTCCACGCGTCCTCGTGCTCCTCCACCGGGAAGGCGGTGGCGTCCACCACCGAGCCGCTCCGCGCGAGCGCGATGGCTTCCTCGAGGAGTGCGCGCCGGCGATTGACGTGTGTGGGATTGAAGACGGCCGCCGGAAGTTCGCTCTCCGCGATGGCCCGCCGCACGAGGTCGAGGCCGCGGGGACCGTCGCCCATGTGGAGATGCAGCACGCCCGCCTTGCCGCCGATGAGTCCGCCCACGTGGGCATCGGCGGCGACCCGGAGGAGATCCTCCAGGGTGGGCTGGCTGGAGCGGTGGTCGCTCACCGCCACCTCGCCCACGCCGAGCACCGGCTCCAGCAGGGCGAGATCGGATCGCACGCTCCCGGTGACGGTGGCGGGCGGGAGATGGTAGCCGCCGGTCAGGCACCAGGCGGAGATTCCGCTGCGCCGGAGGCCGAGAACCGTCGCCACCACCTCGGCGGGGGTGCGGATGGTGTCGTCGGTGCCCAGGAGTCCGATGACCGTGGTGATGCCGGCGGTCGTGAACCGGCTGACGGGAAGCGCCGGAACGCGGGTCTCCGGCCCCGCCTCGCCACCACCGCCGGTGACGTGAACGTGGCCGTCCACCAGGCCCGGGATGACGATGCGCCCTTCGGCATCCACCCGGTCCACCGGCACCCCGCGGATATCGGGGGGTTCGGTGCCGATCCAGGCGATCCGGCCCTCCGCCACGAGGATATGCCGGTGTCCCTGCGGCCTCGGACTGAAGAGGTCCGCATTGAGGATGAGCTGCAGCATGGTCAGGAAGTTATCCCGCGCTGGCGATGCACGTAACGGATGAGCTCCCGGGTGGTCTCGAAGACCATCACGCCGGGCCGGGCGAGCGCCAGGGTCCGCGGATAGCCCTTGAGGTCGAGGTGGGGCCAGTCGGGGTTGTCAATCTGCAGGGCCGGCGGCGGCGCTCCCACCTCGATCCGGAACGCCTCGAGCTCGGCGACGCTGTTCTCCAGCGAGACCACATGCGACCAGCCCCGGGCCAGCAGGTTCTCGCGATCCATCAGGATCACCGGCCGGCACCTGCGAACTCCCGGATGCGCCGCGTCACCGCCGGATCGTTGAGCACGCCGCTGTGGCCGAGCCCGCTGGTGGCGAGCAGCTCCGAGCCGGGCCAGGCGTCCCGGATCCGCTCCGCGCTCTCGAACGCCACGTCGGGATCCTGCCGGTCATGAATGATGAGCGCGGGAGCATCCAGCTGTCCCACGAGATCCGGCAGGCGGAAATCCTCCCAGGTGAAGCCGAAGCGGGCCTCCAGCTGGGAGGACATCATGCCGCGGACGCTCTCGGGCAGTGCCAGGGCGTCCGCGAAGCGCTCGGCAAAGACGCGCTGTTCGGCCGGCACACTGAGCAGCACAGCGCGCTCCGCCGCGACGCCCCGCAGCATCGCCATGGCCACCGCCGACCCGCCGAGCGAGTGGCCGATGAGCAGCATGGGCGGCTCCGCGACATGGGCCACCACGGTCTCCAGCGCGCGGACGAACTGGGGCAGGGAAGCGAGATCGCCCGATGATGCCCCATGGGCCGGCGCGTCATAGGCGAGCACACGGAAGCCGTCTTCGGCCAGCAGCGGTGCGAGTGCATGCCAGCGGCCGGCCCGGCTGCCCCAGCCGTGCACCAGGATCGTGAGCGGGCCGGTGGTGCCCCACTGCCACGCCGCCAGCGATCCCGCGCCGTGCGGAATCCGGAAGGGGACGCCGGACGCCAGGAACCGGACCTCCTCTGCGCGCGCGGCCCGCCGGGGCGGCCGCCGGAACAGATGGCCGGCGCAGCGCGCCGCCCAGGCCGGCGCCACCGGGCCCAGCGTACTGAAGGCGGCGCGCAGCACCCGCATGCGTGTCGAAGGCCTGCTCATGGGGCAAAGATAGCCGCTCTCGCGCACGGGGCGGCGGGGCGTTACTCTTGGCCATCCGCCGGTGTCCCGCTCCAGATATCGCCGAGGCCCGTTGCCTTTTCCTCCGCGCCCATTCGCGGTGCTGCTGACCGCGCTCGTCATGGGCGGCGCGGTGCCGCCGCTCGTCGCCCAGGAACCGGCGCCCGGCAGTGCCGCCGTGTTCCGGCAGTACGGCGACCGCGTGGTGAAGATCGAGATCGCCGAATCCGGCTCCGCCGCCAAGTCCACGCTGGGCTCGGGGTTCTACGTCTCGGCCGACGGCGACGTGATCACCAATTATCACGTCGTGGCCCAGGTGGTGAACGACCCCGAGCGGTACCGCGCCCGCATTCTCGCCACCTCGGGCGACACCCTGGGCGTCACGCTGCTCGCGATCGACGTGGTGCATGATCTCGCGCTGGTGCGGGCGTCGCGCCCGCCGGCGCACTGGTTCGCCCTCGCCGACGCCACGCCGGAGCAGGGCGACCGGCTCTTCTCCCTCGGCCATCCGCTCGACCTGGGACTCAGCATCGTCGAGGGCACCTACAACGGGCTCCTCGAGCACAGTCTCTACCCCAAGATCCATTTCACCGGCGCCCTCAACCCGGGGATGAGCGGCGGCCCCGCCATCACCGCGCTGGGCGCGGTGATCGGCATCAACGTCTCCACCGACCAGAACGAAGTCAGCTTCCTCGTTCCGGTGAGCCAGGCGCTCGCGCTCTACCGGCGGGCGCGGGAGGCCGGCTTCACGCCGCCGGCGGACTTCGTGGCGGAGGCGGGAAAGCAGATCCTGGCCCACCAGGACGCCTACCTCCGGACCGTCTTCCAGGACCCCATTCGTACGGTCACCATCGGCCGCTTCACGGTGCCCACGGCGCCGGCACCGTTCTTCAAGTGCTGGGCGGACGCCAACCGGGATCCGGACCGTGCCTACGAGACGGTGAACCACGAGTGCTCCACCGACGACGTGCTCTACCTCTCGGAGGACCAGCAGTCGGGGATCGCGCAGATGTCGCACCGGGTGATCTCCAACCGGACGCTCAACCGGTTCCAGTTCGCGGCACTCTACCGGAACGAGTTCTCGGCCGGCGACGCGCCGCTGGACGGCGACGAACACGCCGTCACCAGCTACCGGTGCGTCACCCGGAACGTGGAACGCGAACGGCGGGTGCTTCGCACCGCCTTCTGCGCCCGGCGCTACCGCAAGATGGAAGGGTTGTACGACGTGGTGGTGCGCGCCGCCGCCATCGGCACCGGCGACCAGGGGCTCGTCACCACCCTCTCGCTGGCCGGGGTGAGCTACGAGAATGCGGAAGCGGTGGCGCGGCGATTCCTCGAGAGCATCACGTGGACCCGGTGATCCTGCTGGAGGTCCGGGATCGCCGCCTGCGGCTCCGGGCGCGGCATCGCGTCGGGGAGTTCCCGGCGGCGATCGGCCGCGCGCCCGACAACGACATCATCCTCGATGACCGCTACGTGGACCCCCATCACGCGATGCTGGTGATGGATCCCGACGGCGTGCCGGCGCTGGAGGACATGCACAGCGTCAACGGGGTGGTGGACGGGCTCCGCGGCGGTCGCGTTGCACGCCTCCGCCTGCCGTCCGGGGCCACCGCCCGCATCGGCGAGACGGTGCTCCGGATCGTCGACCTCACCCATCCGGTGGCGGGTGCCGTGCCGCTGGCGGGAGAGAACCGGTTCCTTCGCACGGTGCGCCAGCCGGCCGCGGCATGGACCGTGGTGGGCCTCGCAGTGACGCTGCTCGGCGGCTTCATCTGGCTCGCGGAATACAACGACGCGGGCTGGTCCACCGCCGTCGGCGGGGCGATGGCGGTGCTGATCGGGCTGGCGGTGTGGGCGGGGATCTGGGCGATGATCGGCCGCGCGGCGGAGGGCCAGGCACGCTACCTCACCCATCTCGCGATCGGCTCGGTCGCGATCATGGTGCTGGCCAGCTTCGGCATGCTGATGAACGTCGCGGAGTTCGCGTGGCCGGACACGGGGGCGCGCCGCTGGGCGCAGGCCGCCGGCGCGATGCTGATCGGTGCGGCGTTCTTCGGGCTTCACCTCGCCGCCGCCACCCGCATGACGCCGCGACGCCGGCGCATCGTGGCACTGCTGCTCGGCCTGGCGGCGATGGGCGTCTCCACGTCGGACCAGTGGCGCACCGACACCTTCGATGCGGGACTGCATTACTCCGACCGCCTCGAGCCGCTCGGGGCAGGTACGGTGCACACCGTCACGCTGGAGGGCCTGCTCGACGCCGCCCAGGCCGAACGCGCCGGCCTCGACTCGCTCGCCTCAGTTCCTCATGGAGTCACGGCTCCAGGCCCGACGGAACCCCGTTCGGATACAGCGCGTCAATCTCCTGCTGGATGCGCGGGATCCGGTTCTCCGGATTCGGGTGGGTGCTGAAGAACTCGGGGGGATTGTTCCCGCCCGCTTCCGCGTCGAGGATCTTCATCACGCCGATCATCGCCCGCGGGTCGTAGCCCGCCTCGCTCTCGAACTGCACGCCCAGCTTGTCCGCCTGCAGCTCGTCGTTCCGCCCGAACTTCATGTTCACCAGCTGGCCGATCATCGCGATCACCGCCGCGTTCCGCTGCGATGACGGATTGTTCGGGTCGTAGGCGGCGAGCACCGCGGCGCCGGTGAGGCCCTGGGTGAGCTGCGCCTTGGCCATCTGCTGGGCCCCGTGCCGTGCCACCACGTGGCCGATCTCGTGCCCCAGCACCCCCGCCAGCTGCCCCTCGGTCGTGAGCCTGGTGAGGAGCCCCTCGGTGATGAACACCTGGCCGCCCGGCAGCGCGAAGGCGTTCACGGTGTTCGGATCCGCCAGCAGGTGGCACTCGAAGCGATACTCCGACGAGGCTCCCTGCGCCTTGCTCCGCGAGATGATCCGCGCGCAGACGTCATTCACCTTCCGGGTGCCGGCGGGGTCGTTCGCGACGCCGCCGTATTGTGCCGCCATGTCGGGCGCGGCCTGGAGGCCGAGCGCGACCTCCTGTTCCGGGGTGATGTCGCCGACGTGCTGCGTCTCGCCGGTCACCGGATTGGTGGTGGACTTCGCGTAGTACGCCAGGACGGTGATCAGGGCGATGACCAGGGCGACAAGCAGGCGGCCGCGGCTCATGGGGAACTCCTCGCGCCAGGGAGGGGCGCGTCAGCTGGTCAGGTGAGGTGAAATCCGCCCACCGCGCCGGTGAGCTTCTCCGCCGCGTCCGCCAGGTGGCCGGCGGACGAGGAAATCTCCTGGGTGGAAGCATTCAGCTCCTGCGCCGCCGCCGCAATCTCCTCCGCGGCTGCGGCGTAGTCCTCGGTTCCAGCTGAAACCTCCCGCATCCGCCCGGCGATGCCCTCGATCAGGTCCCGCACCTGGTCCGACGAGGCGGCGATCCGCTGGGTCCACTGATCATTTTCCTCGGCCTCCTGCGCAACGGTGAGGAGGCCATCGGCGGCGGCGTGCGCCGCCTCGCGCGCCGCGAGCCCGCCCTGGCCCAGCCGGAGCAGCCGCTCCCGCGCGGTGGCGACCCGGTCCAGGACCGCCTGCACCGTCTCGCTGGTGGACGTCGCGGCCTGCGCCGCCTGGGCCGCGAGCTTCCGCACTTCCTCCGCCACGACGCTGAATCCCTTGCCTTCCTCGCCGGCCCGTGCCGCCTCGATCGAGGCGTTGAGCGCCAGCATGTGCGTCTGCTTGGCGATCGCCTTGGTCTGGGTGACGAACTTCTCGATCTCGGCCGATGCCGCCGCCAGTGCTTCCGCCTCCACGGCGCCGTGCTCCACGTCCTCCGCCAGGCGCGCCAGTTCGGCGGTGCTCGCCTCCAGCCGCTGGCGGTGCGCCCGCGCCGCCCGGGCCAGCGCGCCGTTCCGCTCTGCGGCCTGCACGGCGCCGGTCGCCAGTTCCTTGGAGATATCGAGGATGCGGCCGGCATCGTCCGCGGCCACGCGCACGATCTGCGCCTGCTGGTTGGCGCGCTCGGTGAGGTCGCCGGTGGTGCCCGCCACCTCCTGCGTGGAGGCGGACATCTGTTCGGTGGAAGCGGCGATCTGCTGCGCCATCGCCGCGGCGTCGGCGGAGGTGCCGTGGATGGTGCTGGTCAGGGCGCGGAGGGATTGCACCATGGCGTGCACGCTCTGGCCCAGCCCGGACCGGAGCAGGGCGGGGTCCGCCTCGAGCAGGTCACCAGCGGTGAGGTCCCCGCGCGCCACGCGGGCCGCCACCCGTTCGGTCGCCTCCAGCGGGCGGATCAGGCGCCGGCGGGCCCAGCCGGCAACCGCGAGGTAGACGATGGTCGCCAGGATGAGAAACGCCAGTGTGCCGGGCACCAGGGTCCGGGGCGACGCCGAGCCGGTGACCCACCAGAGGATGGCGGCGACGGCGCCGGTCAGGATGAGCAGAACCAGGGCGCCGGCGAGATGCAGCGAGGGGGTGAGGCGTCGCGTGTCGGTGGCCATGCGTCTCCGGCGTGCGTCAGTCGGCATCGGGGTGCCCGGAAGCTAGGAGCCCGGGGCGAGGGCGGGCAAGCGCCCTGCGTGGCGGGGCCTTCCCGGCCCCCCTACATTACCCCGTTCCTGAACGCACTGCCGCCTCTGCCGGAACTGCATCCGCCCGATGACCGATTCTTCCCGACCCGACGACCGCACCTACCAGCCCGATCTCGTCGAAGCCAGGTGGCAGCGCCGCTGGGCCGAGCGCCGCACCAACGAGCCCGACCTCGACGAGGGGGAGCGGCCGTTCTACAACCTCATGATGTTCCCGTACCCGTCGGCGGAAGGGCTGCACGTCGGGAACATGTTCGCCTTCACCGGCGCCGACGTGTACGGCCGCTTCAAGCGGCTGCAGGGGCACACCGTCTTCGAGCCGATCGGGTTCGACGCCTTCGGCATCCACAGCGAGAACTTCGCGCTCAAGGTGGGCACCCACCCGGCGCGGCTCATCCCGCAGAACATCGCCAATTTCCGCCGCCAGCTCACCCGCATCGGCGGCATGTTCGACTGGCGCCACGAGCTGTCCACCACCGATCCGGGCTACTACAAGTGGACCCAGTGGCTCTTCCTGCAGTTGTTCAAGGCGGGGAAGGCGTACAAGAAGGCGGCGCCGGTCAACTGGTGCCCCTTCGACAAGACGGTACTCGCCAACGAGCAGGTGATCGGCGGGCGCTGCGAGCGCTGTGACACGCCGGTGGAGACCCGCACGCTGGAGCAGTGGTTCTTCCGCATCAGCGACTACGCCGGCCGGCTGCTCGATGATCTCGACGACAAGTCGCAGATGGACTGGTCGGAGACCACCACCACCGCGCAGCGGAACTGGATCGGGCGGTCGGACGGCGCCGAGATCGACTTCCAGGTGGACCACGACCGGAGCATCCGGGTCTTCACCACCCGGCCGGATACGCTCTTCGGCGCCACGTTCATGGTGCTGGCACCGGAGCATCCGCTGGTGGGCGAGATCACCACGCCGGGCCAGCGCGAGGTGGTGGACGCCTATCGGGCGGCGGCAGCGGCGAAGGACCTGGTCTCCCGCAAGGTGGGCGACCGGGACAAGACGGGGGTCTTCACCGGCGCCTTTGCCCGGAACCCCGCCACCGGGCGGCGCATTCCCGTCTGGGTGGCGGATTACGTGCTGATGGAATACGGCACCGGCGCCATCATGGCGGTGCCGGCCCATGACGAGCGGGACGAGGAGTTCGCGCGGAAGTTCGAGCTGCCCATCGTCACCGTCATCAATGACCAGGGCGTGCTGGTGGACTCCGGCGAGTTCAGCGGCCTGCCGGCGGACGAGGGGCTGCACCGCATCATCCGGTGGCTGGAGAGTTCCGGCTCGGGCCGGGGCGTGGTGCAGTACCGGCTGCACGACTGGTGCATCTCGCGCCAGCGGTACTGGGGTCCGCCGATCCCGATCATCTACTGCGACAAGTGCGGTGCCGTGCCGGTGCCCGAGAAGGACCTGCCGGTGGAGCTGCCGTTCATCGAGAACTTCCGTCCCGACGACAGCGGCATCTCGCCGCTGGCCCGGCACGAGGAGTGGTACTACGTGGACTGCCCCGGGTGCGGCGCGCGGGCGCGGCGCGAGACCGATGTCTCGGACACGTTCCTGGATTCGGCGTGGTACTACCTCCGCTATCCGAGCACCGAGTTCGACGACCGGCCGTTCGACCGGGGCCGCACCGCGCGCTGGTGCCCGGTCACGTCGTACATCGGCGGCAACGAGCACGCCGTGCTGCACCTGCTCTATTCCCGCTTCATCGCGATGGTGCTGCACGAGCTCGGCCACGTGACGTTCGACGAGCCGTTCGCGAAGTTCCGTGCGCACGGGCTCATCGTGAAGGACGGGGCCAAGATGTCCAAGTCGCGGGGCAACGTCGTCATTCCTGACGAGTACATCGCGAAGTGGGGCGCCGACACCTTCCGGATGTACCTGATGTTCCTGGGGCCCTTCCAGGAGGGCGGTGATTTCCGCGACGAGGGAATCAGCGGCCCGAGGCGCTTCCTCGACAAGGTCTGGCAGCTGGTGGACGAGGCGGCTGGGGACGACCTGCTCCGGGACGTGCCGCGCGCGGTGGAGATGAAGTGGCACCAGACCCTCATGCGGGCGCACGAGGGGCTGGAGCAGCTGCGCTACAACACCGCCATCGCCGCCTGCATGGAGCTGCTCAACACCATGCGGGAAGCGCAGTGCGCCGACCGGCGGGTGGTGGAGGACATGATCGTGATGCTGGCGCCGTTCGCGCCGCACTTCGCCGAGGAATGCTGGGAGCGGCTGGGGCACGGCACCACGGTGTTCGACGAGCGCTGGCCCGAGTGGGACGCGTCACTTGCGGTGGAGGACAGCGTGGAGGTGGCGGTGCAGGTGAGCGGGAAGACCCGCTCGCGGGTCACGGTGCCGCGCGGCAGCGGGCAGGACACGGTGCTGGCGGCGGCACTGGCGGACGAGACCACTCGCCGTTTCGTCGGCGATGCGGCGCCGAGGAAGGTGATCTACGTGCAGGATCGGTTGGTCAATATCGTCGTGTGACGGGTGGACGGTAGGGGCAGAGCCATGGCTCTGCCCCTAC
>DASTBA010000026.1:0-6809 GCA_035712285.1 Gemmatimonadales bacterium | reverse complement strand
GCCAAGCCGCCCAAGGGACAGCAGCTCGAGGATCACTACTTCGGCACCATTCCGCAGCGGGTGCTGGCCTTCATGGCGGACGTGGAGCTGGAGCTCTACCGCGTCGGCGTGCCGGTCAAGACCCGCCACAACGAGGTGGCGCCGGGCCAGTACGAGATCGCCCCGCTGTTCGAGACGGCCCACGTGGCCTCCGACCACCAGATGATCCTCATGGAGACGATCAAGCGGGTGGCGCCGATGCACGGGCTCAAGGCGCTGCTGCACGAGAAGCCGTTCGCCGGGGTGAACGGCTCCGGCAAGCACGTCAACTGGTCCATCTCCACCGACAGCGGCGTCAACCTGCTCGATCCGCAGGACGCCACCCACACCAACATGCAGTTCCTGGTCTTCCTCTGCGCCGTGATCCGCGCGGTGGACCTGCACGCCGACCTGCTCCGCGCGATCATCGCCTCCGCGGCGAACGATCACCGCCTCGGCGCCAACGAGGCACCACCGGCCATCATCTCCATCTTCCTGGGCGACATGCTGGGGGACATTCTCGACCAGGTGGAGAAGGGCTCGCCCAGGCGGACGCTGCAGGGCGGCACGCTCCAGCTCGGCGCCCGCACCCTCCCGCAGCTGCCGCGCCATTCGGGGGACCGCAACCGCACGTCGCCGTTCGCGTTCACCGGCAACAAGTTCGAGTTTCGCGCCGTGGGCTCGTCGCAGAGCATCGCGTGGCCGGCCACCGTGCTCAACACCATCGTGGCCGAGTCGCTGGACTACCTCGCGGGCGAGCTGGAGCAGGCGGCCGGCCGACGGCCCAGTGCGGCGAAGCAGCAGGAAGCGGTGCTCACCGTGCTCAAGAAGGTGCTGAAGGCGCACAAGCGGGTGATCTTCGACGGCGACGGCTACTCGGAGGCGTGGCACAAGGAGGCCGAGCGGCGCGGGCTCCCGACCCTCAAGGACTCGGTGGCCGCCTTCCCGGTGCTCAAGGCGCGGAAGACGGTCACCCTCTTCGAGAAGTATGGCGTGCTCTCGAAGGCGGAGGTGGAGAGCCGCTGGCACATCGCGGTGGAGAAGTACGTGAAGCAGATGGCCATCGAGGCGGAGACCATGGTGGCGATGGCCCGCTCGATGATCCTGCCGGCGGCGCTGCAGCACCAGACCCTGATGGCGGAGACGGTGGCCGCCACCGAGTCGGCGGACGTGGCGTGCAAGGAGGAGAAGAAGGCGCTCGCCGAGTTCGTGGCGCTGGTGGCCGGCTTCCGCGCCGCGATCGCGAAGCTGGAGAAGCTCGTGGCGCACGGGGACGGCGAGCCGGAGGCGCACGCGGAGCAGGTGGCCCGGAAGCTCAAGCCGGCGATGGACGAACTCCGCTCAATCGCCGATCAGCTCGAGGTCCACACCGCCGCCGAGCTCTGGCCGGTGCCGACGTACCGGGAGCTGCTGTTCCTCAAGTAGGTCGGACGGGGCGGACAGGGCGGACGGGACGGGCAGGACCGTCTTGTCCGCCCTGTCCGCCTTGTCCGCCCCGTGTATGATCCTGCCCATGAACGAAACGTTCGCCCCGGCACCGGTCACCCTCGCCGGCCATGTGGTGCGGCTGGAGCCGCTCGCGCTGGAGCACCTGGAGGCGCTCGTCCAGGCCGGTGCGGATCCGCGGATCTGGGAGTGGGCCGTCACCGATGCGGCGACGCCGGAGGCCACCGAGCGGTACATCCGCGTGGCGCTCGCCGAGCAGGCGGAAGGGCGCTCGCTGCCGTTCGCGGTGCGGCACCTCGAACAGGACCGGATCATCGGATCGACCCGGTTCGCCAACATCGCCCGGGCGGATCGCGGGCTGGAAATCGGCTGGACCTGGTATCACCCCGATTTCTGGCGCACCGCGGTCAACACCGAATGCAAGCTGCTGCTGCTCGCCCACGCCTTCGAGACGCTGGGTGCCATCCGCGTGGAATTCAAGACCGACGTGCGGAACACCCGCTCCCGCGCCGCCATCCTGCGCCTCGGCGCCCGGGAGGAAGGCATCTTCCGCTCCAAGGCCATCCTGCGGGACGGCCACCGGCGCGACACGATCTACTTCAGCATCCTGGACCACGAGTGGCCGGAGGTGAGGCAGCGGCTGGAGAAAGCGCTCCGGCGGGAGTCGTAGGTCGTACGTTGTGAGTCGCACGACCTACGACCTACGACCCACGACTCACGACTCACGACTTGCGATTGACCTCGTACGTCCCCGGCGTGCTCCGCCCGGCGATGGACAGCCGGTTCCAGACGTTGATCGTCGCGATGGCCACAGTGAGATCGGCCAGCTCCTTCTCGGTGAAGTGGGGCTGGACCTCCTCGTACACTGCATCGGGCGCCTGGCCGTCGGCGATCAGCGTCACGGCCTCCGTCCACGCCAGGGCGGCGCGCTCGCGGTCGGTGTACCAGGGGCACTCGCGCCACGCCTCCAGGGTATAGATCCGCTGTTCCGTCTCGCCGATGGCGCGCAGGTCCTTGGAGTGCATGTCGAGGCAATAGGCGCACTTGTTGATCTGCGAGGCGCGCATCTTGACGAGGTGGATGAGCGCCGGCTCCAGGCCGCACTCATGGAGGTATTTCTCCAGGCCAAGCATGGCATGATAGGCGCCGGGCGAGGTCCTGGCGTAATGCAGGCGCTCGGGCATGGTCTCGGTTGTGGTGCTTGCCGTCATGGTGTGTTCCAATCGCCGAAGAAGTGGGTGGAACCCGGGAGGCAAGAGCGTAACGTCAGGCGTGGCTCCCGAGTTCCAGGTCAGTGATCCCTGCGCGGCTCCTCACCGACCCTTCTCCACGCCTCGTCCCAGTCCACGTCGGGCGCCACCTCGGCGTCGGCCATCGCGAGCGACGCGCGGGCGCGTTCCACCACCGCGGCCCCGTTCGGCAGCGCCAGGCCGAACTCCAGCTCCGCCTGCCGGCAAAGCCGCTCCTCGCGCGGGCGGCGGTTGGCAACGTCGCTCCGGAGCACGCGCGCCACCCGTGCGTGGGTGCCCTCGTGCACGATGGAGGCCGCAATCTGCTCGGGAATGAAGTCGGGATTCACGAGGAAGGTGAGTTCCGTGAGCACCGCCTGCTGCTCCGGGAAGAAGGCTCCCCGGCAGGGGAAGCGCTGGACGATCATCTCGCGCACGTCGGCCTGCAGGCGCCGGTAACGCCTCGGCGCGTGATCGCGGATGACCTGCAGGGCAAGATCGAGCCGGTCGAAGACCGAATCGGTCGAAATGTCGGGCCGGGTATTGAGGATGGTCACCGGCAGGCCGTGCATGGTGCGCTGGTGCACCGAGCCTTCGGGCCGGCGACCATGGATCAGGTCACCGAGCCTCGTGCGCAAGCGGTCGAGCATGGTTCATGGTTCCTTCGGCGGATCCACGTGCAGCACCGCCATCATGCCGGCACCCAGGTGTTCCGCGATGTGACAGTGCAGCATCCAGGCGCCGGGATTCGACGCGTCAATCAGGAGATCCACCGTGGAGCCGACCGGGATCAGCGCCGTGTCCTTCCAGGCAAGGTTCCGCACCGGCACGCCGTCCCGCGCGATCACCAGCATCCGCTGGCCGTGCAGGTGGATCGGGTGCTGCATCGGATGAAATGACTTCGGGTCGTTGACGAGACGGAGCTTGACCACCGTGCCCCGCGGCACGTGCCAGTCAATGTCCATGTTCTCCTTGCCGGTGGCGTCGTCGCGGAGAACCCAGCGGACCTGGTTCCCCGTGGAGAGCCAGTTCATGTCGGGCATCCCGTCCACCCACTCCACCGGCGCGTAGTAGGCGGTGTCGATCGTCATGAACTGCACCGTGGCCAGGGGCAGCCCGCTCGGCTTGACTGTCAGGGTCAGCGTCTTGTCGGGCGCCTTGTCGAACCATTTCCGGTAGGGCGCGATGTCCGCGGTCACGGCGGCGTAGGTCCGGAGCTGGTCGAACTCCCTGCTCAGGTCAGGCATAGCCGGCGCGGAGTCCACGGTCACCATGCCCAGGGTGTCGGTCTCCGCCGTGAACTCTCCCTGGTAATGGTTGATGGCCTGGATGCGGTTCACCAGCGCATACCGCCCCGGCCGGTCGAACCGCACCTCCACAACATAGCGCTCCGCCGGCGCCAGCACGGCGCTCGGCACCATCTCCTCCCGCTCGAACCGGCTCACGTCCGAGGCGAGCACTTTCATCGGCGCCCCGCCGAACGAGACGTTCCAGGTGCGGGAGCTCGCGGCGTTGGTGATATAGAACCGGACCACCGCACCCCGATGCACCGTCATGCGCCAGTCCGGCTCGCCGTTCACCAGCGGGACGTTGCCCACCCGGCCCATCAATGCGAAGTCCGGCGTCTCCTTCCCGAACGGGATCAGCGTGTCCCCGTTGACCAGCAGGTCGCTCAGCATGAGTGCCTGCTCCCGGTTGGCCGGCGAGTAGTAGTCCGGGTCGGGATCGTCCACCAGCATGTTGCCGAAGAGGCCCATCGCCTGCTCGATGTCCTCCCGCACATGCGGGTGATACCAGTAGATGCCGGCGTCGGGGAAGTGCACCGTGTAGGTGTAGTCGCCACCGGGCGCGACGGCCTGCTGCGTCACCCCCGGCACGCCGTCCGAATGATTGTCCAGCCGCACGCCATGCCAGTGCACACTGCTCGGCAGGTCAATGCGGTTGTGGAAATGCACCGTGATGGTGGCGCTCCTCGGTACGCGGATCAGCGGGCCCGGCACCTCGCCGTTGAAGCCGTACATCACGAACGCCTTGCCGCGGATCGTGCGCCGGACCAGCCCGGCCGTCAGGTCGAGCGTGTCGCCGTCGGACAGCTTCCGGACGGCGGAGGGCACGGCCTCGGGAATGTCGGCAGGGGAACGGCCGGCGCCCGGCAGGAACGGGGTGACCGGCGGCACCAGCCCCACCAGTCCCGGCATCATCTTCATCCCGGCCGGCATCGGGATGGGCATCGACATGCCCATATCGTGCATGTCGTGCGACATGTCCTGCGCGCGCGCCACGCCAGGCGCGGCGAACAGCGCCACGGCGATACCGCAGGCGGCGGTCCGGATCACTGCGCGATGCCGCGGAAGAGCGGATGCGTGAGGAAGGACTGCAGCCACCCGCTTGGCGAGTTGCCGTGCAGGACGGTGGGGCCGGCATGCGCCGTGGCCGCCGAGTCCGCTTCGGCCGTGATCACGAGGAGGAACTTGTTGAGCTCGGCCCGGCCCAGGGTGGTGGTACCGTTGGAGACGACGCCGAGGCGCTGCCACTCCGACAGGTCGGTGGAGGCAACCCATGCGACGTACGCGGTGTACTTGCCAAGTGTGGCGGGAGCCGGAAGCGACGAGGCGGTGATCTGCACATCGTAGCTGGCGCGGCCATCCTCGGTGACGGCCACGCCGAAGGGCGACGGCGCGAAGACCAGCCGCGCGTGACCCTGCGCGGCCGGCGCCTTCGCGGTGGCAAAGAGATCGATGTCGTACGGGCCGAGCGCCGGGCCGAGGATCAGCGCACCGGCCACAACCACGGCGAGCTTCACTGCCCGCCGCCCGCCGCGTGCTGGGAGCCTTCGGGCCCGTGGTCGTAGTCCTGCACGCTGGAGATATTGGGCATGCCGTAGTCATGCCCGTTCCACCCCTTGAACCCGTCCAGGCGGAAGAGCCAGAGGCCGGTCCGCATGTCGGAGAGGGCGATCAGGCCATCCCGGTTCCGCACGTCCACGCCGAAGGCGCCCTGTTCCACGCTGTTGCTGCCCTGCCAGCCGTTGTTGGGATTGCCGCCGAAGCCCAGGCCGTGGGTGCACTCGCAGGTGTACCACCAGCCGTCGGTGTGCGGGTTCTTCGGGTTCTTGAGGTCGAACACCTGCATGCCGTCCTCGTAGGCGGAGACGAAGACATAGGGCCAGCGTACCTCGTGATTGTGCGAGAGGTCGCGCCAGTCGGCGGTCCAGGCGCTGATGGCGAGGTCGAGGTTCTGGGTGGAGTCGTGCTGGGCCGGCGCCAGGTCCCAGATGCGGAGCGGCGTGTACTCGTACTCGGTCTCGGTGACGGCGTAGCGCCCGTCGGGCGACGGTGTGAAGGTGTGCGCGATGTCGAAGCCGAGGCCGGTGATGGTGAAGAGCTGCGTGGGGGCTTCGGGGTGCGTGACATCCCACACCGAATAGCCGCCGAGACCCGCGCCATAGAACTTGTCCTGGTGCGAGGTGGGGTCATAGCCGACGTAGAAGTCGTGGTAGCCGCCGGCGCCGATCTGCCGGAAGGGCGTCGGGTTGGGCACGGCGCCGATGAGCCAGTCGGCGGAGTTGGTATCGCTCACCACCTTGCCGAGGTCGTAGACCAGCGCCTTGGACTGGTTCACGGTGACGAACAACAGCACGCGGCCGTCGGAGTGCTTGTAGGCGAAGGTGTTGTGGAATCCGCCAGGCGCTTCGGGATACCGGATCCGGGCGACCTCCTTCACCTTGCTTCCGTCCGGCAGTCCGGTGACGTCGAAGATGATCGCACCGAGATCGGTGTCGGGGCCACCCTGCATGAACTGCAGCGACTGCTCGTAGTAGTACCGGTTCCCGATCTTGAAATACTTCCCGTCCATGGCGCCGATGCCGCGGTGCAGTTCCGGATTTTCGATGGTCCAGGTGTACACCAGCTTCGGGTGGGCTTCATCCCGGACGTCGTAGATCTGGGTCGTGAAGTTGGTGAAGCCGGAGACATAGACGTACGGGCGGCCTGGATCCTGTTCCATCTCGACGTCGGCGGCCTTCCAGGCGCCCGGATGGTTCACCACGTGGGCGATCATGTGCATGGACTTGCTGCCGCCATGCTTCTGGTCGAAGGCCGGCACCTTCATGCCGGG
>DASTBA010000025.1:0-4913 GCA_035712285.1 Gemmatimonadales bacterium | reverse complement strand
CTTGCCCGCGACCTGCCGGCCTTCCATCCGCTCCAGCGGTGTCTCGATGGAGACCGGCTCGGTGGGGAGGTCCTTGGTCACCTCGAAGGCCATGAGCATCGCGATCTCGTTCACCAGCTGCTTGAAGTCGCGCGTGCTGGTGCCCTTGTCGCGGAGCAGGGTGACCTTGTGCTGGATCAGTGGGTGGTCCAGGACGGTCAGGTTCGAGAAGGAGGTGCGGAGCATCGGGGGAATATGGGGCAGGGCGGGCGGGATGGGCAGGATGGGCAACCGGCCCGCCTCCAGCTCGATCGCCGTGTCCCGCCTGATCACCGCACCGTGCTGAACGGCACCTCCCACCGCGTCCGGTCCCACTCGAACACCAGCGTTCCGCCCTGGCCGGTGCCGGGGCGGACGGCGATGCTGAATGCCTCGACCGGAGTGTCGAGCGCCGATTGCACGATGGTCACCTTGAGGAAGTCCTGCGCCGGATCGTGATCGGTGCCCCACTGGCCCGTCTGGTGGTTGAAGATGAGCTCCGCGCCCGATTCCGTCGGCAGGGACCACAGCGTATAGAGGCCCGCGGGCACGGTATCGCTGCCGAAGACCAGCGGCCGGTCGGTGCTGAGCTGGGTGGCCGCGTTGGCTCCCGTGCGCCAGACCTCGCCGAACGGCACGATGCCGCCGAAGATCTTCCGTCCCCGCACGTGCGGACGCCCGTAATCCACCCAGATCGTCGCGCCAGCCACCGTGCCGCGCGCCGTGTCGCGTGGGGACATCTGCCCCGCCGGTCCGGTCTGGAGTTCCGCCGCGGCGAAGCTGCGCGCGATGCCCATCAGGTTCACGTCCGGCTCGCGCGTCACCAGCACCTTCACGGTGGTGAGACTTCCCTGCAAGCCGAGAAGATCGCCGCGGGCATCCACGCGGGCGTGGATCGGGCTGCCGAAGTAGCCGATCGCCATCGTGTCCCGGCCCGCGCGCGCGACATAGGTCGGCTGCGCGGTGAGCACGCCCGGGAAGATCTGGTCCACGTCCATGCTGTCCAGCCGGGCCGCGGCGAGCTGGCGGGTCATCTGCCCGTAGAGCGCGTTCACGGTGTTGAACATCGGCACCGCGCCGGGGCGTACCGCCAGCCGGTATGCGCGGGTACTGTCTCCCTGCTTCAGGGTGACCGTGGCGCTGTCGGTGCCGATCTCCACCACCGACGACTGGAGCGGCGGGAGGTCCAGCCGGTTGCCGGGACGGCTCGATGCCTCGAGCCGGATGATGCGCCCGTCCCGGCCGAGCGTCGCCTCATAATGAAGAAGACTGACCCTCGGCGAGCGCAGGAGACGGTCGCCCGAGAGGGTGGTGGCGGTGCGGGTGAAAGTCTCGACCGCCACCGTGTCCACGCCGAGGCGGGTGACGAAGGCGCCGCGATCGCCCGGGACCTGCGCCGTCAGCAGCGTGGGGACGACGAGCGGAAGCAGCAGGGCGGGGAAGAGTCGCATGGTGCGGGCCTCGGTCAGATGTCGAGTTTCACCAGCCGGCAGACCGCCTCGTCGGCGCGGCAGGCGCTGGCCTGGAGGACGCCATGCACGGCGGCAGGAGGCCGGTCCAGGTGGGCAGCGGGCGGCGCAGCAAAATAGGCCGAATCGGGTGTGACGGCGCTGGTATCGAACCGTACGACCGTCCCGTCGTCGAGTGTCAGGGTCGGCTGGAGGTTCCGGCCGATGCGGGCGCCCGTGGCGGGAATCAGCAGGAGGCGCGTGCCTCCCGGGGCCACGTCCCGCTCGACCGAAAGCAGCGGGCCGGGTCTGGCGTCGGCTCGGCACCCGGCCAGCAGAACGGCCGCCAGGACAATGGTTTTTCGCATGGGCTCTATAGTATATTCCCCGCCCTTCGGCTAGGTAGCTCAGTTGGTAGAGCAGCGGACTGAAAATCCGCGTGTCGGGGGTTCGATTCCCTCCCTAGCCATGCAAAGCGGGAAATCCTCTCTTCCCGTCATCTAGATGTCCGAAAATGGCCAGCGCCTCCCCGGCGCCGGCTGTAGCTTGTCCCCATGTCTCGCGTCTCGAGTCCAGCGTCCTCGCAATTGTATCGCGCGTTTGCCGCGCGGGACGCCCGTTTCGACGGGGTGTTCTTCGTGGGTGTCACCTCGACCGGCATCTACTGCCGGCCGGTATGCACCGCGCGAACGCCGAAGGAGGCCAATTGCCGCTTCTTTCCCAGCGCCGAGGCGGCGGAGCAGGCGCGGTTCCGTCCCTGCCTCCGGTGCCGTCCCGAGCTGGCCCCCGGCAAGGCCCCGGTGGATCAGGGACACCAGGTTGCGGAACTCCTGGTCCAGCGGATCGGGGAGGGGATGCTGGACAACGGCGCGGGGCTCGAGACGGTGGCGACCCGCTTCGGGTGGAGCGCCCGCCAGCTCCGCCGCATAGTAAGGAAGGAGCTTGGCGTCTCCCCCATCGAGCTGGTGCTCACCCGGCGGCTCCTGCTCGCCAAGCAGCTGCTCACCGAGACCGTGCTGCCGATCGGCGACGTGGCATTCGCGAGCGGGTTCTCCAGTCTCCGCCGCTTCAATGACGCCTTCGGCGGCCGGTATCGCATGCCGCCTACCCGGTTCCGGAAGACGGCGGCAGGCAACGGCGCCGCTCCCGCGGCGGACACCCTCCGGCTGATGCTCTCCTGGCGCCCGCCGTTCGACTGGAACGGGCTGCTCGAATTCCTGCGAGCCCGTGCACTGGCCGGCGTCGAATCGGTGACGGCGGACAGCTACGCGCGCACCGTGCAGCTGGGCGACGCCACCGGCTGGCTCCGCGTGACCCGGGTGCCGGGGCGGAACGGACTGCAGGTCGAGCTTTCCCATTCGCTGACGCCGGTGCTGCCGGCGCTCCTCGCCCGTCTCAAGCATCTCTTCGACCTCTCGGCCCGTCCCGACCAGATCGGTGCGCGGCTCAGCGAGGATCCGGTGCTGGCGAACGCGGTGAAGCGCCATCCGGGGCTCCGTGTGCCCGGGGCGTTCGACGGATTCGAGCTCGCGGTGCGCGCGATCCTGGGCCAGCAGGTGAGCGTGAAGGCGGCCACCACCATCGCGGCGCGGTTCGTGGAGCGGTTCGGCGCGGTGATGAATACACCGTTTCCCGAGCTCAGCCGTCTCACGCCCGCGCCGCATCGCGTGGCGCGCACGTCGGCAGGCGACATCGCCTCGCTGGGCATCGTCCGTTCACGCGCCGAGGCGATTCTCGCGCTGGCCAGGGCGATGGACAGCGGGCACCTGGTGCTGGAGCCGGGCGTGCCGCCGGAGCCGGTCATCGAGCAACTGGTGGCGCTGCCGGGTGTCGGCGCGTGGACGGCGCAGTACATCGCGATGCGGGCGCTGCGCTGGCCCGACGCATTTCCGAAGGAAGACGTGATCGTGAGGAAACGGCTGGGCGGCGTGACCGCGCGCCAGGCGGAAACGATGGCGGAACAGTGGCGGCCGTGGCGGAGCTACGCGACGCTGCATCTCTGGAGAGGTGATTCATGACGATCAGGCATACGATGGTGGACTCGCCCGTCGGCGTATTGACGCTGGTGGCTGAGGGCGAGGCGCTGACGGGATTGTACTTCGATGGCCGCGCGCCTCGTCTCGCCGGCCCGGCGGCTGGTGCGGGAAGGGAGCGGGGGTTCGAGGCGGCGCGGGAGCAGCTGGCCGAATACTTCGCCGGCGAGCGGCAGGAGTTCGATCTTCCCCTGGCGCCGGAGGGCACGGCGTTCCAGCACCGCGTGTGGGCGCTCCTCCGCGCGATCCCCTACGGCGAGACCCGCACCTACGGCGGGCTGGCTCGCGAGCTCGGCAACCCCGGCCTCGCCCGGGAAGTGGGATCGGCGAACGGGCGCAACCCGCTGCCGATCATCGTGCCCTGCCATCGCGTCATCGGCGCCGGCGGGAAGCTGGTGGGCTACGGTGGCGGGCTGGACCGGAAGCGGTTCCTGCTGGACCTGGAACTGCGTGTGTCATTCCCGCGCCCGCGGGAATCCATGTTGCCCGTTGTTCCTTGACATAAGGACCCCCGCGTGCGCGGGGGTGACGACGCATCGTCATTCCGGCGCACGCCGGAATCCAGTACGCCGGACTTCAGCAGCGTGAGCGCGATGGGCGGTTCGTTCTACTTCACCCCGCGCACAAACGCACTCATGAACTTCCCATCCACCTCCTTGGCGAGGGTGGCGGTATCCAGCCCGCTCCCTGCCAGGAGCCCCGCCGCGTCTTCCGCCTCATAGATGCGGGTCGGCTCGACCGAGACATCCTGGAAGCCCGCCTCGGTGAGGAGCCGCACGTACTCGGATTCCTCCAGCGCACCGGCCACGCAGCCGGCCCAGAGCTCCATGCTCCGCCGCACGGCGGCGGGCATCTCGCCCCGCACCACGATGTCCGACACCGCGAACCGGCCTCCGGGCCGGAGCACGCGGAACGCTTCCTTCAGGACCCGCGGCTTGTCGCCCGAGAGGTTGATGACGCAGTTGGAGATGACGAGATCCACGCTGGCATCGGGCAGCGGGATCTGCTCGATTTCGCCCTTGAGGAACTCGACGTTGGTGGCGCCGGCCTTGGCGGCATTGGCGCGTGCCAGGTCCAGCATCTCGTCGGTCATGTCCAGTCCGTAGGCCTTGCCGGTGGGGCCTACCCGCCGGGCGGAGAGCAGGACGTCAATCCCGCCACCGCTGCCCAGGTCCAGCACCGTCATGCCGGGCTCGATGGCGGCGAGTGCGGTGGGGTTGCCGCAGCCGAGCGAGGCGAGCACCGCGTCCTCGGGGACATGGCTCGTCTCCGCCGACTGGTAGAGGTTGGAGGTGATCGGGTCGCCCGCCTTGCCACCGCAACAGCTGCTGTCGCAGCAGCCGGACTGATCGCCGTCCTTCACCTTGAGTGCGGCGGCGGCGTACTTCCCGCGGACGGTGTCCTTCAGGGATTC
>DASTBA010000024.1:0-10793 GCA_035712285.1 Gemmatimonadales bacterium | reverse complement strand
CAAGCGGCCGGACACCAGCGAGACGGGGGGCCGATTTCTCCGTGATCGATTTCGTGCGAGATAGTGCAAAAGGTGAGGTGAGGGTGCTTGTCTGGCTTGCGGCGACAAGTCTCGCGTGCGCTAGTGGCCGCACCAGCACTGTGAGAATACCTCTCGAAGCTCGACGTACGACCCTCGACCTCGCCGAATCCGGCCACGGCGCCCCCGTCTACCGCATTCCGGCCCTGGTGGTGAGCACCCGGGGTACCATCCTCGCCGCGTATGATGCCCGTCCCGGCATGGCGGACCTCCCCTCGCACATCCGCGTGGTGCTCCGCCGCAGCACCGACGGCGGCCACGCGTTCGGCCCCGAGATGGTCGTCCGCGCCGACACTGCCCCCTTGGGCTTCGGCGACCCGAGCCTGATCGTGGACCGCGACACGCGCCGCATCTTCCTCTTCTACTCCGCCAGCGTGCGGCAGGGATTCTTCGGCTCGCACACCGGCACCAGCGAAACCGACCCCGACATCCAGCAGGCCGATGTCAGCTACTCCGACGATGACGGCCTCACCTGGCGCCATCGCCGGATCACGGCGCAGATCAAGCGGCCCGAATGGGGCGGGCTCTTCGCCGCGTCAGGGCAGGGGATCCAGCTGAGAGACGATCCCCACGCGGGCCGGCTGGTGCAGCAGTACGCGGTGCGGTACCGGGGCGCCAACTGGGCGGCGAGCGCCTACAGCGACGATCACGGAGAAACATGGCACATGGGCCAGCTCGTGGGGCCCGGTGCCGACGAGAACAAGAGTGTGGAACTGGCTGACGGTACGCTGCTGCTCGATGTCCGCGCCAGGCCGTTCCGCAAGCGCGCCTGGTCGCACGACGGAGGCGAGACCTGGTCGCCGCTCGAGGACGACTCGGCGCTGGTTGACCCGGGGAACAACGGCTCGGTGATCCGGTTCGCTCCCGGTGCGCGGCCGGAAGATCCCCGCTCGCACTGGCTCCTGCTCAGCAACACCCGCGACAGCACTGAGCGCCGGAACCTCGTCATCTCGCTCTCGTGCGACGACGGGAGGACCTGGCCGGTCCGGAAAACGATCGAGCCGGGCAGCGCCGCCTATTCGACGCTGGCCCGGCTCCCGGACGGCCGGTTCGGATTGCTCTACGAGCGGGATAACTACCGGTACATCACGCTGGCGGTGTTCGATGCGGGGTGGATCGGGCGCTGCTGACCGCTGTCATTCCCGCGCAATTCCCGCCGTCATTCCCGCGGAAGCGGGAATCCATGTTACCCGGGCCTTCCCGAACTTGGACTCCCGCGTTCGTGGGGGTGACGCCCCTGTACGATGTCGCCGCAGACGACACGGGCCGAGCAGCGGCTTTCAGCCGCGTGACGGCGTGCCGGACCACCCGATTGCTTCGTCGGAGCCGTGGGGCGCATGACCATGCACCCCTACGCCAACTCCTCCTCGCAATGACGTGAACCCGGGCGCTTCGGCCCCTTCGCTGCGCTCAGGGTGACATGCGCCGGTGACAACAACCTCCCGCCCTGTCCGCCCTGTCCGCCCGTCATGGCGAATGCGTCAGGTTCCACCGCACCGCATCGGTAATCGAGTCCGCCCTCACGCCCAGCGCCGAGTCGCCCTTCTCCTTGAGGATCGGCGCCATGCCGCCGTACACGATGGCATAGAGCTGCAGGATGCTGCCCGACGGCGGGTCCACCCAGCCGAAGGGTCGCCGCCGCGCCGCCGACTTCCAGTGGTAGGCTTTCCACATCAGTTCGTTGGTGCGGTGGATGTTCACGTAGCCGAGCATCGGGGACGCGATGATGGAGTCGGAGGGCTGGACCGGTTCCGGCATCAGCCGCCGCACGAAACCCTCCGTGACCAGGTACGGGCTCAGGCCCAGGGTCTGGTCGGGATAGCCGGCATCGCTCCAGGCGAAGTAGATCGGCCGCTTGCCGAGGTTGTCCTTGATGAGGATGGCGCTCATCACATCCTGCAGCAGCAGGTACTCCCCGCCAAACCGGATCTTCACGTCGCCGATCGGCACCACGCCGTTGGGCACCCGCGAGACATCGGGCAGCGCCACCGTGTCGCTCAGCTCCCTGGGGGAGAGCGACAGCACGTCGTTGGTCGGCTTGGGCCAGGGCAGTCCCTTGAGCACGTGCGTGCCGGTGTCGGAGAGCTCGAGCCCCGGCTGTTCCACCGACTTCCACAGGGGAATGGCGCGGTTCTCGTCGAAGGTCGGAGTGTCGCGTCGCTGGATCTGGCGGAGATGCCAGCGGGTGTTCATAAGCGAGAGGTTCGCCAGCGTCACGTCGGTGCGGACACCCTCCACCTCCTGCGCGAACCAGAGCGGGAAGGTGTCGTTGTCCCCGGCCGTGATGAGGATGCCGTATGGCGCCACCGACTGCAGGAGGTCCACCGCAAAGTCGTGCGCCATGGTCTCGTGGGCGCGGGAGGCGGTAGTCCAGTTGGCAAACAGCGGAACCAGCGCCAGCGCCAGCACCGGCGACGCCACCATCCAGCGGGAGCGCTCTGGTGCCCGCTCGCCGATCCACTGCACCACCTCGCGCATGAGGGCACCAAGGCCCAGCGCCACCAGCACGCCGTAGAACGAGAACGAGGCGATGAAGAAGTAGTCCCGCTCGCGCACCTCGCGGTTGAGGTCCTGCGTCGCGTGGTACGAGAACCCGTACTTGAAGTTCAGGTAGTAGATGAGCGCGATCGTCAGCGTGAACAGGAGGCCGGCCGCCGCCAGTCCCGCCTTCCGCTCGCGACGGAACAGCGTCCAGAGCCCCGTGAGCCCGGTGAGCGTGAAGAGGGCGGTGAAGATGGCCGTGACCGGCCGCCAGTCCCGCGCAAACTGCCAGTTGAAATACTGCCAGTAATTGCCCAGCTGGGAGATGAAATCCGCCTGACGGTTCATCACTGATGGCTTGCCATACTGCACCCGGTTGAGCACGTCCTTCAGCGCCTGGCTGAAGAAGCCCACCGGCTCGCCTTCGTTGATGGGCGGATACTGCGCCGCTCGCATCGGCAGGTAGATGTAGTTGATCGAGACGCCGATGATGACTGCCACCACGATCCCCGCAATCACCCGGGGCCGGAGCAGGCTCTGCCAGTCGGTCATCAGGACGTACATGCCGACCAGGGTGATGGCCAGGAGCCCCATCTGGTGATTGGTGGTGGTGAGCGCCAGCAGGTAGGCGATCAGCACCAGCTTCCGGTCCCGGTGCGGGCCCGGCTCGAGGTCCGCCCAGCGCACGGTGAGCCAGACGATGATGGCGATGAAGAGCAGCGAGACGGTGTACACCTTCTCGTTCACCACCGACTGGTTCCACACCGTCCAGCTGGTGGCACCGACCAGCGTGCCGCCGAACGCCGCCGCGATCCGCACCCAGCGCGCCGGCACGATGGCCTGGAGCCAGCGCTCCGCCACCAGGAACCAGAAGGCCGCGGTGGCGGCACTGGTGGCCGCCGCGAAGATGTTGATGCGCGCCGCGTAGGCCGCGGCGAGCGGCAGCAGCCCCCACACATGCGCGAGGAGGGTGAAGAGCGGGTTGCCGGGCGGGTGCGGAATGCCCAGCACCTTGGCGGCGGCGATGTACTCCGACGTGTCCCAGAAGGCGGTGGTGGGCGAGAGAGTCGCCAGGTAGATGGCGAGCACGACCACGCCGGTGAGCACCGCCCAGCGATAGGGCGGGCGATGGGGGTTCAATTGAGGGTCAGGTGTCACGCGGTCTCCGATGGATGTCGCGCGGGGCCCGACGCAGGGGCGCACGGCCGTGCGCCCGTACCGGCGGGGCCCCGCGCCCTAATGCCTGAACTGCCGCCTGCCCGTCATCACCATCGCCATGCCGTGGCGGTCCGCGGCGGCGATGACTTCCGTGTCCCGCACCGATCCGCCCGGCTGGACGATGGCGGCGATGCCCGCCTCCGCCGCCTGCTCGACACCGTCCGCAAAGGGGAAGAAGGCGTCGCTGGCGAGCACGGCGCCCTCCGTCTCGTGCCCCTGCGAACGGGCCTTGTGCACCGCCAGGAAGGCGGAGTCCACCCGGCTCATCTGGCCGGCGCCGATGCCGACCGCCTGCTCGTCGCGGGCGATCAGGATGGCGTTCGACTTGACGCTCGCCACGGCGGCCCAGGCAAAGCGCAGGTCATTCCACTCTGCCTCCGTGGGCGCGCGGCTGGTGACCACCTGCCAGGCCTCCTCCTTCGGCTGGAAGACGAAGGCGTCCTGCACCAGGAAGCCGCCGCGCACCCGCTTGAAATCGAGCGCGCCGTCGGGCCGGGCCACCGGAAGCTCCACGACCCGCAGGTTCTTGCGGAGGGCGAACTGCACCAGCGCCTCCTCGTGGAACGACGGCGCCACGACCACTTCGACGAAGAGTTCCGCCATCGCCTTCGCGGTGGCCTCGTCCACCACCGTGTTGAAGGCGATGACCGAGCCGAAGGCCGAGACCGGATCGGTGGCCCGGGCCCGCTCGAACGCCTCGGCCGCGGTGGCGCCCAGGGCGATCCCGCAGGGCGTCGTGTGCTTGATGATCGCGCAGGCCGGACGGTTGCTCCAGCAGGCCGCGGCGTTCATCGCCGCGTCGAGGTCGAGGAGGTTGTTGAACGAAAGCTCCTTGCCCTGCCGCTGCGCGAGATCCCGCATGCCGCGGGGCTCCTCGGTGACGTAGAGCGCCGCGCGCTGGCCGGGGTTCTCGCCGTAGCGAAGTGCCTGCACCCGCTCCATGGCAAGCCCGATCCGCGCCGGCAATCCATCCTCCCGCGGCGTGAGGAAGCGGGCGATCGCTCCGTCGTAATCGGAGGTATGGGCGAACACCTTCGCCGCCAGCTCCCGGCGGACCTCGGCCGGTACGCTGCCCTTGCCGAGGAGGTCGAGCACCATCCCGTAGTCGGTGGGGTCCACCACCGGCACCACCCACTCGTAGTTCTTGGCCGCCGAGCGGAGCATGGACGGGCCGCCGACGTCGATGTTCTCGATGGCATCTTCAAGGGTGACGTCGGGCCGGGCCACGGTGGCCTGGAACGGATACAGGTTCACGGCGAGGAGGTCGAACGCGACGATGTCATGTTCCCGGAGCACCGCCTGGTGGGCGGGCGCATCGCGGCGGGCCAGGAGACCGGCATGGATGCGCGGGTGCAGCGTCTTGACCCGGCCGTCGAGGATCTCGGGGAATCCGGTGACTTCGTCCACGCTGGTGACCGGGAGACCGGCCTTGCGCAGCGTGGTGGCAGTACCGCCGGTCGATACCACCTCCCAGCCAAGCCGGACCAGCCCCTCGGCAAAAGCCACGATCCCGCGTTTGTCACTGACGGAAATGAGCGCCCTGGGCATCCGCGTCTTGAGTCCTCGGTGGTGCGAGCAGTTCAGGGGGCCGGCGTGGCCGCCGACGATCGGCGCCGCGCCGCCTCCCGGACTACCGCCGGCAACAGGCGATGCTCTTCCTCGAGCACCCGCGCCGCGAGCGATTCGGGAGTGTCGTTCGGCAAGACCAGCACGCGGGTCTGTGCCAGGATCGGCCCGCGATCGTATTCCTCGTCCACCACATGCACGGTGCAGCCACTCACGCGCGCACCCGATGCCAGGACGGCTTCGTGCACCCGGCGCCCGTACATGCCCTTGCCGCCGAATGCCGGCAGCAGGGCCGGGTGGATGTTGATGATGCGCCCCGGGTACCGGGCCACGACGCCGGCAGGCACCCGCTTCAGGTAGCCCGCCAGCACGATGAACTCCACCGCGGCCTCGTCCAGCCGCGCCAGCCATTCGCCGGCATCGTCGGGCCGGGCCAGAACCACCGCAGGAACCCCAGCCGTCCTTGCGCGGTCAAGTCCCCTCGCGCCCGGCCGGTCGCTCAGCACCAGTTCGACCCGCGCTTCCGGGTTGGCCGGTGGGAACGCCGACAGGAGTGCCGCCAGATTGCTTCCCGAACCCGAAACACAGACGGCTACCCGCATCGGCATGGGCGCAAAAGTAACGGAGGGCAGGGGATTCGCATAGCAGTCGGGCATTGCGCCGGACCGGCTTCCGGTGCCCCATGAGGTGCTACGGCCCAAGCGGTTACCGGGTGGTCGCTTATGACCCGCCAATCCAGGGCATGCGGATGGTACAATGGTTGCCCATGACGGAACGACCCGTACCTGTGACTTGCCCGTGTCCCGGATGATGCCCGAACCACCCTGCGAGACGCGACGCCCCCGCTTCCTGGTCGTCGCCGCCTGCCTCGCCCTCGTCGCCTGTCAGGAGCCGAGTGCCATCGGCCCGCAGGGCTCGCTCGCCGATTTCATTAGCGCCGTCACGACGGCCAGCAGCCAGACTGCGGCAACGTCCCACGCCGGCGCAGCGCCTGCGCCCGGCGCGGGTGTGGCACCGCTCGTACCCGGCAACGGCACGGTGGTCAACGGCGGGAGCTCCCTGCTCAGGGTGCGTTCCGCCGTGCCGTTCAGCCGCGTGGTCGTGACGGTGGACGGGCTCGACGGCTACTACGATCTCACCCTGCCGGCGAGCGATACCGCGGCCACGGTGCTGCTTCGGGTTTCACCGGGCCAGGCACAGACGCTGGGCTCGGTGCGTGTCGCCGTCGGCAGCGGGGCAGGAGTCGGCGCCTTCGCGCTCTACCGCATGCAGGTCTATCGGGTCGGGACCGGCGACGTGCAGATCAGCGTGAACTGGACCGGCGCCTCGGACGTGGACCTGCACGTGACGGATCCGGGCGGCGCCGAAGTGTCATTTGCGGACACGGTGGTGGCCAGCGGTGGCCGGCTGGATCTCGACTCCAACCCCGGGTGCACGCTGGACAACATCAACAACGAGAATGTGTACTGGCCCGCCGGCGGGGCGCCGCACGGCACCTACCAGGTGGTGCTCGACTACTTCAACGACTGCGGCGTGGCGCGGACGGACTACGTGGTGACCGTGGCGATGGCCGGCCAGCCGGTGCGGACCTTCACCGGCTCCTTTGCGGGGTCGTTCGCCGACAACGAGCCGAAAGTCGTCGGCTCGTTCACCTATTGACGCCGGTCGCTACGACTCGCCCAGCGCAGCGGCCAGCGCCTGGGCAATCGCGGGGATGTCCCGGTCGCTGATGGTCCGAGAGTCCAGCAGCAGTTTCCCACTCTTGATGCGCGCAATCACCGGTGCCGGCGCGAGCCGGAGCCGGAGCGCCACCGCGTCGGCGCCCATCGTGCCGGGGTCCACCGCAACCGCCATGGTGGGCAGGGTGGCGTGCGGAAACGAACCGCCGCCGACCTGCGACTCTTCGGCCTGCAGCTCCACCGGCGCCAGCGGCGCCAGCGCAGCTGCCAGCCGGCCGGCGCGTTCCCGCAACTCCTCGTTCGAACTCGTGAGCATCCGCAGAATGGGAATTTCGGCCCGTGCCGTGGCCGGGTCGTCATAGAGAGCGATCGTCGCCTCGAGCCCCGCCAGGGTGAGCTTGTCGGCGCGCAGGGCACGGGCCAGGGGATTCCGGCGCACGGCGTGGATGGCTTCCCGATTCCCCAGCAGGAGTCCCGCCTGCGGCCCGCCGAACAGCTTGTCCCCGCTCGCGACCACGAGCGTGGCCCCTCCGGCCACGGCGCCCTGGATGGTCGGCTCGCCGGTGAGCCCCCACGGCTCGAGGGAGAGCGCCAGCCCGCTGCCGATGTCATGAATGACCGGGAGGCGGTGCCGGGCGGCGAGCGCCACGATCTCCGCCGGATCCGGCGTCGCCACGAATCCCGACTGGTCGAAGTTCGAGCGATGCACGATGAGCAGCGCCGCCGCCCCGGCCTCCACCGCCGCCTCATAGTCCCGAAGGTGGGTCCGGTTGGTGGTCCCGATCTCGAGCAGGCACGCGCCGCTCTGCCCCAGGATGTCGGGGATCCGGAACGAGTCGCCGATCTCGATCAGCTCCCCGCGCGAGATGGCGATCGGCCGGCCCGTCGCGACGGTATTGACGGCGAGCAGCAGGGCGCCGGCGGCATTGTTGACGACCAGCGCGTCCTCCGCACCGGCCAGCCGGGCCAGCGCCTTCCGGCACTGCGCTCCCCTCGGGCCGCGGCTCCCGCTGTCGAGGTCGAACTCGATGGTGGCGTACTCCCGCGCGGCCTGCTCGACCGCCTGCACCGCGGTCTCGGCCAGCGGCGACCGCCCGAGATTGGTGTGCAGCACCACCCCTGTGGCGTTGATCACCCTCCGGATGGCGTTCCCGCTCTCGGCGTGCAGTTGCGCTTCGGTCTCCTCGGCCCAGTTCCGCGCACCGTGATCCCGGCTTCGCCGGCTGGCGGCAATCGCGGCGCGCACCGCGCGCACCAGCCGGGCGCGCGGCACGCCGGCAAAGCGGCGCTGCATCTCCGCATCGCTCAGCAGCGTCTCGACGGAGGGCGGGTGGGTGCGGTCGGCCATCACGATCTGGGCTTGCTCGCCGGCGGCGGCAGGGAGTCGCGGCGAGTCGAGTCGGGCACGGTCCGGGTCGTGTCGGCGGCAGCGCTGTCAGGCGTCGCCCGCACCGCTGGCGGGCGCTGCGCGGCGAAAACGCCGCGCGCCGTGGCTGCCACTCCGGTCACATTGCGCACATTGCGGATTTCCACCAGGTACTGTCCAGCCGTGTCCATCTTCTGGGCGAGCCGCACGATCAGCTGGCTGCTGAGCGCGGGACGGCCGGGGGTGGTATCACCCGGTGGGCGGAGCGCGCCGAGGACGCCGGACGGAGGTGCGCCGGCGCGCCCGGCCGTGGTGTCCTTCCGCTCGGCGCGTTGCACGCTGTCGTACCCGGCCTGGGTGGCCAGCAGGGCAACGCGCACCAGGCCCGAGTCGGGGAGGTGCCGAACTGACACGATGGAGGTGTCGATCCGCTGGTGCGGGTCGAGCGGCTGGGCGAACTCGATCCGCGCCGTGACACTGTCCATCGCGGTCACGGTCCGGATACGGGGTGGCGTGGTGTCGTGCGGGAAGGTCCAGAGCGCGATCGCCGCGCCCGGCGCCTTCGCAGTGACCGAATCGAACGCCTCCCGGTCCTCGCGGAGGAAGTTGTTGTTCTGGTCCACGACTCCGTAGACCAGGTAGCTGCCGCCCGGCAGCGGACCGGCGCTGAATCGTCCCGCCGAATCGGTGGTGAAACGGTAGGGCAGGCTGTCAGGCAGCAGGATCGCGACCACCAGTGCCCGGGCCAGCGGCTGTCCCGTGGTCCAGTCGGTCACCTGCCCGCGCAGCGTGTCCGCCGGCATCGCACCACCGGTGGTGAACGTGACCACGGCGTGCGCCGTGGTGGAGCGGTTGTTCCGGAGGTCCATCACGCCCGGCAGGAGCTCCACGCGGTATACGCGCCCCGGCTGCCAGCCCTCCCGCGGATGCACCGTGATGCGGGAGCGCTTCCAGCTCACCACCGGCACGCGCGTCGTGGGAGACAGGAGGATGAGCCGCTCGAGGTCCCCGCTTCCGCTGCCGGTGCTCGGCGCCGATCCCTCGGACACCACCTCGCTGAACCGGAACTCCACGTCGCCCTTGTAACCGGGCAGGGCCGTCAGCGAATCGGGGGTAACCCCGACCAGCTGGGGCGGGGAGGTGTCCGGCGGCCCCCCCGGCGGCGGCTCGATCTTGGCGCAGGCAATCACACCAAGCATCGCCAGCGCGGCCCCACCGCTCCGGATCACCCGCATCCAAGCAGCTGGCGCTTGCCGCGGAGGGTGTCGGCCTGCTCCCGCCAGGAAGCCAGCTTCTGGCGTTCGTTGTCCACCACCGCCGCCGGCGCACGGGTGACGAAATTCTCGTTCGCCAGCTTCCGCTCCTGCGCACCGATGAGCTGGCCCAGGCGATCCACCTCAGCGCCGAGTCGCTGGCATTCCCGGGTGACGTCGATGGCGCCGCCCAGCGGCACGAACACCGCGCTGCCGTCGGAGAGCACCGCGTGCCCGCCGGGTTCATCGGTGGCCTCGCCGAAGGCCAGCTCGCCCACCTTGGCGAGGCGGCGGATGGTGCTTTCCTCGGCCTCGAGGGCACGACGGGCCCCCGGGGTAGCCGGCGCGATGCGAACCCGCACGGTGGCACCGGGCGCCACGCCGTACTCCGCGCGCACCTGCCTGACAGACGTAATCGCATCCTGCACCAGCGTGAAGGCGGTCACCGCGGCGTCGTCCTTCGCACGCAGGTCGGGCGCTGGCCAGCGCGCCACGACGATCGTGTCCCCGTCGCGGCGCCCGGGGAGCCGAATCCAGAGTGCCTCGGTGATGAAGGGCATGATCGGGTGCAGCAGCCGGAGCGCCACGTCAAAGGTCCGCGCTGCCACTGCGCGGGCGACGTCGCCGCCGGGCTGGTCGCCGTAGAGGCGCGGCTTGATCTGTTCGATGTACCAGTCGGCGAGGTCGGACCAGATGAAGCGGTAGACCGCGCTGGCCGCGTCGTTGAGCCGGAATTTCTCATAGGCCGCGGTGGCCTCCCGCACCGTGGCATCGCACCGCGCAATGATCCAGCGGTCGGCGAGCGTGAACTCGTCTGCGCCCACGGCGTGCGCTCCGGCACCGGCAATGGGCCGGGTGGGTCCGTCCAGGTTGGAGAGGATGAAGCGTCCGGCGTTCCACAGCTTGTTGGCGAAATTGCGGCCGGCGGCGAACGCCGTCTCGAGATCGTCCGGATCGAGGATCAGGTCGGTGCCGACCGCCATGCCGGAGAGCGAGACAAACCGCAGGGCATCGGCGCCGTAGCGGTCCACCACGTCCAGCGGGTCGATGCCGTTCCCCAGCGACTTGGACATCTTGCGGTGCTGGGTGTCGCGCACGGTGCCGTGCAGGTACACGGTGCCGAACGGGATATCGCCCATGAATTCGCAGCCG
>DASTBA010000023.1:0-8860 GCA_035712285.1 Gemmatimonadales bacterium | reverse complement strand
ATGAGCACGCGGGTCATGCGGCGCCCCCCGTGCCGGGGGCCGGGAGCGCGACCTCGAAGGTCGAGCCGGCGCCGGGACTGCTGCTGGCGCGGAGCGTGCCGCCCAGCTCCAGCACCAGCCGGCGCACGCTGCTCAGGCCGAGCCCGGTGCCGCCGGGCTTGGTGGTGTGGAAGTCGCGGAAGGCGCGGTCCAGCTCGCCCTTGTTCATGCCGTGGCCGGTGTCGGTGACGACGAACGTGACCATGCCCGGCTCCCGTCCATGCGCCGAGAGGGAGACAGAACCGCTGCCAGGTGGGAGGCTCTCGATCGCGTTGGTCGCGAGATTCTGGAGAATACGGTGCAGGGCGACCGGGTCCGTGATCAGAAGCGGCAGGTTTGCACCGGGCTCGATGACCGTGACGCGCGGGTCGGCAAGCTCGCGGGCCAGGTCATGCAGCAGCGAACCGGCGTCGAGCTGGCCCGCCACGGCCGCCGGCGCCTTCCGGGCATACGTCCGGGCAAGGTCCTCCAGGTGCTGCACACTGGCCTCAAGGGTTGCGCGGCGCTCAAGGAATACGGCGCGGAATGCGGTGCCGTCACCGGTGTCGGCGGTCTCCGAAAGATGTCGGAGCACATTGCGGATCGGCGCGAGCCCGTTCTTCACGTCGTGATTCACCTGCCGGGCCAGCTCTCCCGCGGCGGCATTCTGCTCGGCGGCTCCCAGCTCTGCGGTCCGCCGGCGCAGCCGCGCCAGCATGGCATCGAGACTGTTGCTCAGCCGTCCGACCTCGTCGGCACGGCCGCTGGCGAACGACTCCTCGAGATGGGTTGGGTCAACCGCCTCCGCCTTTTCGGCGAGCTTCCGGAGCGGCCGGCTGACGCCGCTTCCGAGCATCACGGCAAGAATCCCCGCGACCACACCGGCGAGTGCCAGCGCGGTGGCGAGGCCGCGCGAGATCCCGGCGCGGAAGGCGGCGAACGGATCGACGGCGCGTGTGACGGCAAACGTCACGGAGTCCGTGCGGGGAAGCGCCGCATCCAGTTCCAGCAGCGGACTGCGCAGTATCGGGGCGGGATTTCCTCCCGTGGCCCCGGCCGGCAGGACCGCTATCGTCATGCCGGCCTCGGCTCCGAGCCGGCCCACGGAAGCCGAGTCGAGCAGCCTTCCGCCGGTGAGCGTCAGTTCCCGCCCGCCGGCGTGAAAGCGGCGCACGGCGCCGAGTACTGTGACCGGTCCGCCAGCGCCGCGGAGCCGGATGAGCCACGCAGCCGAGTCGGCTGGATGCGGGAGCGCCACTCTCTGCCCATAGAGGTTCCGGAACGGCGCGGCACTCAGCACCGTGCCATCGCTGTCCTGGAGCTGCAAGGCATCCAGCCCGGAGCCCGGGATGGCCCGGCCCGCGAAATCAATCAGCCACGCCTTTGCCGAATCCGCGCCCGCCAGTGCACTCGCTGTCTGCGGCGCCGTCACCAGCACTCGCGCGACACTCTCCAGCATCCTTTCGTGTTCTTCGTGCTTTCGTGTGAGCCTTTGGCGGAGCCCTGCAACGGCGGCACTGTCCGCCATGCGCTCGCCGGCGCCGAACTGCATGGCGACATTCCGTCGCACGCCGAGCGCAAAGACCACGAGCGGAACCACCGCCGCGAACAGCAGGGCCAGCACGAGGCGCACGCGGAAGCTCACGGTACGGCCCGGGTCACGAGCGTGGGGCGAACGCGGATGAGCGGCATCAGCATGGCACCGCACCAGCTGCGCGGTGCCGTGGCTCCCGGCGCGAGCGGCACCGCCACGACCACACCGGCATCCCGGCCGTCACGCAGTGACCACCCGAACTCGCGTGGTGCCAGCCCCTCGGCGGTGAGCGTGGACAGCGCTGCCAGGCGCTCTGCCACCTGCCGGGCGACGGGGTCGGACTCGAGGTACACGATCCGCGGCCGCCGGGCCGCAGCGCGCAGCGTGGAGCTGTCGCACGCCACCGTAGCCGGACCACCGCCGGTGGCAGGTTCGGCGTTCGCCGTGACGGCGAATCGGGCCAGATCGCTGGCCACCGTGGCCCGGCCAGCGGAGTCTGACAGAGCATCCACCGGCGATACACTGTCGGAGAGCAGCGCATAGATGCGCGTCGCGGGGAGCGGTGTAGTGGTCACGCTGTCCGCCCGCACCGATTGCCACTGGGACACCGGAAGGTCAGTGACCAGCGGCAGCGCTCCACGCGCAATGAGTGCGGCGGCACCCGGCGTGTCGGCCGCCACCCACCGGATGGCGGCGGCGTTCAGCGCCCGGGCGGCACTGTCCCGGGCCGCCGGCGTGGTGTCGGCCGCGTTCATCACGTATACCGCGATCGTGTCCGCCCGGGCCGGAATCGGCGATGGGACGGGCGTGGTGCCGCAGCCGGCGAGGAGCAGCACGATGGGCGAGAGCACGACGGGAATGCGCATGCCGAAAGGTAGAAGCATCCCCGTGCCTGCGGTGCCGCGCGTCAGCGGCGGCCGATCAGGAGCTCGCCATTCCACCCGCTGAGCTTCAGGCTGTCTGCGTCGCTGCTGTACGCGTACACGTTGTCCAGTACCAGCCGGAAACGGAGATTGCCGGTCTCGCGATCGGCGACCAGCGCCTCCGGCCGCGCGGTGCCGCCCGGTCCCGCCCCGGCACCCAGGTACATCGAGTCGATGAAGAAGGTTGCGACTGACCCCGACGCGGCGGAAACCGCCAGCCTCGTGCGGGTGGAGTCCACGCCCAGCCGCAGCGTGTCGGCGCCGACCGGCACCGGCAGGGTATCGGGTGCTCCGGAGACCGGCACCATCCAGTCGAAGCCCGAGACGTCCACGCTCCTCGAGTGGCCGCGCTGGGCATTGCTCCACTTCGAGCCGCCGCGCGCATAACTGCGATCGAACAGGACGCCGCGGGCCGCCAGCAGCCGGCTGGCGAGCGAATCGCGGGCGGCCCACTTGAGCGACATCAGCGCTGTGCGGCTGATCGCCGAGTCGCCGAAGATGCGCCGGAGAGGTGCGACGGCACGATTCTCGATCAGGTAGCCCACGGCGGCGCTTGCCTCGCGGGCCCGGTCCGGTGTCGTGGCGCTGGCGGCGAGCAGGTGTTCGAGGCGCCGGGCCTGGCTCCTGATGCCCAGCCGCGCGGCGCTGATGGGGCCGGTGAAGCAGACCAGCAGGATCGCCGCCAGCGAGAGCGGGATGGTGCGAATGGCGGTCTCGCGCGCGGTCGTGAACATCACCGCCATCGCCAGCAGCCAGATGCCGAGCACGAGTCCGAGCACCCGGAGCTCGGTGAGCCCGTAGGCGTCCACCCGCTTCCAGAGCGCCAGCAGCAGCAGGATGGCCGCGGGGATCAGGCCCAGGAAGAGCATGCGCGAGTAGAAGCGGATCCATCCCTCCGACGGCTGTACCCGGAGCGGATGCACCAGCAGGAATCCCAGCATGCCCGCCACCGCGACGCTGGTGACGAGGTAGCCCACCCACCCGGACGGCCAGCTGCCGGTGGCGATGATCTTCACGCCGTACAGCACGACGATGGCGAGATAGATCGCAACCAGCGGCGTCAGCACGTACTGGGTAAAGACCTTGAGTGCCCTGGGGTAGGTGGCGGCATCGAGTTCGGCCGGCTCTTCCGGAACTCCCGACAGGAAGATCCACGGGTGCACGAACAGCGCCATCACCAGCCAGAGCCGCGGGTAGCTGATCGGCGGCACGTGCACGCCGAAGAGCTTGTCCACCGCCACCAGTGCGATCGCCAGCCCGGCGAAGAGCACGCCGCTGAAGAGCACGGCTCGGAGGAAGCTCTCGAAGAGGCGCCGGTTGTACTGCCAGAAGGCGGATGTCTCCCGGCCGCGGATGAAGGGCAGGAACGACACGCCGAGATGGACGATCGCGCTGAGCTGGAGGTAGCGCAGCATGTCCGGCTTCTCGTCCGGGCCGGGCCAGCTGCGATAGAAGAGCAGCAGCAGCGCGATGCCGGCCAGCTGCCAGAGGGCCTGGCGCGCGGCGCCCCAGCCGCGGTACCGGGCGAGCAGCGCAAGCCCGATGGACAGGGGAACGCCCAGCATCGCCACCATCGCGATGCGGGCAAGCCTGGTTTCATCGGGTCCGTCCACCGCCGCCACGGCGCAGACAGCCGCGACGGCCGCGAGCAGCATCGTGAGGGGGAACTTGCGGAGCACGTCTGCCGCGCGCCCGACGAGCGCCGAGACCGAGGGAAGTTGCATGTCCGCCTCCGTGATGCGAGTCAGCCGCCGCCGAACACCAGACTGAACACGAGCACCGCCAGCACGATCGCCGTGATCAGGACGTAGAGTCGGTCCCGCTGCAGCAGGAAGGCCACCAGCGACAGCACCACCCGCGCGACCGGCGTGGCGATGAGGAGGATGAGCCCGAGCTGCACGATCGCCCGGCTATCCAGCGCCAGCGCGCCGCGCACCACACTCCCGATGCTCCGGAACTCGGCGCTCTCGCCGCGAAACGTGCCGAAGCTGGCCGTCTCGCCGCCGTGCCTGAGCCACAGGAAAACGCCGCCGGCCAGGGCGACCGCCGCCGCCAGCAGCACCCCGCCGCGCAGCAGGCCGCCGATGATCTGCTCCACCTGGTCGTCGGACCACCGGCCGGCATTCACAGCCCGCCCCGCATTCCCTTGTAGAACATCTCCACGGCCAGCACCACGACCACCGCCGTGAACAGCAGGCGGAGCGCGCGCGTCGGGGCACGGGTCAGGACCTGCGCCCCGAGCAGGGCGCCGGCGAGCACGCCGAGCATCACGGGAAGTGCCAGGACCGGATCGATGTACCCCCGGCTCAGGTAGACGCCGGCGCTGGCCGCGGCGGTCACGCCGATCATGAAGTTGCTGGTGGTGGTGGAAACCTTGAACGGCAGGTGCATGGCCCGGTCCATGGCGAGCACCTTGACCACGCCGGACCCGATGCCGAGCAGTGCCGACAGGATGCCGGCGAGAAACATCAGCCCGAACCCGGCGGGGACGTTGCGCACCTGATACGGCTGGCGGCCCTCCGGCGTCGGATAGGTGGAGCCGAGCCGGAGCCGTGCGGCGAGCGGGCTGGGCTCGCTGGTGATGTGCTCCGGGTGCGGGCGGAGCGACTGGACGGCGGTGAACAGGAGTACCACCGCGAAGATCACCGCGATCGCATTGGGGGAAATCCAGCCGGCCAGGTACGCACCGCCCAGCGCGCCGATGGTGGTCGCCACCTCCAGCAGCATGCCCACCCGGATGTTGGTGTATCCCTCCCGCACGTATGCCGCCGCCGCTCCCGACGACGTGGCGATCACGGAGACGAGCGAAGCGCCGACGGCGTACCGGATGTCCACGCCGAAGGCGAGCGTGAGGAGGGGCACGATGACGATCCCGCCGCCCAGTCCGGTCAGCGCGCCGAGCAGTCCGGCGGCGAAGGCGCCGAGCCCCAGCAGGAGACTCATGAGGGCGATGGTCATGGGTGCCGCAAGCTAGCACCGCCGGGCTGGCAGGTCACATCCATCCAATCCCGCCGGAGCCTCCAAGACTGTGCATGGCCGGGCGCGCATTGTGTACCCGTACAATCAGAGACCGGCGCCCGGAAGGGCCCGGTCAAGGAGAGTTCCATGCGCAGTTCGTTCCACCGCGCCGCCCTGGTGGGCGCGGCCATCACCCTGGCGTCCTGCTCGAGCAGCACCGGGCCGGGCGGCGGCAGTCCACCTCCCTCCACCCAATCGGTCACGGCCACCACCGGCCAGGCCTTCAGTCCGAATTCCGTTCAGCTTGCTGTCGGCGGCACCGTCACCTGGGTGTTCCAGTCGCTCGGGCACAACGTGACGTTCGACGCCGTGGCCGGCGCGCCGGCGGACATCGGCGGCGTCAACGCCAACACCAGCATCGCCCGCACCTTCCCCACCGCGGGCACGTTCACGTATCACTGCACCATCCATCCCGGCATGACCGGTTCGGTGCAGGTCGTCAGTGCCACCACCCAGGTCGGAAGCGGCGGGAACAATGCCCCTCCACCGACGCCGGGCTACTGACGTGGTGGCGGCCGCCGTCGCGCTGCTGGCCGGCGCGGCGGTGCTGCCGCTCCGCGCCCAGAGCGTTCTGCTCCGCGGGCCGAATGTTGGCGGCCCGTGGGCCATCGCGCCTGGTGTCGTCGAATTCAATTTCTCGCACCGCTTCAGCCGGAGCCCCGCACCGGAGCGGAAGGTCACCGGCTATCCGACGTTCACGCTGGCCGCGGGGCTCCCGTGGAACATCTCGGCCGGGGCGCTCTACAGCACGAACTCCACGCTGGTGGGCCGCTACCCGAATGAGTGGGAGTTCTTCGGGAAGATCATGCCGGTGAGCGAGGCGCGCGGCGCCCCGGTGGACCTGGCGTTCGCGGCCTCGTGGAACCTCGCGGCACGCGGACCGGCGGCGGAGATCTCCGCTGCCCACACCCACGGTCCGGTGCGCCTGCTGGCCCTGGGGCGCGTGCTCGCCGACCCCGACAGCAACGGCGCCGATTTCGCCGCGGGCGGCGGGCTGGTCCTGCGACTCACGCGCCATGTGGCCATCGCGGGGGACGCGGTGGCGCTCGCCCACCGGGACACCGGTGAGAAGGTGGCGTGGAGCGCCGGGCTGCAGCTCGCCCTGCCGAACACGCCGCACACGCTGTCGCTCCACGTGGCCAACACGGCGGGCACGACGATGCAGTCGGGATCGCGGGGCAGCTCCGATGTCCGGTTCGGCTTCGAGTTCACGATTCCGGTCACGCTGTCGCGCTACTTCGGCGGCGGCAAGGGCGGGGGGGTGGCGGTCTCCGGCGATTCCGTGGTACGGGTGCACATCAAGGACCTGAAGTTCGCGCCCGCCACGCTGCAGGTCCGGGCCGGCGCGATCGTGGAATGGATCAATGACGATCCGCTGGAACACACCGTCACGGCGTCCGACTCGTCGTTCGCCTCGCCGCTCATCAAGCCCGGGGCGTCGTGGCGCCACCAGTTCACGACCGCGGGCACCGTGACCTATGCCTGCACGCCGCATCCGTTCATGCATGGCGAGGTACGCGTCAAGGGGGCGCGCTGAGCATGCGGCGCGCGATGATGAGCGCGGGAATCGGCGCGGTGCTGGCGGCAGCCTGTTTCTCGATGCATGAGCCGTCGTCCATCGGCGCCGGCATCACCTGCGACCGGGCTGCCCAGCCGCCCGGTCCCGACTCGGCGTTCGTGGTGATCCGGGGCTTCGCGTTCAACCCGGCGCAGCTCGATGTCACCGAGGGGACGACCGTGATCTGGGTGAACTGCGAAACCGCGGGGACGCCCGGTCACACGACGACGAGCGACGCCTGGGATTCTCCCACGCTCTCACCGGGCGAGAGTTTCGCGGTCAAGCCGGCGGTGGGGAGCTATCCCTATCACTGCCGCCCGCACCCGTTCATGCAGGGGACTGTGACGGTGGCGGCGCTTCAGGCGCTGAGGAGTTCCCGGCGGTAGCGTGCGGGCGTGGTTCCGTAGGCGCGACGAAAGAGGTTGGTAAAGTGACTCTGATCGTAAAAACCGGCACGCAGCGCCACTTCGGCCAGCGAGTGCTCCGGATCCGACAGGTCCGCCACGGCGAGCTCCAGCCGGGCCTGGCGCTGCATGTCGCTGATGGAGCAGCCGAAGCTCGCGCGGAATCCGCGCGCCAGCGTCGCCGGATTCACGCCGACCGACTCCGCGATGGTGCTCACCGAGAGCGGGAAGGCGGCGTGCGCCCGGACCAGTTCCATGGCCCGCATGGCCCACGCCGGCCGGTCCCCCGGCCGGATCTTCTCGGCGCGCCGTGCCAGCTGGGCGAGCAGTTCGAGCAGCAAGCCCTCCATGGCCACCGGCGTCGCGAAATCGTCGCGGCGGAATTCCGTATACAGGCGGCGCGCCAGGTCCACCTCCGGACCGGCCATGAACTGGGCCTGCCGCTCGAGCGCGGAACTCACCGGCGTATCGAGCGCGAACCGGGCGCTCTCGAACTCGCCCATGAAGCCGCGCACATCGCCTTGGTGGAACCGGTTCCAGTGTCGCTCGCCCGCCGGCATGAACTTGAGCGACGTGCCACGGCAATCCGCCACGTGGCCGCTGCTGTACTCGGCAAAACGACCCTGCAGGACCAGGCACAATGTGGGCGCGTCATGCGTATGCCAGGGAAGCACGCCGCCACCCCGATGGGTGCCTTCGGTAAAGCGCGCACCGCGCATCGTGCGCTGGCGCAGCTGCTGGTATTCGTCGGGATGGGCGGCAACGCGGGGCATGCAGTCTCCGAAAGATTCACGCCTGGGACATGAGGTTCGGACGATGGCTCTTCCTGCAATTGCACAACGGGCAGGCGGGACACACGGTTCCAAATGGAGCAGCGATATGCGATCTATCCGGAAAACTACGGGGGCTCTGGCAGTGCTGGCGCTGGGCTCATTTGCCTGTGGCGGGGATTCCACCACCAACCCACCACCGCCGCCGGCCGTGACGGTTGCCAAGGCATCCACGGCCAACGGCGATGCCCAGCAGGGTACGGTGGGAGCGGCACTCGCCAATCCGCTTCGGGTGGTGGTCACGCAGGGCGGTGCCCCGAAGGCCGGCGTCACGGTCGCCTGGTCCGCCACTGGCACCGGCGCGCTGATGACGCCCGCAAGTACCACGACCGACGCTGACGGCATCGCGACCTCGAGCTGGACATTGCCGCAGGCCGCCGGTGCCGCCTCGGCCCATGCCGCGGTGAGCGGCGCCACCGGATCGCCGGTCGCGTTCTCGGCCACGGCGCTGGCGGGGGCCGCCACGCAGCTGGCACTCAAGGGCGGGAATAACCAGAGCGGTCCGGTCTCGGCGGCGCTGGCGAACCCGCTGCAGGTGTCGGTCAAGGATGCCTTCGGCAACGGCGTGTCGGGGG
>DASTBA010000022.1:0-4518 GCA_035712285.1 Gemmatimonadales bacterium | reverse complement strand
CCGCTCACCAGCAGATCCCCTGATACGCGGCGCCGTCCGATAGCCGCGGGCCGAACGCCCGCACCAGGTCCACCACCGGCTGGTCCGCCCGCAGGTGGCCCTGGATCTCCCGGAACTCGCCGGCGCTGTTGCCGATGATCACCGCGTCACTCGACTCCAGCACCTCCTTCGTGCTGCCGCGCATCAGCTCCCAGATGTGCGGAATTTCCCGCTCGATGTACTCGCGGTTGGCCCCCATGAGGCGCGAGCTGGTCACGTACGGATCGTAGATGGACAGCTGGACCCCCTTCCCGATCAGCCGCTCGATCAGCGCCACCATCGGCGACTCGCGCAGATCATCGGTACCGGCCTTGAAGCTGAGCCCCAGCACCCCTACCCGCTTCTTCCCGGTGGCCATCACCAGCTCGTAGGCGCGCTCGATCTGGAGGCGATTGCTCTCCAGCGTCGCCTCCAGCACCGGAACCGGGACGTCATGCGACCGGGCGTTGTACACCGTCGCCCGAAGATCCTTGGGGAGGCAGGACCCGCCGAAGGCATAGCCCGGCCGCAGGTAGTAGGGGGAGATATTGAGCTTCCGGTCCTCGCAGAAGATCCGCATCACCTCATGGCTGTCCACCCCGCTGGCCTTGCAGATGTTCCCGATCTCGTTCGCGAAGGCCACCTTGAGCCCGTGGAAGCAGTTGCAGGCGTACTTCACCATCTCCGCCGTCCGCACCGGCACCACGTGCACCGGCGCCTCGATCCCGGCATACAGCGCCGCCACCGCCTGCCCGGTTTCCGGGTCATCGGCCCCCACCAGGGTGAACGGCGGATCGTAGAAGTCGCGGATGGAGGTGCCCTCGCGCAGGAACTCGGGATTGCCGCAGACGCCGAAATCGGCGCCGGCCCGCTTGCCGCTGGTGCGCTCGAGGGCCGGAACGACAACGTCGTGGATCGTGCCCGGCAGCACCGTGCTCCGGATCACCACCGTGTGCCGGCCCGGCTTGCCCTTGATGGCGGCGCCGATCTGCTCCGCCACCCGTTCGACATAGCTCAGGTCCAGGCTGCCGTTCGGGCGGCTCGGCGTTCCGACACAGACGAGGGAGATCGCCGTCTCGCGCACCGCACGGGCCACGTCGGTGGTGGCGGTGAGACGCCCGCCCGCCGCCATCTCCGCCACCAGCTCGCCGATGCCCATCTCCACGATGGTGGCCTTCCCGGCGTTGATCATCTCCACCTTGGAGGGGTTCACGTCCACGCCGGTGACGCTGTGCCCTTCCCGGGCAAAGCACGCCGCCGAGACACACCCCACATAGCCCAGTCCGAACACGCTGATGGATGTCGTCATGCCCTGTCTGCAGTCGAGAGTGAAGGATGCGCCGCGGGCAGCGCCAGGCCGGCAAAGCGCCCGGCGACCCGATCCCACGAAAACGATCCGCGTACCAGGGCGGCCGCCTCGCGCGCGAGGGCTCCGGCCCGGGCCGGATCGGTGAGCAGGTCCGTCGCGGCTCGCGCGAAGGCATCGGGATCGTCGGCCAGCAGGAGATGGGTGCCGTCCTCGACCGGCAGCCCTTCGGCGCCGATGCTGGTGGAGAGGACCGCCCGCTCCATGGCCATGGCCTCGAAGATCTTGAGCCGCGTGCCGCCCCCGATCCGGAGCGGGACGATGAACACCGCCGCTCGTTCCATGTAGGGGCGCACGTCCGGCACGGTACCGGTGACCCGCACGGCCGGATCGCGCGTGGCAAGCGACCGGATGCTGTCCGGCGGATGCCGGCCCACGATGGTCACCGTCACATCGGGCACCAGCGCCTTGATCCGCGGAAGAATCGCCTCCGCGAACCACCGGATCCCGTCCTCGTTCGGCAGCCAGTCCATGGAGCCGGTGAAGACCAGGTCACGGGGCTCGCGCGCCACCGAACCGGACGGGGCAAAGTAGCCGGTATCCACCCCGGTCGGCACGTCCGCCGCCCCGGCCACGCCATAGTCCTCCCGGAACACCGCCGCATCCTGCGGCGAGACGGCGATCACCCGCCCGAACCGGCGGCACTCGGCGCGCTCGAATCGCTCCATCCGGCGCCATTGCCGGCCGAAGTAGGCGCGCGAGAGCGGACTGGTGCGCACCTCGAAGTGGCGCCGCCAGATCATCGCCTCCACGTTGTGCTGGAACAGCACGGTCGGCAGTGCGAGATCGCCGGGGACGTTGATCGAAGGGGCAAGGAAGTCGCAGACGACGACGTCCACGCCGCCCCGGGCGGCGATCCGGCGCAACTCGCGGGTCAGGGCCGGTGAGCGATACTTGGCGATCGCATACGGCAGATCCGAGAAGACATTGCGCAGGAGATCACCCCAGAAGCGAAGGCTTCCTCGCGCAGGCTGGTGGAACGGCACCGTGACGAGTTCATCGGCATACTCCTCCGCACGCTCCCGCGCATCCAGCGCTGCCGTCCCATCATCGAGCGCCAGGTAGGTGATGCGATGGTGCTGCTTCAGTGCCTTCAGCATCTGGTACGTGCGGATGCGGCCGCCCTTGTCTACCGGGTGCAGCAGCTCGGTCTTGATCCAGAGAATGTGCATCAGGCGGCCACCGGCTCGCCGTCCAGGAAAATCCGCTGCCAGATCTCGAGATTCACCAGCGCCCACAGCCGCTCGTCATGATTGGCCCGCCCCGCCTGGTGCTCGGCCACCAGCGCCCGGAGGGCCTCGGCGCGGAACAGGCCGCGGGCCAGCGCGCGCTCCGACAGCACCCACTCATCCACCAGCGGCCGGAACTGGCTTCGGAACCAGCGCCCTACCGGCACCGGGAATCCCATCTTCCGCCGGCCAAGAATCTCCGGCGGCAGCGCATCCTTCATGGCCTGCCGCAGGATCCACTTGGTCGTGGTACCGCGGAGCTTGAGGCGCTCCGGGAGGCGCGCGGTGAACTCCACGAGCGGATGATCGAGGAACGGCACCCGGCTCTCGATGGACGCCGCCATGCTCATCTGGTCCTGCTTCATGAGCAGTTCGTGCAGGTAGGTCTTGATGTCGGCGTACAGCAGCTGATCGAGCAGCGAGGTGGCATCGGAGTGCCCGATGGCGGCGTGCGCCGCCGCGTAGGGATCCATCCCGCCGAGCTCGGCCTGCAGATCCGGCGCGAGCAGCGCGCGCTGACGGGCGCGCCCGAACACCGCGAAGTTGTCGAAGTAGAGGGTGTCCAGGTCGGCCGGCAGCACCAGTCCGGTGCGGCCCAGGCGGCGGGCCAGCCGAGAGGTCCGGGGCAGGCGTTCCACGCCGGCACGCACCAGCTGCTGCAGGGCGCGCGGCGCGAGGGACTGCCAGCGCCGGCTGAGCGCGAGGTTGTAGACCGTGGTGCGGTACCGCCCGTACCCGGCCAGCGTCTCGTCACTCCCCTCCCCCGTCAGCACGACCTTCACATGCCTGGCCGCAAGACGGGAGACGAAGTTGAGCGCAATGCTGGACGGATGCGCGATCGGCTCGTCCTCGTGCCAGACCAGCGACGGCAGCGCTCCGAAGAATGCCTCGGGACTGACGACGATTTCGTGATGATCGGTCCGGTACCGCTCGGCGACGAGGCGAGCGTACTGGAGCTCGTTGGCCTCCCGCTCGCGGAACGCCACGGAGAAGGTGCGGATCGGCTCGTCCACCAGCGTGGCCATGGTCGCAGTGATGGCCGCCGAATCAATCCCGCCGGAGAGGAACATCCCCAGCGGAACATCCGCCATGAGCCGAAGCCGCACCGCCTCGCGGAATCGTTCGGCATACTCGGCAACCAGCTCGGCGTCGGAACGGGTCTCCTCCGGCGCCGCGAACGATAGATCCCAATAGGGGCGCACGGCCGTGCGCCCGTTCCGCCACGTCAGCGTGTGCCCCGGCAGCAGCCGTTTCACGCCGGCAAAGAGGGTGTCCTCCCCTGACGGCGCGTGGTTCGCGAGATAGTCGGGAAAGGCCCGCCGGTTGAGCTCCGGACGCACCGCCCCGGCCGCCACCAGCGCCTTGATCTCCGAGGCGAAGTAGAGGGCCCCGTCATCGGTGTGCACGTAGTACAGCGGCTTGACCCCGAACCGGTCCCGGGCCAGGAAGAGCTCACGGGTGCGGGCATCCCAGATCGCGAAGGCGAACATCCCGCGAAGCAGTTCGGGCGTGCGCGCCCCGTGGCGTTCGTAGAGATGCAGGACCGTCTCGGTATCGCAATGGGTGGCATACCGCACCCCCTGCGCCTCGAGTGCCGGCATCAGTTCCGGGTGATTGTAGCTCTCCCCGTTGTAGACGATCTGGAGGGCTCCGCCCGCGCCGGCCATCGGCTGCGCGCCGTGCGCCACGTCCACGATGCTGAGCCGCCGGTGGCCCAGGCCGATGCCGCGATCGAGAAAGAGCCCCTCAGCGTCGGGCCCGCGATGCAGGAGCTCATCCCGCATGCGCGTGAGGAGTTCCCGGTCCAGGCGCCGCCCGGACCCGTCAGGAAGTGCAATGCCGCAGATGCCGCACATCGGTCGCGATCAGTCTCCGTATTGGTCGAGCGGCGTGCCGTCAATCATC
>DASTBA010000021.1:0-9710 GCA_035712285.1 Gemmatimonadales bacterium | reverse complement strand
CCGAACCGCTCGAACAGCCCGGCGGCGGCCACGGTGGCGTAGAGATTGAGTCCCGATGCGAAGGAGGTCCCGAGGGCAAACCCGAGCGACTCAAGCGGCGACATGACGAACTCCGCGGAGCAGGGCGTATGGCCTGGGGCTTGAGCTACCCCCGGATGCAAAATAGCTGGTCGCGCCCGGGTCTCGCGCCCCGAGTCCCTACTGCCTCACCCACTCCACTCTCACATCCCCCAGCGCGGTGTCGAGCTTCAGGTCCACATGCTCGCGGGCCCTGGCATAACCCGGCGAGAGCAGCACGCCCTGAATCGTTGTCCAGCCGCGCGAGGGAAAGCTGGCGAGGAACTTCTCTGCCCGTACCCGGACGCCGAGCGACGGCGGGATCCGCAGGGTGAGGCCGCCCGCGGTGGTCTTGATGGCGATGACGGTCTTCGGCCCCCAGGGCCCCCGGAGATCCACCGTCATCTGGCCGATGCCGCCGGTGAGCCGCACCTCTTCGCAGCGGCTGTTGCCCAGCTGGTTGAGCGACACCTCCGCGACTCCCGCCTCGAGTTCCATGGACGAGCAGCGCACCGGGTTGGGCCGGGAGAAGGATACGGTGGTGCGGCTGGCCCCGGTCACGAGATGCAGGTTGGTGAGCTGCAGGCCGCCCAGTTCGAGATCGGCTTCCGCCGCGCCGAGCGTTGCGTCGAGCGCCAGCTGGACGGCGGGACTCAGCGTGACCGACGCGACCTGGGCGAGTTGCCCGCGCGAGGAGACGCGGAGCCCGCTCTTGCCGCTGCTCTCGAGGCCGAGCGTGACCGCGTCGCGGCTGGCGTCGAACCGGCTGCTCGGCGTGAAGCGATCGGGATCGTACTCCACGTCCATGGAATAGAGGATGTCGCTCCGTCCGGGCAGCAGGCGAAGTGTGCCGGCGGCAAAGGTGAGCCGGGTCTCCAGCCGGGCCTCACCATGGCGCTGGCGCGACACGGAATAGTCGCGCATCTCCTGCGCAGGGAGTCCTGCGGCGCCCGCAAGCAGCAGTGCGAGCGCCAGTGCGGCGGCCCTCATCGCTGCCGGGGCGGTGCCGGGGCGCCGGGTCGCTTGGCCGCCGGTACCCCGAACCTCGGCGTGGCCCAGAGATACTCGTCGGTGAGCGCCTCGGGCGGGATGATGTGCCCGGCGAAGTTCCCCTTGATCCCGGCGCGGGAGAGCATGGCGGCACCGAGTCCCGCCGTGCCGAGCAGCCACGTCAGCATCACGGCGGCACCCCGCACGATGCTCCCCGCGATCGGCACCCAGCCGAAGACCGCCCACGCCAGCCAGAGCGCCACCACGGCCGCGAGCCCGACCATCACGAACCGGGCGCTGCCCGCCTCACCCAGCAGCGCGCCCGCGGCCTGCCGCCGGCGCGTGTAGATCTCCCCCATGGCATGCGCGACCGCCAGGAAACCGCCCACCACGCCCACGATGACGAGCAGGGCGTAGACGATGACGGCGAAGGGGAGGAGGAGAATACCAGCCACACTGAGGATGAGGCCGACCACCAGCATGCCGAAGGTGGGAAGCAGGAGGATCTGGCCGATGAGCCCGGTGACGAACGAACGGCCGAAGTTGTGGGAGGCGGTATCGGCGACCGTCTGGAGATTGTTCCGTGCGAAGCTGGCCAGCACCCAGCCGAGGCAGGCGAGGGCCAGGAAGACGCCGATCACGCCGGCCAGCCGCCGCAGTGTGAGCGTGACGGCAGACGCGGGCTGGACCGGCGTCGCCGGCTGACGCGTGGCGGCCAGTGTGCGTGATTCGCCCTGAATCTCGCCACCGCGGTTCTGGACCTTGCCATGGACGGCGAGCACGTCACCGGCGATGACGGCACCGGGGTGCACGACCACGTCGCCATCATAGGTCACCAGATTGCCATTCAGCCGCCCGAAGACCTCGGCGTCGCCGCGCAGCACGAGCAGATGCCCGGCCACCGACTGCTCCGAACCGACGCTATAGGAGCCCAGGCGCGCGGCCCCGTTGGGAATCGTCACGCGCACTTCGGAATCCGGCAGGTCGCTGAGCTTGCCGAGTGCGGCTTCCATGTCGAGCGGGTGGGAAAGATCGGAGAGATCGAGGACCGGACCGGCGTCACCGGCGGCCGGAATCGCCATGGGGTGTGCCGCGTGCGGGCGCACCAGCGAGGTGTCCCGCTGATCGGCGCCCCCGCGCATCTGGTGCAGCAGGCCCCACAGGTCGCGCGCCACGTCGCTCGGCGCCGGCGCGCTCTCCGCATGGAGCGGCGCGGCGGCCAGGGCGAAAAGGACGAGAAGCGCGCGCCCGATCCGCTCAGGCGCGCGCATGAGCCGCCCCCTGGGAGGGGAAGGTCATGAGCTTGCGGAGCGTCAGGACGCCGCCGGCGTAGAGCAGCATGGCGCAGGCGGAGAACAGCGCCACGCGGGCCGGTGCGCCCAGCGCCTGGCGGACCGAACCGAACCAGGGCTGCTCGGTGATGTTGGCGAATGCACCCCGGATCGCCACCCAGAACCATTGCGTCGCCTGTCCGCCGAGCCAGTCGCCGGCGCTGGCCAGGGTCTCGCGGTTGAGCGCGGTCCAGACGATGCTCGCACCCATCGTGATCAGCAGCAGTGCCGCGGCCGACAGCACCCAGGCGCGGGCCCGCGAGCTGTGCAGCACACGCTCGCGGGTGCTGGCGAGGGAGCGGATGGCGAAGGGGTCCGGCACCGCCACCTGGAACATGACCTGATCGGCGAAGTCATCGGACGGCGAGAAGACCGGCAGGGACTCCAGGGTGCGCACCACCAGGCCCTGCTCCCGGAGGGTGGATGCACAGGTGGTGCAGCCATCCAGGTGCCGGGTGAGCGACGGGTCCGATCTGCCTTCGAGCAGGTGATCGATCTCGTCAGGCGTGAGGTGCTGCGCGGACGGTCGGGTCATGATTGAGCCCTCCTACGGAGCGTCAGGATGGAAGGTTTCATTCGCGAAGGTGTCCCAGCGCCTCTCGCAACTCGTTGCGGGCGCGATGGATGTAGGTCTTCACCGTGCCGAGCGGGAGGCCCAGGATTTCGGCGATTTCTTCATACGGCCTGCCATCCACATGGCGGAGCAGGATGCACGCGCGATACTCGGGGCGGAGCTTCCCGATGGCCGTCTCGATCTGCTTGCCGAGCTCCTTCGCCTCGACGGTGTCGAGCGGGGATTCCTGCCGCGCACCGATCTGGAGTGCCGTGGCCTCGATGGCGTCCGGGGTGGACGCGTGGGGCGATCCCTCGAGCGAGAGCGTGTCCAGCTCCCGGCGCCGCAGGTGATCGATCGCGGCATTGTTGGCAATCTTGAAGATCCAGGACGAAAACTTGAATTCCGGCCGGTAGGAATCGAGGGCGTTCAGCGCCTTGACGAACGTCTCCTGCGCCAGGTCCTCGGCGAGCTCGCGGTCCCGCACCATGCGGAAGACCAGGGAGAAGATCGGGCGCTCGTAGCGGCGCAGCAGCTCGCGATAGGCGGCCTCGGAGCCGGAGCGCGCCAGCGCCACGACCTCCTGATCGGTGAGGGAGGCAATGCCCTGGGACGCCATCACACCCGGCGGCTTGTGCTTGCGGGGGGGCTCCGGAGCGGGCTACATTCTGCGGCTATGTTCGCCTCGGAGCGTGAGTTACCCGTTGGTGGCGGGGCCGAGAAGCGCCGATACGTGCGGGAGATGTTCGACGCCATCGCCCCCACGTACGACCGGCTCAACCGCATCATCAGCCTGCGGCTGGACCTGCGGTGGCGCCGCCAGGCGCTCCGCATGCTCGACTGGGAGCGGGAGCCCGAGGGCGAATATCTCGACCTCTGCGCCGGGACCATGGACTTCGCGGTCGCGCTCTCGCGTGAACGCGGGTTCCGGGGGCACATTACCAGCGCCGACTTCGTCCCGCGCATGCTGGAGTTCGGCCGCGGCAAGACTACACGCGCCGTGCCGGTGGCGGCGGACGCGCTGGAGCTGCCCTTTCCCACGGGCACCTTCGACGGCGCGATGGTCGGCTGGGGCGTGAGAAACCTCGCGGATCTGGACAGCGGATTGCGCGAGGCCGCCCGGGTGCTGAAGCCGGGTGCCCGGTTCGTGATCCTGGAAATGAGCACCCCTCCGCGCCAGCCGCTCCGCGGGATGTATCTCGCGTACTTCGAGCATGTACTCCCGGCGGTCGGCCGCCTGGTGTCGAAACATAGGACGGCCTATACCTGGCTTCCAGAGTCGGCGCGCGCCTTTCCCGATCCCGACGCGCTGGCCCGGCGGATGGAGGCGGCAGGATTTGCCGGTGTTACCTACCGCCGGTTCATGGGCGGGGTGACGGCGGTGCATACGGGGACGCGAGACGCGGGACTCGCGACCCGCGACCCGTGACTCACGACCCATGACCCTCGACTCCCTTTCCGACTTCCTTACCGCCATTGACCGCGCCGGCGAGCTCGTGCGCATCACCGAGCCGGTGAAGGCACGTCTCGAAATCGCCGAGATCGCCGACCGGTGCATGAAGGCGCCGGGGGGCGGGCCGGCACTGCTCTTCGAGCAGGTGATCCTGGACGACGGGAGGCGCAGCGAATTCCCGGTGGCGATCAACCTGTTCGGCTCGATGCGCCGGATGGCGCTGGCCCTGGGCGTGGACCGGCTGGACGAGATCGGCAACCGGATCAGCGAGATGCTGGAGATGAAGGTGCCGGACGGGCTCATGGGCAAGCTCGCCATGCTGCCGAAGCTGGCCGAGATGGCCAAGTTCCCGCCCAAGGTGCGGGGCGGAAAGCCGGCCTGCCAGGAGGTGGTGCAGCAGGGCGCCGACGTGGATCTCTCCACCATTCCGTTCCTCACTACCTGGCCCCAGGACGGCGGCCCCTACATCACGCTGCCGATGGTCATCACCCAGGATCCGCAGCGGGGCACGCGCAACGTCGGGATGTACCGGGTGCAGGTGCTGGGCGGGAACACGCTCGCCATGCACTGGCAGCGGCACAAGGTGGGCGCCGCGCACTGGCGGGAGATGGCGGCGCGTGGTGAACGGATGCCGGTGGTGATTGCCATCGGCGGCGACCCGGCCAGCATCTACTCGGCATCGGCACCGCTGCCCCCTTCGATCGACGAGTTCCTCTTTGCCGGCTTCATCCGGAAGAGCGCGGTGGACCTGGCGCGTGCGGTGACCTGCGATCTCGATGTCCCGGCCGAGGCCGACTTCGTGATCGAGGGGTACATCGACCCGGCGGAGGCGCTGGTGCTCGAGGGGCCGTTCGGCGATCACACCGGCTTCTATTCGCTGGCGGACTTCTACCCGAAGGTTCACGTCACCGCCATCACCCGGCGGCGCGAGCCGGTCTACGCCGCGACGCTGGTGGGCCGCCCGCCGATGGAGGACTACTACCTCGGCCACGCCACCGAGCGGATCTTCCTGCCGCTGCTCCGCCTCACCGTGCCCGAGATCGTGGATTATCACATGCCGGCGCCGGGGATCTTCCACAATCTCGTCTTCGTGGCGATCGACAAGCAGTATCCGGGACAGGCGTACAAGGTGATGCACGCCCTCTGGGGCCAGGGGCTGATGGCGCTGGCCAAGGTGATCGTGGTGCTGGACAAGGATGTGAACGTGCAGGATCCGGACGAAGCCTGGTGGGTGGCACTCAACAACATGGACCCGGCCCGGGACGTGATGCTGAGCCGCGGCCCGGTGGACGTGCTGGATCACTCGTCTCAGCAGTTCACCTTCGGCGGCAAGATGGGGATTGATGCCACCCGCAAGTGGCCCGAGGAGGGCTTCACCCGCGAGTGGCCCGATCGCATCACCATGGACGACGCGACCCGGCAACGGATTGATGACTTGCTTCCGCGGCTGGGGTTGGACCGATGGCTGGTCGCGGGTCACGAGACGCGGGACGCGGACCGATGACTCTCGACTCTCGACTCGCGACTCGCGTCCCGCGACCCGCGTCCCACGAAGGCCAGACCTTCCACGGCACGTCCCTGCTCGTGCGGCTGGTGAACTTCGTCAAGCTGCCGCACACGCTCTTTGCGCTGCCGTTTGCCCTGCTCGGCGTGCTGGCAGCGTCCCGGACGGTACCGGTCACGTGGCGGATGGTGGCACTCGTGGTCGTGGCGTTCAGCAGTGCGCGCTGGGTGGCGATGGGATTCAACCGGATCGCCGACCGGCACCACGATGCCCGGAACCCCCGCACCGCGCGCCGGGAGCTGCCGAGCGGTACGCTTACCCTGCGCCAGGCATGGGGGTCGGTGGTGATGGCCGGCCTCGTGTTCATCGTCTCCGCCGGACTGCTCAATCCCCTCTGCGCGCTGCTCGCCCCGGTGGCACTCGCATGGGTCATGTCGTACAGCCTGAGCAAGCGCTTCACCTGGTGGCCGCACTTCTGGCTGGGAATGAGCCTGGCGATCGCGCCGGTGGGCGGGTATCTCGCGGTGACGGGTGCCTGGAGCCGGCCGGCCTGGCTGCTCCTCGCCATCACCGCCGCGGTGGCAACGTGGGTGGCAGGGTTCGACATCTTCTATGCGCTGCCGGATGAGGCGTTCGACCGGACCGAGGGACTCCGGAGCGCCGTGGTCCGGCTGGGGGAGCGCCGGGCGATCCTGCTCGCCAAGCTGCTGCACGGGCTCACCATTCCGCTGCTGGCCCTCTTCGGTCTCGGTGCCGGATTCGGGCTCTGGTACTACGCCGGTGTCCTCGTGGCGGCGGCTATCCTTGCCTACGAGCACCGTCTGGTGCGTCCCGGTGACCTGACGCGCCTGGATGCCGCGTTCTTCACCATGAACGGGGTCATGAGCGTGACCGTCTTCCTGTTCGCGCTCGTGGACCGGATTGCCTGAGCATGGCCGCTGACCTTCCCGTCGTCCTCGCGATCACCGGCGCCAGCGGCGCGCCCTACGCCGTGCGCCTGCTGCACGTGCTGGCGCATTCCCGCCGCCCGGTCTGGCTCATCCCGTCGAGCCACGGCATGCGGCTGCTCCGGGACGAGTGCGGCATCAACTCGATGGAAGAGCTCACCGCTGCCACCGGCGGCGACTGGACCTCGGTCACCGTCTTTCCGGATGGGGATCGGGGTTCACTGCCCGCCTCCGGCAGCCAGCGCACCCTGGGCATGGTGATCTGTCCCTGCTCCATGGGCACCGTCTCGGCGGTGGCGCACGGGAGCAGCCGGTCGCTGGTGGAGCGCGCGGCGGACGTGACCCTCAAGGAACGGCGCCGGCTCATCGTGGTGCCGCGCGAGACCCCGCTCTCGCTCATCCACCTCCGCAACCTCACCCTGCTCGCCGAGGCCGGCGCCACCGTCATTCCGGCGGCGCCCGGGTTCTATCATCGCCCCGAACGAGTCTCCGACCTGGTGGATTTCGTGGTCCAGCGGGTGCTGGATCATCTCGACCTGGATATCCAGGTGGGCCCGCGCTGGCAGGGCGACACCGGCGCCTGATCCATGCGCCTCGGCATCATCTCCGACACCCACGGCCTGCTCCGGCCCGAAGTCTTCGAGGTCTTCGCCGAGGTGGACCACATCCTCCACGCCGGGGACATCGGCCCGCCGGACCTTCTCACCGAGCTGGAGACGCTGGCCCCGGTGACCGCTGTCTACGGCAACACCGATGGCTGGGACATCCGGAGCCGGGTACCGCAGGTGGCATCGCTCCGGCTCGACGGGTTCGACATCGTGGTGACCCATGGGGACCAGTTCGGCTCGCCGACACCGGAGAAGCTGAATGCGGCCTTCCCCGAGGCGGAAATCCTGATCTACGGCCACACCCACCGGCCGCTGCTGACGACGGTGGATGTGGTGGTGACGGTGATGAATCCGGGCGGGGCGGGGCCGAAACGGTTCGACCTGCCGCCGTCGGTGGGGATCATGGAGCTCGAAGCCGGAATTCCGCCGCGCGCGCGGCTGGTACCGCTGCTGGGGTTCGACGAAGACTGAGACACGAAAACACGAAAGTCACGAAAACACGAAATCCCCATCAGGTCCTTTCGTGCTTTCGTGTTTTTTTCGTGCTTTCGTGTCCTCTCTAGGCGGCCCACGCCTCCAAGGTCGTTGTGCGCTTCAGGGCTTCGGGATGCGCCCGGAACCAGAACATGAGCAGCAGCACCTCGTCCAGCCGTTCGATCGGCAAGGGGAAGGGCGGCACCGGGGGGCGTTCAAGCTCCGCGCGGACCTCCGCCCGGAAGGCCTGTTCCTCGATCGGTGTGGCGGGCCAGGGGTAGGACGCGCGCACGGTGCCGTTCCGGATCAGGTAGGCCTGGTCGTCGCCCATCTCTCCCGGATCGCGATAGACGAATGTCAGCAGGTCCACCGCCGACCGCGCCCGGCTGGTGGCCGCCAGCAGCCACTCCAGCTGCTCGAACTTCTCCCGCCAGCGCGCGGCACGCTCGAAATCGGTGGCGCCTGACGCATCGGTCATCATCGCCACCACGCGGTCCAGCGGCTGGATGGCGCGTCCCTCCAGGAACGCCGTCGCCGTCTCCACTCGCCGCCGGTACTCCTCCTCGTTCACGAATCCGGCACACGGCCCGGCGCAGAAGCCGAACTCGTGGCGCACGCACGCCGCCCGCCGCCCGGCGCCGAACAGGTCTCCCTGGCCGGCATAGACGATCGGCATGTGCTCGGCGCAATCCCGGAGCCCCAGCAGGTCGTTCAGCGTGCGCACCGCCTCCTGGGCGCGCTCGAGGGACGGGAACGGCCCGTAGGCGCGCTCGTCAGTGGTGGCGAGCGTACGGCAGGCGTGCACGCGGGGCGCGTCGCCGCCCGACACCGCGATCAGCACCGGGCGGCGCGTGCGGTTCAGCCTGAAGTTGAAGTGGGGACGGTACTCGCGGATCTGGCGCAGTTCGGTGAGGAAGGCGGCGAACTCGCTGGGCACGTAGCGCCAGCGGATGTCGTGCGCGGCGTAGAGGATGCGCGCCGCCTTGTCCTCGGGATAGCTGGCGCGGAAGTAGGAGAGGAGCCGCGTCCGGAGCCGCCGCGCCTTGCCTACGTAGAGCACCCGTCCCGCCGCATCCAGCATCTGGTACACGCCGGGGCGGTTCTCGGCGAGCGCGCGGACACGGGTCTTGAGCTGGCCAAGGTCGGTGGCCGGCAGGGGCAGCAGGCGGGTGCGACGGCTCATCGCTGGCATCGGTGACAGAGCACGGTGGTCCGGGCATCCAGCAGGTGGGTTTCGGTCAGCCGGGTTCCGCAGCGGGTACAGGGCTCGCCACCACGGCCATACACGTGCAGCGCGAACTGGAACTCGCCGGCCTCACCGGTGCCCGTGCGGTAGTCCCGCACCGTGCTGCCGCGGGAGGCGATTGCGGCCGTCAGGATGCGCCGGATTTCGGCGAGGAGCGTCGAGGCCTCCGGGGCACTGAGATGGCTGCCGGCACGGGACGGGTCAATCCGGCTCGCGAAGAGCGCCTCGTTGGCGTAGATGTTCCCGACGCCCACGATCACGCGCTGGTCCATGATCAGCTTCTTGACCGCCTGGCGGGAGCGGGAGAGCCGCCGGAAGAAGGCGGTGCCGTCGAGGGCCGGGTCGAATGGCTCGGGCCCCAGTGCCTGGTCGTAGCGCTGCCAGGCGCGGTCGTCGAGCAGCAGCAGCGTGCCAAGGCGGCGGACGTCGCGATAGACCAGGGTGCGGCCATCGTCGAGCGGGGCGCGGAGCACGGCGTAGCGGTGTTCGTCCGGCGTGAGGTCGTGGTCGTGAACCTGCAGGGATCCGGTCATGCCGGGCTGGATGA
>DASTBA010000020.1:0-3838 GCA_035712285.1 Gemmatimonadales bacterium | reverse complement strand
GCGGTGGGCGACACCTCCTCGCGCGCCCTGATCGTCGAGTAGTGCAGCTCCACCGGCTGGTGGCCCGCGGGTTCCGGAACCTGGCGGACCTGGAGGCCGATGTGCCGGCCGGAGGCATGATCCTGCTGGGCCCCAACGGGCACGGCAAGACCAACCTGCTCGAGGCGCTGTGCTACACGGTGCTCTGCCGTTCGGTCCGGGGCGCGCCGGACAACGAGCTGGCGCGGTTCGGCGGACCCGGCTTCCACGTCGCGACGGATGCCGGCGGCGCCACGGTCTCGGTGCAATGGAGCGTCGCCGAGCGCCGCAAGCGCATTGCGGTGGACGGCGCATCAGTCGCACGCCTGGCCGATGCCATCGGCTCGTGGCTGGTCACCGCCTTCCTGCCGGGCGATGTGGCGCTGGCGTCGGGCCCGGCCACCGTGCGCCGGCTCTTCCTGGACCGGATGCTGGCGCTGGCCGACGCGGGATACCTCGATGCGCTCACCCGCTATCGGGCCGCCTTGGCGCAACGGAACAGCGCGCTGCGATCGGGACGTGGCACCCTGGCCGCGGCGTTCGATGTCCCGCTGGCAGAGGCAGGCGCCTTCGTGACGCGGGCCCGGCTCGAGTGGGTGCGGTCCGTGGAAGATCGATTCCGGCAGGAGCTCGGCGCGCTTGGCGAGCAGGGTGACGCACGGCTCGTCTATCGAGGCCATGCCGAACTCGCGGAGCCGGATGCCTGGGCACCGGCGCTTGCCGATCACCTCGCGCGGGATCTGGCGCGCGGGGCGACGGGTACCGGGCCGCATCGCGACGACCTGCGACTGCTGCTCGACGGCCGGGAACTCCGGAACTACGGGAGCACCGGACAGCAGCGCACCGCGGCCATTGCGCTGCGGCTGCTGGAGCTGCGGACGCTGGCGGAGGGCCGTGGCAGCGAGCCGGCACTGGCACTGGACGACGTGTTCGCCGAACTGGACCCCGCGCGGCAGGAGCGGCTGGCGGAGCGGCTGCTCGCGGGACCGGTACGCCAGGTCTTTCTGACGGCGCCGCGCCGCGAGGAGATCCCGGCCGGGCTGATCCTGCCGGTCTGGCATGTCAATGAGGGACGCGTGCTCGCATGAGTGACGACAACCGGCCGCAGTCGGTGGCGGATGCGCTGGCCCGGTATCTCGCCCGTGCCGGGCTTGCCCGGCGCATCGAGCAGGCCGGCGTCGTTGCCGAGTGGGCCGAACTGGTGGGGCCTCAGATCGCGGCGGTCACTGAACCGGACGCGGTGAGCGCGGATGGCATCCTGTGGGTTCGCGTGGCGAGCGCCCCGTGGGCCCAGGAGCTTCGCATGATGACCCCGCGCATCCTGGCCCGGCTCAACCAGGGCCGGAGTGGCCGGGTGAAGGAGATTCGCTGGGTGGCGGCGCCGTCGCGGCGCGCCCCCGAAACCTGAAGGCACGCAGCGAGGGACGATGAGCACCACCGTGGAACCGCAGTACAACGCAACCTCGATCCAGGTCCTCAAGGGGCTGGAGGCGGTCCGCAAGCGCCCGGGCATGTACATCGGGTCCACCGGCGAGAGCGGGCTGCACCATCTCGTCTACGAGGTGGTGGACAACTCGATTGACGAGGCGCTCGCCGGCTATTGCGACCTGATCGGGGTCACCATCCACCCGGACAACTCGGTGACGGTGGTGGACAACGGCCGCGGCATCCCGGTGGACATCCATCCAGTCGAGAAGCTGCCCGGGGTGGAGCTTGCACTCACGGTGCTGCACGCCGGAGGCAAGTTCGACAAGAGCAGCTACAAGGTGTCGGGCGGGCTCCACGGCGTCGGTGTGTCGGTGGTGAATGCCCTCTCCGAGCGGCTGGAAGTGCTGGTGGACCGCGACGGCCAGCGGCACCACATGACCTTTGCGCGCGGCCACACCACCAAGAGGCTCACCGTCCTGGGCAAGACCAAGGCGACCGGCACGACGGTCCGCTTCAAGCCGGATCCCGAGATCTTCAACGTGCTGGAGTTCAACTACAACACCCTCGCGGACCGGCTGCGCCAGCTCGCGTTCCTGAACAAGGGTGTCAAGATCACCCTGAAGGACGAGCGCGAGGGCGGCCAGGAGGACACCTTCCTCGCCAGGGGCGGGCTGGTGGAGTTCGTGCATTGGCTCAACCGGAACCGGAAGCCCCTGCATGCCAAGCCGGTGTCCTTCACCACCACCAAGGACGACGTGGATGTGGATCTCGCCCTGCAGTACGAGGACGGGTTCAACGAGAACACCTTCACCTTCGTGAATAACATCAACACCCACGAGGGTGGCACCCACCTGACCGGCTTCCGGGCGGCGCTCACCCGCACCGTGAACGACCTCGCCAAGAAGGCGGGCGCGCTCAAGAAGGAGAACTTCACCCTCACCGGCGACGATATCCGCGAGGGGCTCACCTGCGTCCTGCACGTGAAGGTCCGGGAGCCGCAGTTCGAGGGGCAGACCAAGACCAAGCTGGGGAACTCCGAGGTCGAGGGCATCGTGCGCCAGGTGGTGAACGAGCACCTGGGGGCGTACCTCGAGGAGCACCCGCCGGTGCTCCGGGCCATCGTGGAGAAGGCGGTCTCCGCCGCCCGGGCCCGCGAGGCGGCGCGCAAGGCGCGCGACCTCGTCCGCAAGAAGACCGGCCTCGAGGGCGGCGTCCTCCCCGGCAAGCTGGCCGACTGCTCCATCAGCGACCCGGCGCTGAGCGAGATCTATCTCGTCGAGGGTGATTCGGCGGGCGGCAGCGCCAAGCAGGGCCGCGACCGGCAGTTCCAGGCGATCCTCCCGCTCCGCGGCAAGATCCTCAACGTCGAGAAGGCCCGCATCGACCGCATTCTCGGCAACGAGGAGATCCGGGCCATCGTGACCGCCGTGGGCACCGGCGTGAAGGAGGACTTCAAGCTGGAGGATGCGCGCTACCACAAGGTCATCATCATGACCGACGCCGACGTGGACGGTGCGCACATCCGGACCCTGCTGCTCACCTTCTTCTTCCGGCAGATGCAGGAGCTCATCGAGGCGGGCTACGTGTACATCGCGCAGCCGCCGCTCTACCGCGTGGCGCGCGGCAAGGAGGAGTTCTACGCCTACACCGAGGAGGAGCGGGACGAATTCGTGAAGCGGCTCGCCGGTCCCGACGGCAAGGGCAACGTCGTGATCCAGCGCTACAAGGGGCTGGGCGAGATGAACCCGGACCAGCTCTGGAAGACCACGATGAATCCGGAGACGCGCACGGTGCTGCGGGTCACGATGGAGGACGCGGCGGTCGCGTCCACCCTCTTTGATGAACTCATGGGCGACGCCGTGGAGCCGCGGCGGGTGTTCATCGAGAAGAACGCGAAGTACGTGTCGAACCTCGACGTGTAACGCGCGCTGCCGAGCGCGGGACACGTCCCGCGCCCCAACTGTATGCCGGGAGCCATCGTGCGATCGATCACCCAGTCCCTCCTGCTGGTGCTCCTCGCTGTGCCGGCCGGAGCGCAGGTTCCCTCCCCCGCCGACCAGGTGGCCGCGGCGGTGCTGCCCCTTCCTGACGTGCTCCGCGCTGATGCCGGCGTCCGCGGATATGACGCCGCCGGGCGGCCGGTCGAACTTCGCCGCAGCACCAACGGCATCACCTGCCTGGGCGATGCCCCCGGCGACACCCTCTTCGATGTCCGCTGCTACGACAACCGCCTGCTAGCGGTCATCCTGCGGTATCGCCAGCTGGCGCGTGGCGGGGACGCCGGCGCCGCCGACTCCGCACTCGAAGCCGAGCTGGCAGGCGCCAGGCTGGCACCACCGCCGGCGGCGAGCGCGGGGTACCGGATGCTCGGCCCCGTGTCCGCGTATGATGC
>DASTBA010000019.1:0-8080 GCA_035712285.1 Gemmatimonadales bacterium | reverse complement strand
CCGACGAAGGGCGGGAGCGCGCGGCGCACGACGCCTTTCATTCGATGGCCGCACGGTACCCCTCGGCGAGTCTCGCGCCGAACGCGGCGTTCCGGGCCGCCATCATCACGCTGGTGCTGGGCCATGCCCGGGCGGCGGCGGGCGAGTTCGATGCCATCGTGAAGCGCTTCGGCTCCAGCGGCGAAGCGTATGCCGCGCGCTTCTGGGCCGGACAGGCGCTCGCTGCGGCGGGCGATTCCATTGACGCCCGCGCCCGCTGGCAATCCGCGGCGGGGCGGGACTCGGCGGGCTATTACGCCGCCCAGGCGAGCGCGAGTCTCGGACTCGCGCCGTGGGTGCCGGCTTCCACATCCGATTCGTTCGTTCCGGTTCCCGATGCCGACAGCGCCATCGCGCGGGTGAGGCTGCTTCGTGAACTGGGCATGGATCGCGAGGCGAACTGGGAGCTGGCCGCTCTCACCGCCGATTCGAGCTCTGATCCCGAGCGGCTCCTTGCCGTGGCCAACGCCCTCCGCGGAGCGGACGAGGCGTCGCGGGCCATGCGGCTCACCTGGCGTGCCCTCGCGGCCGGTGCGCGGCGGGACGCCAGGAGCTGGCGGCTCCTCTATCCGGTACTGCACCGCGCGGCGCTCATCGCCGAAGCCCGCAAGCGTGGCGTGGATCCGGTCTTCGCCGCGGCGCTCATCCGCCAGGAGTCCAGCTTCACGCCTTCCGCGGAGTCGGGGGCTGGCGCGCGCGGGCTCATGCAGGTCATGCCGCCGGTCGGCCGGGGTCTGGCGCGCACGATGGGCTATCCCTTCTGGGACCCGGTCCTGCTCTTCGAGCCCGATGTCAATCTGGAACTGGGCATGGCGCATCTTGGCCAGTTGCAGCAACGTTACCGGACGCCCGCGCGGGTGCTGGCGGCCTACAATGCCGGCGTGACCCGCGTGACCCGGTGGGATGACCGCCAGGGCGCCGACGATCCGATGATCTTCATCGAGCGCATTCCGTACGCCGAAACCCGGGACTACGTGCGGATCGTCACGCGCAACATGGATTTCTATCGCGCACTGTACGACTGGACACCACCCCCGCCGCCCTGACGCGGGGATCGAGGCCAGGATGTCCGGCATCATTGCTCCGGCCGCGGATGACGCCCTCGCCGCGCTGGACCATATCAATGAACTGTTCGTGCTGCTGGATGCCGACTGGCGGGTGGTGCGGCTCAACCGCGCCGCCCGCGAGCGGGCCGGCGAGCTCGGGCTCTCCCCCGACGATCTCCACGACCGCATCATCTGGGACGCGATTCCCGCCCTGCGCGGGTCGCAGCTGATCCGCGCCGCCCGGCAGGCGGTGCGTGACGGCACCGCGGTCGAGGTGGAGGCGTTCTTCGCGCCGCTCGGGCGCTGGTTCGCCGCGCGCTTCCTGTCCCGGGGCGTCGGGCTCATGTGCATCCTGCGCGACATCACCACCGAGCGCGCGGCGGCGGCCGCGGCCCAGTCCAGCACCGAGCTCGCGCAGGCGGTGCTGAGCGGCACCGGCGACGCGATCTACGCGAAGGATCTCGACGGCCGCTACCTCATGGCCAACCGCGCGTTCACCGACCTGGTCGGCCGCCGGCTCACCGGCCAGCGGGACCGGGACGCGTTCCCCGACCCGGTGGCGGCCACCATCGAGGAGAACGACCGCCTCGTGCTGGAACGGGGCATGCCGCTGGTGTTCGAGGAATCGGTGGTGACGGCTTCGGGCCAGCGGCTCACGCTCGAAAGCAGCAAGAGCGTGCTGCGCGATGCCGCCGGCCGTCCGTCGGGCGTGCTCTCGATCGCCCGGGACATCACCCACGCGCAGCGGGAGCGCCGCCGCCGGCGCCTGCTCTACGAGGCCGGCGCCGAGCTCACCGCGTCGCTCGACGTGGACACCACGCTGGATCTCATCACCCGCCTGGTGATTCCCGACTTCGGCGATTACTGCGCGGTGGACCTGCTCGAGGCCGGCGGCTCGCCGGTCCGCGCGCGCTTCGCCCACACCGATCGCGCCACCGAGCAGCGCCTGAGTGAGACGGCCCGGCGCCAGGCGCCACGGCTCGAATGGTTCGACCACCCCATCGCCCAGGCGCTGCGCACCGGTGAGGCCGTGGCCCTCTACGACTGCGAGCCCGCCGACTACGATCGCATCGCCCACGGCGACGAACACCGCCGGCTGATCGCCGACCTCCGGCCCACGTCACTGCTCAGCGTCCCGTTCCTGGCGCGTGAGGAGGTGCTGGGAACGCTCACCGTCGGCTACACCACCAGTGGCCGCCGTTACGGACCCGAGGACCTGCTCCTGCTCCGCTCCCTGGCGGACCGCATGGCGCTGGCGCTCGCGAACGCGCGGCTCTATCGCTCGGCGCAGGAGGAACTCCGGCAGCGAGCCCTCGCCGAATCGCAGCTCAGCCGCCTCGGCCGGATCTTCGAGCATGCGGGCTGGGGTGTCGCCCTGGGCGATCCCGCCACCGGCCGCTACGTGCGGGTCAATCCGGCGTATGCCCGCATGCACGGATTCCTGCCGGAGGAACTGGTGGATGAATCCATCTGGGCCCTCACGGCGCAGTCCCACCGTGACATGGCCCGGGCCGAGTCGGCGCGGGCGCTGGAGACGGGCCGGGCCGTCTTCCAGTCCCGCCACGTGACGCGGGACGGGCGCGAATTTCCGGTGCAGGTGGATCTCGCGGTCGTCGCCGGCGATACCGAGGGCTCGGTGCTCTACGCGGCCAATGTGCAGGACATCACCGACCGGGAGCAGTCGGAGGAGCGGGTGCGCCAGGCCCAGAAGATGGAGGCGCTCGGGCGCCTCGCCGGGGGCGTCGCGCACGACTTCAACAACCTGCTCATGGTGATCATGGGGTTCGCGGACTTCCTCAGCGGATCGCTGGAGGAGGACGACCCGCGGCGCAGCGACGCGGTGGAGATCCGGAAGGCGTCGGAGCGAGCGGCGGCGCTCACCCAGCAGCTCATGGTGTTCGGCCGGCGGGGGCCGGTGGCGGTGACGGCCGTCAGCCTGAACGCGGCGGTTGACGAGCTGGCCGCGATGCTGCGGGCGGTGCTGGGCGAGAAGATCGCCCTCGTGCTCGAGCTGGCGCCCGATGCGGGGGGCGTCAGCGTGGACCGGGGCCAGCTCGACCAGGCGCTGCTCAACCTGGCGCTCAACGCCAAGGATGCGATGCCCGAGGGCGGCCGGCTCACGCTCCGGACCCGGCGCCCCGCGACCGGCGGCCTCGCCCTCGTCGAGGTCGAGGATACCGGCCACGGCATGGACGACGAGACGCAGGCACGCATCTTCGAGCCGTTCTTCTCGACCCGCCGCAGCAGCCACAACACCGGGCTCGGGCTGTCGGTGGTCTACGGCATCGTGACACAGCATCGGGGGCAGGTGCGGGTGCGGAGCGCCCCGGGCCGGGGATCGGTGTTCACGCTCGCCTTTCCCCGCACCAGGCTCACGCCGCCGCCGGCGGTCATTCCCGAAGTGCCTGCCGGGAAGGTCAGCGGATCGGTGCTGGTGGTGGAGGACGATCCGGACGTGCGGCAGCTGGTGAGCCGTGCACTGGGCGAGGCCGGATTCGACGTGGTCTCCGCCGCCGATGCGGACGAGGCGATCACGATGCTCCGCCGGGAGGGACCGGTAGGCGTGCTGGTGACCGACCTGGTGCTGCCCGGCATGACCGGCGCCGAACTGGCGGCACGTGCGCGCCACGAGCAGGCGGATCTCGCCGTGGTGTTCATGTCCGGTTACGGCGATGAGGACAAGGAGCGGCCGGATTCCCGTCCCGTGCTCGCCAAGCCGTTCGCGCCGGGGGAACTGGTGCGGCGGGTGAGGGACGCGATGGGCAGGATGTGAGTGGCCCGTCATTCCGGCGAAAGCCGGAATCCAGGTTGACCATCTCTCCCATCACTGGACCCCGGCTTGCGCCGGGGTGACAACCTTCGCTTAGCCCCGTCCACTCCCGCCCATCTCGCCCATCCCGCCCATCCCGCCTATGTTTCGCCCACTCACCATCTTCGGAGCACAAATGCGAGCTCGGATGTTCCTGGCCGGCGCCGCGGTGCTGCTGCTGGCAGCCTGCGAGCCCGACTACGGGAAGGAACAGTCCCACCCGGCCACGGTGGAATCGGAGGATGCGGTGACCGGTGGCGCCGATCCCACTGCGATGTCGGGCCGCGTGAAGAAGCCGGGCGAGGCGAACATCCAGCATCCACGGGCTGACGGCAACGCCGGCCGCCCGCCCGACGGCCCGGGAGCGCCGGCCGGCTCCGCCGACACCACCCGTACGTCAGGCGGCGCGTGAACGACGCTGACCGTGCCGCGGCCCGCTCCCGCCTGCCGGACCGCCGCCGGCTGCTGACCTGGCTCTTCGCGGGACGCCTGGCCCTGGCCGTCGCGGTGCTGGTGGCCGCGGGCCTGGCATGGACCGAAGCACCGCAGGTCTCCTTCCTTGCCAGTGTGGGAATCATCCTGGCACTGGTCGTCACGGCGTACGGTGTGTGGGTGGTGGTATCGGCGCGGCGGGAGCCGGGCCCTGTCTTTCTCGCCGTGCAGCTCCTGGCGGATCTTGGTCTCGTTCTTACCCTGGTGCACTTCCTGGGGCCCGCGGGCGGCACCGGGCCGGCGCTGCTCGTGCTGCTCATCGCCGCCTATGCGGTGCTCCTTCCATTCCGCTTCGGGACGCTCACCACCCTGCTGGCGAGCACCGTGTACCTGGTAACGGCGTATCGGGGTGGCGTGGCGCCGGTGGCGCTGGCGCTCCAGGTGGTGGTGTTCTTTCTCGTCTTCGCCGTCGTGGCGGTGCTCGGCCAGCGGCTCCGCGAGGCGAGCGTGGAGCACCGGACCCTCGAGTACGAGCTGCAGCGCGTGCGGCTCGAAGCCGATGTGATCCTGCGCAACATCCACTCCGGCGTGCTCTCGGTGGACAGCGGCGGCAACCTGGCGTACGCCAACCCCACGGCCCAGCGCCTGCTCGGGCTGGAGCGCGGTCCGGCCATCGGTGCGCCGGTGATGAACATCGTGCGGAGCCGCGCGCCCGGACTCTGGAGCGCGCTGGTCGAGGGGCTGGAACAGGGCCGCCGGGTGCGGCGCGGCGAGGCCGCGGTGGACAACGGCGGCGGCCGGCAGTTTTCCATCGGCCTCAGCACCACCACATTTCAGCAGCCGGGCCAGAGCGGGCCGTCGGTAACGGCGGTCTTCAGTGACATCTCCGACTCCAAGCGGGTCGAGGAGCTGCAGCTGCGGGCCGAGCGGCTGGAAGCGGTGACGGCTCTCAGCGCGTCGCTGGCCCACGAGATCAAGAACCCGCTCGCCTCCATCCGGAGCTCGGTGGAGCAGCTCGCCCGCAGCAGCTATGCCGGCGAGGACGAGCAGACCCTGGCCCGGCTCATCGTGCGCGAGAGCGACCGGCTGAGCCGCCTGCTCACCGAGTTCCTCGATTTTTCCCGGGTGCGGGTGACCAAGTCGGAGCCGGTGGATCTCCGCGAGGTGGCAGATGCCGTGGTGCGCCTCGTCAGTGCCCACCCCGACCACAAGGCCGCCACCCGTCTCGGCGTCGAGGGCGAGAGCACCGTGGTGCAGGGCGATGAAGACCTGCTGCACCGTACCCTGGCGAACCTGGTGCTCAATGCCGTGCAGGTGGCGGGTCCCGAGCCGGTGGAGGTCACCGTCGCGCTGAAGACGCTGGCTGGCAACGAGCTCCCGCCCGGCATGCCGAGGATCAGCCGGGGCGTGCGGCTGCAGGTGAAGGATACGGGGCCGGGCATTCCGGAGGACATCCGGGCCCGCCTCTTCGAGCCGTTCGTGAGCCGGCGCCCTGGGGGGAGCGGGCTGGGTCTCGCCATCGTGCAGCGCGCCGTCGAGGCGCACCGCGGCACTATCTTCGTCGAGTCGGCCGCCGGTGCCGGCACCGCCTTTACTATCTACCTCCCGGCCGGCGACGCGGGAGAGGAGTCGGCATGAGCCAGAAGCCCAGTGTCCTGATCGTGGATGACGAGTCCGGCATCCTCGATACCCTGCGCATCCTGCTGCGGAACGAGGGGTTCGAGGTCACCACCGCCCAGGGAGGCAAGGCCGGCCTGGAGCAGATCCGCTCGGGGCATCACGAGATCATCCTCACCGACGTCCGGATGCCGGGGGTGAGCGGACTGGACATCCTCGCGGCGGCCAAGGAACAGGACACGATGACGCCGGTGATCCTGATGACGGCCCAGGCGGACCTCCGGAGCGCCATAGACGCCCTCAACACCGGCGCCTACTACTATATCCAGAAGCCGTTCGGCAACGACGATCTCGTCGCCATCATGCGCCGCGCGAGCGAGTACCGCGCGGTGCGGGTGGAGAACAAGCAGCTGAGGCAGGAGATCCGGCGGCGGGACCGGGGCGTCAGCGTGGAGCGGCCGGTGGGAAAGTCCCGCCGGTTCCTGGAGGTGCTGAAGCTGGCGGAGCATGTCGCACCGACCGACTCCACCGTGCTCATTACCGGGGAAAGCGGCACCGGCAAGGAAGTCGTGGCGCGCTACATCCATAATCTCTCGTCGCGGGCCGAAGGCCCGTTCATGTCCATCAACTGCGGCGCGCTGCCCGAGAATCTGCTGGAGAGCGAGCTGTTCGGGCATGTGAAGGGGAGCTTCACCGGCGCGGTGCGGGACAAGCAGGGGCTCTTCGCGGCGGCACGGGGCGGGACATTCTTCCTGGACGAGGTGGGGGAGATGCCCGCCTCGCTGCAGGTGAAACTGCTCCGGGTCCTGCAGGAGCGGGAGGTGATCCCGGTGGGCGCCACCGAGTCCATCCCGGTGGATGTCCGGATCGTGGCGGCCACGAACAAGAACCTCGAGGAAGAGATCCGCCGGGGGAACTTCCGCTCGGACCTGTTCTACCGACTCAACGTCATCGCGCTCGACCTGCCGCCGCTCCGGGAGCGGCGGGACGATCTTCTCCTGCTCATCGAGGCGCTGCTCACGCGGCTCGCCGCCGAGAACGGGGGCGAGATCAAGGCGCTGAGCTCGGAGGCGCTGGATGCGGTGGTGGTCTACGACTGGCCCGGCAACGTGCGGGAACTGGAGAACGCCCTGGAGCACGCCGTGGTGCTGTCACGCGGCACGGTGATAGACGCCTCTTCGCTGCCGGAGCGGATCACCACCCGCCGGAAGGAACCGCTGGTGGCGGAGCGGTCCTACAAGAACCCGGCGCTGGATGTCATCGAGCGGGCATACATCATGTGGGTCTTGCAGGCGGAGGGCGGGAACAAGACCCGCGCCGCCGAGGTGCTGGGGATCGATCCCTCCACGCTCTACCGGAAGCTCAGCCGCTACGAGGAGCAGCCGGAGGGGAAACCGGTGACGGCGGGGTGATCCGGGCCGGGCCCGCGTTCGATTGATGGTGCCGTTCCATTCCATGCCCCGATACTGGGGCATGGTTCGTTTTCGGGGGCTGCATCGCCGATCCATCCGGCTCACCGGCTTCGATTACGGCCGCCCTGGCTGGTACTTCCTCACATTCTGCTGCCACGAGACTCTGCTCCCGGGTCAATTCTTTCGTGCACGGCCGCGCGGCCCATTCGGGGTGGTGCGGGGACCGGTGGCCCAGCTGGGCCCGCTGGGGGAGATGATCGCGCAGGAATGGGTTCGGCTCGAGGAACGATTCCCGTGGGCTGAACTAGGCGAATGGGTGGTCATGCCTGATCATCTGCATGGGCTGGTCTACGTGAATGACTGGGCCGGCTATCTCCCGCGGCTGGTCCAGGCGTTCAAGTCCACCACGACCTGGCGCGTGAAGCGAGAATTACTCGCGGGCCAGGTGATGCAACGCGGTACCCGGCTTTGGCAACGCAACTATTACGAATCCGTCATCCGCGATGCGCGGCACCTTGCGGCGGTCCGGAATTACATCGTCCGGAATCCCGCGCGCATGGCCGGCAAACGGTTCGCGGGCGGGGCGCCGCGGACGGGGCACGGGTTGGTGACGGATCGGTAGGGGCAGAGCCATGGCTCTGCCCCTACCACACCGGTGCCCACCCGCGTCCCGTTCGGGGGGCCCGGTGGCCCGTTCCGGGACCCGCCACGCAAACCGACCCCCC
>DASTBA010000018.1:0-5535 GCA_035712285.1 Gemmatimonadales bacterium | reverse complement strand
GACCTCCGCCACCAGCGCCCGGTCGCCATCAAGGTCCTGAAGCCCGAGCTCGCCGCGGTGATCGGCGCCGGCCGCTTCCTGCGCGAGATCACCACCATCGCCAACCTGCAGCACCCCCACATCCTCGGCCTCATCGACTCGGGCGAGGTAAACGGCACCGCGTACTACGTGATGCCGTTCGTCGAGGGGGAGTCCCTCCGCGACCGCCTGTCGCGCGAGAAGCAGCTTCCCATCGCCGACGCCGTGCGCATCGCCACCGAGGTCGCCTCGGCGCTCGACTACGCCCACCGCCACGGCGTGATCCACCGGGATATCAAGCCCGAGAACATCCTGCTGCATGACGGCAGCGCCCTCGTGGCGGACTTCGGCATCGCGCTCGCCGTGAGCCGGAGCGAGGGCGCCACTCGCATGACCGAGACCGGCATGAGTCTCGGCACGCCGACCTACATGAGCCCCGAACAGGCGATGGGGGAACGGGAGATCGGCCCCCGCAGTGATGTGTATGCGCTCGGCGCCACCACCTACGAGATGCTCACCGGCGATCCGCCGTTCGCGGGGAACTCGGCCCAGGCCATCGTCGCCAAGGTGATGACCGAGAAGCCGGCGCCCATCCGCAAGCTGCGTGATCGAGTTCCCCAGACCGTGGAGGACGCGGTACTCACCGCGCTCGAGAAGCTCCCGGCGGATCGCTTTGCGACGGCGGCAGAGTTCGCCGAGGCGCTGAGTGAGGCCGGCGGCGGCACGCGGCACGCACGACGCGCGGAACCCGCGGATCGCGGCCATCGGAGCCTGCTCGCCGCGGTCAGCGTTGTGGCGCTGCTGGCGCTCGGCGCGGCCGGATACCTGTTCCTGTCGCGCCGCTCCGACACGTCAACCGCCGTGGCGCGCTATCTGGTGTCCACGCCCGGCCTCAAGACCAGCGACCCGAACTTCTTCGGAACACCATTCGCGCTTTCACCTGACGGCGCCCGGCTGGCCTACGTGACCAACGTGGGCACCGAGGAACCGGTGCTGATGGTGCGGGATCAGGGTGATGTCGCCCCGCGCCGGATCGAGGGCACGGAAGGCGCTGATGCTCCCTTCTTCTCGCCGGATGGCCAGTGGATCGGGTACGCCGCCGACCGGAAGCTGTACAAGGTCAGCGTGAACGGCGGCGCACCGATCGCGCTCGCCGATGCGGTGCCTGCCTTCGCGCTCGGCGCCACCTGGCGCGAGGACGGCACCATCATCTTCAACGCCGACCCGTACCACCTGCTGTCCGTGTCCGCCGACGGCGGCCCCGTGGACACCGTGGTCACCATGCAGCCGGACCGGTACGCCGCCTTCCTGGCCGCCGTGCCCGGCACCGACATCGTGCTCGTGACCGAATGCACCAACAACTGCGCGCGAACCGAGCTGGTGGCATACGACCTGCGCAATCACCAACGCAAGGTGGTCTTTCCTGACGCCGTGCGGGCCTGGGCGCTGCCGAACCACCTGGTCATCGCGGTGCGGGTGGATGGCACCGTTGTTGGTGCCCGCCTTGATGCCAGTGCGCTGGCGCTCGCCGGCAGCCCGGTGCCGCTGCTGAGCGGCGTGGGGATCGTGTCCGGCATCGCTCCCGACATGAGCGTGAGCGCAAACGGGACACTGGTGTACCGCCCTGCTGGTGGCTCGGCGGAGAGCTTCATGCCGGTCCGCGTGGACCGGACCGGAACGGTCACGGCGCTGGATCCGGCCTGGCACGACAACATGCAGTATCTGGCCCTGTCGCCGGATGGACGATGGGTGGCGACCGACGTGCCGGCGCAGGGAGGCCGCATCGACATCTGGGTCAAGCAGCTCCCGACAGGGCCGCTCAGCCGTCTCACCTTCGACGGGTCGCTCAACTATCGGGCGGCATGGACACCGGACGGCCGGTCCCTGAGCTATTCATCGGATCGCGACGGGCTGACCCATCTCTACCTGCAGCGCGCCGATGGCAGCGGGAAGCCGGAGCGGCTCATGCCCCATGACTCCGCCCAGATTGACGAGTCGGACTGGTCGGCGGATGGACGATGGCTGGTCTATCGCAGCGGCGTCGTGGGCGGCAAGCGCGACATCTACGCCCGTGCCACCAGCGGCGATACGACCCGCCACATGATCGCCGCGAGCAGCTTCGACGAGTACATGCCGACCCTGTCCCCCGACGGCCGCTGGTTGGCGTACGTATCCATGGAATCGGGACGGGAAGAGGTCTGGGTACGGCCGTTCCCCGACGCCGGGAGCGCACGCTGGCAGGTGTCCACCTCGGGCGGCAGCGAGCCGGCCTGGTCCCACGATGGAAGGGAACTGTTTTTCGTCACCGCGAGCGACAGCATGGTCGCCGTGGATGTGCCCTCGGGCACCGGCGCCGACTTCCAGGCCGGCCAGCGGAAGGACCTCTTCTCGCTCGCGGCACGGCAGATCCGGCGCGGCGCCTTCCATCGCTCGTACGCGGTGACGCCTGACGACCAGGGATTCGTGATGCTGCAGGCAGCCGGTACGGGCTCCGATGCCGGCGACTATCTCACCATCGTGCTCAACTGGCTCTCCGAGGTTCGGCAGCAGATGAATCGCCGGAAGTAGGGTCCTGCCGCAACATCCGCGGCCCGGCAAACGTAGGCAGGGACATGACAAATCACGACTGGTCCCGCCGCCGGTTCATGGAGACCGGCACCTCGCTGCTCGCTTCGGCCGTGGTCCTCCGGCCGCACCTGCCCGCCTCGTCCGTCCCGTCCGCCTTGTCCGACTTCGAGCTCGCCGAGTGGACCATCCCCCAGTTCCAGGCCGCGATGCGGAGCGGCCGGTACACGTCGGTCCGGATCTGCCAGCTCTATCTCGCGCGCATCGAGGCGATGGACCGGAAGGGGCCGTCCCTCGGCGCGATGATCGAGCTCAACCCCGACGCGCTGGCGATCGCCCGGCAGTTGGACAACGAACGAAAGGCGGGACGGGTACGGGGACCACTGCACGGTATCCCGGTGATCATCAAGGACAACATCGCGACGGCGGACCGGATGGAGACCACGGCGGGTTCGCTGGCGCTGGTGGGCCACCGGCCGCCGCGGGATGCGTACATCGCAAGACGGCTGCGTGACGCCGGCGCCGTGATTCTGGGCAAGACCAACCTGTCCGAGTGGGCCAACTTCCGCTCGACTCATTCAGTGAGCGGCTGGAGCGGGCGCGGCGGACTCTGCCGGAATCCCTATGCGCTGGACCGCAGTCCCTGTGGCTCGAGCTCCGGCACTGGGGCCGGCGTCTCGGCCAATTTCGCCGCCGCAGGCGTCGGCACCGAGACCGACGGTTCCATCGTCTGCCCCTCCAGTGCCAACGGGCTGGTCGGCATCAAGCCGACGGTCGGCATGGTCTCGCGCTCCGGCATCATCCCCATCTCGAGCACGCAGGACACCGCCGGCCCCATGTGCCGCACCGTGACCGACGCCGCGATCCTGCTCGGCGTCCTGGCCGGCGCCGACGCGACCGATCCGGCCACGCAGAATTCGGCCGGCCTGATCGAGGCCGACTACGCGAAGTTCCTCGACCCGAACGGGCTCAAGGGGGCGCGCATCGGCGTCGCCCGCGCGAAGTTCTTCGGCTACAGCGCCATGACCGACCAGCTCGCGAACGACGCGATCGCCGCGATGAAGGCGCAGGGCGCCGAGATCGTGGATCCGGCGGACGTGCCGCATGTGGGCGAGACCGACGACACCGAAAACACGGTGCTGCAGTACGAGTTCAAGGCCGGCATCAACGCCTATCTCGCCACCCTCGGCGCCGGGGCGCCGAGGACGCTGGCAGACCTGATCGCGTTCAATGTGCAGCATGCACGGGAGGAGATGCCCTACTTCGGGCAGGAGGTCTTCGAGCAGTCGGATGCACGCGGCCCGCTCACCGAGGACGCCTACCAGTCGGCGCTGGCCAATGACGTTCGCCTCATGCGGACCGAAGGTCTCGACGCACTCTTTGCCGGCAAGGACCTCGATGCCATCGTGACCCCCACCGGCGGGCCGGCCTGGACGACCGATCTCGTGAACGGCGACCATTTCGGCGGCGGGTCGTCGCCGCTGGCGGCGGTCTCCGGTTATCCGAGTGTCTGCCTGCCGATCGGCCAGGTGTTCGGGCTCCCGGTCGGCCTGAGCTTCGTGGGACAGGCATGGTCGGAAGGCAAGCTCATCAAGTACGCCTACGCGCTGGAGCAGGCGCTGCGCGGGCGCAAGCCGCCGCGGTTCCTCGCGACGGCGGACCTGACGGTGCCGTAGGGTTACGGCTAGTTTCGACCGGCATGCGGCGGCATCTCCTCATCCTCGGCGCCACCGGCCACACCGGCCGGCACCTGGTCCGTCAGGCGCTCGATGCCGGGCACTCCGTCACCGCCGTCTCGCGGCATCCGGAACAGCTCACCCGCGAGCACCCGCATCTCGCGACGCGAGCGCTGGATCTCACCCGGGACGAGGATGCGCTGGCCCAGTTGCTTCGCGGACATGACGTGGTGTTGAGCACCGTCGGCCGGGGACTCAAGCTCCGGGCGCACGGCCTGATCGCGAAGGCCGATCCGCTGATCCTCCGCGCCATGCCGCGAGCGGACCTCGCGAGCGCGACGCGCCAGGACATGACAGTCTCCGGCGGCTCCTTGGGCGATGTGCGCCCTGAGACCACTTCCCCATCTCCCGGCTGATCGGGAGGATCGTCCATGCCATCAAGTGGTCGGGGTCGTCGGAGCCGGTTGCGGTTGTGGTGGCTGTCAGCCCTGATGGCATCGGGAGGAGTCGGCTGCGCTCCTATCCAGCCCACCCCGCCCGATTGGCTGAAGCGGATGGAGATTCCGGGCGTGGCCATGGACAGTACCAACAGGCCGGCCTTCGCATTCACCTATGGGGGCAGTCTGCTCGGACCCGGCTTGCATGCACCGCAGAGCCGTGTGACCGTGCTCGCCGACGGGATTCCGCGGTCAATGCGGGGCACGGCAATCGCCTGGATACCGATGCCACCACAGGGCCGGGACACACTGGACGCGCTCGGGCGCCGGGTGCTGGAGCTCTGGTCGGACGTGGGATCCGGCGAAAGCATGGTGGCCTCCCTCCCCTTCTCGCCCGGATTCGTGGGCGATCGCCGGTCGCGGTCATCCTGCTGCACCCGCGAGGACTTGCGCGAGCTTCATGGCGAGACCGGCGCGGCGCTTGACATCACAGGCGAGATGAGGTGGCATGCAGACCGGGGCACGCTCTCGATCTCGCCGCCATCCATCACGGGGCGCTGCTCCCGCGCCCTCCAGCGGCGGATTGACGGCTGGGACGACTATCGGGCTACATGCTACAGCGCGACGTTCGAAATCTCGATGGACCTGATGTTCGTGCAGCGAAGCGACGCGGAGGCGGCGCGCCCCGTGCGTACCCGCGCAATCCGGCGGACGATCGTGAGGGGCATCGCACTGATGCTGGACTGCGCACGATCCAGGGGTGAAACCGCCTTCTGCGGCCCGCAGGATCCGCTCCCCGAGTGAGGAGGAATGACATGACCAAGACGCGAAGCACCAGG
>DASTBA010000017.1:0-10200 GCA_035712285.1 Gemmatimonadales bacterium | reverse complement strand
ATCAAGGCCAACAAGGACTTCGACCTCATCATCCTGCCCAACCGGCGGCACGGGTTCGGGAACGAGCCGTACGTCATCCGGCGGCGGTGGGACTACTTCGTCACCAACCTGCTGGGGTCGGTGGCGCCGCATGAGTACGAGTTGAAATAGGCGGACAAGGCGGACAGGGCGGGCAGGACGGGCTTTCTGTCCGCCCTGTCCGCCCTGTCCGCCTTGCAGTACTTTACACGGATGCTCTCCACGTCAGACCTCGAGCGCGTGGCCGGCGCTCTGGGCGATCGGTACCAGGTTGATCGGGAGATCGGCCGGGGCGGCATGGCCACGGTCTATCTGGCGCAGGACCGGAAGCACAACCGCCCGGTGGCGCTCAAGGTGCTGCACCCCCACCTCGCCGCCAATCTGGGCCCCGAGCGATTCCTCCGCGAGATCCAGATCGCGGCGTCGCTGCAGCACCCGCACATCGTCCCGCTGTACGATTCCGGCCAGGCCGAAGGGTTCCTCTATTACGTGATGCCGTACGTGGAGGGCGAGTCCCTCCGCGACCGCATCACCCACGAGCACACCCTCCCGCTGGAGGAAGCACTCCGGCTCACCCGGGCGGTGGCGGCGGCGCTGGACTACGCCCACCGCCGCCAGGTGGTGCACCGGGACATCAAGCCCGAGAACGTGATGCTCCATGACGGCGAGGCGATGGTCACCGACTTCGGCATCGCCAAGGCGCTCACCGCCGCCGCCTCGGACAACCTCACCCAGACCGGTACCTCGATGGGGACGCCGGCCTACATGAGTCCGGAGCAGTCCTCCGGCGATCCCGACGTCGATGCCCGCACCGACCAGTACAGTCTCGGCTGCATGCTGTACGAGATGCTGTCGGGGCGCACGCCCTACACCGGCCCCAATGCGCAGGCCATCATCGCGAAGAGCTTCACCGAACCGGTGCCGGCGCTCAAGTCGCCGAGGGAGCGGATCCCCGACTGGGTGGAGAAGGCGGTGATGAAGTCGCTCGCGAAGGCGCCGGCCGATCGTTACGCCACGGCCGCCGACTTCTCGCGCGCCCTGGGCGCCGTGACCGGCATGTCCACGCCACCCAGCACCGCCACCCAGCCCAATCCGCGGATGCCGAGCAACCAGAAGTCCATCGCCGTGCTCCCGTTCGTCAACATGAGCGCGGACGCCGAGAACGAGTACTTCACTGACGGCGTGGCGGAAGAGATCATCAACGCCCTCACCAAGATCCAGTCGCTCCGGGTGGCGGCGCGCACCAGCACCTTCGCCTTCAAGGGGAAGAACGCCGACGTCCGGAGCATCGGCGAGCAGCTGGGCGTCTCCACCGTGCTGGAGGGGAGCGTACGGAAGGCGGGCAACCGCCTGCGCGTCACCGCGCAGCTGGTGAACGTCGCGGACGGCTACCACCTCTGGTCCGACCGGTACGACCGGGAGCTGGAGGATGTCTTCGCGATCCAGGACGAGATCGCGGGGAACATCGTGAAGGCGCTGCGGGTGGTGCTGAGCGAGGGAGAGAAGAAGGCAATCGAGAACGCCCCCCGCGCCGACGTGCAGGCGTACGACTACTACCTGCGCGGGCGCCAGTTCTTCAACCAGTTCCGGCGCACCTCCATCCAGTACGCCCGGCGCATGTTCGAGCGGGCCATCGCCGTGGACCCGAAGTTCGTGCGGGCCTATGCCGGTGCCGCCGACTGCTGTGCCTTCCTCTACATGTACTGGGATGCGAGCCACGCCAACCTGGAGCAGGCGGACGCCTACAGCCAGAAGGCGCTGGAGGTCGGCCCCGATGCCGCCGAGGCGCACGCGTCACGCGGGCTGGCGCTCACGCTGAGCCAGCGGTACGCCGAGGCGGAGGAGGAATTCGCCACCGCCATCCGGCTCAACCCCCAGCAGTTCGAGGCGCACTACTTCTACGGCCGCGCCGTGTTCCAGCAGGGGAAGAACGAGGAGGCGATCGCACACTTCCTGGAAGCCAGCCGGGTGCGCCCCGAGGATTACCAGACACTCTTCCTGGCCAGTTCGCCGCTGCGTCAGCTTGGCCGGCGCGAGGAGGAGCAGGAAGTCCTGCAGCGGGCACTGGACGTGGCCGAGCGCCATCTGGAGCTGAACCCGGACGACGCGCGGGCGCTGTACATGGGTGCGGGGGCCCTGGCGCAGCAGGGCGATCGGGAGGGCGCCATGGACTGGGCCCGGCGTGCGCTCGCGGTCGATCCGGAGGATCCCGGTGTGCTGTACAACGTGGCCTGCGCCTATGCCCAGGCCGGCGAGACTGGAACCGCGGTGACGCTCATCGAGCAGGCGGTGCACAACGGCTTCGGCCACAAGGAGTGGCTGGAGCACGATTCCGACCTCAACTCGCTGCGCGACGATCCGCGATTCCAGGCGGTGCTGAAGCAGATGTAGCCGCGGCTCAGGCGGGAGCGCCCGCCATCATCTCCTTGAAGTGCGCCTGCATCTCCGCCTCACTCACGTCCTTCACATGCGTTGACACCGTCCAGAGATGGCCGAACGGGTCGGTGAAGCTGCCGCTCCGGTCGCCGTAGAACTGGTCCTGCACGGGGCTCCGCTCGGTGGCACCGGCGGCGATGGCCTTCTTGAAGGTGGCATCGGCGTCGGGCACGTAGAGGTAGAGCGTCACCGGCGAGCCGCCCACGGTGGTGGGGCTCCTGTACCCCATCTCCGGCGTGGCGTCGGCGAGCATCAGCGTGCTGTCGCCGATCCGGAGTTCCGCGTGGCCGATATGTCCCTGGTGTTCGAACCGCATCTTCTCGACGGCGCCGAAGACGCTGGTGTAGAAGTTGATGGCCTTGGCTGCCTCGTCCACGATCAGGCAGGTGGTGAGGGTGTGGTACTCGGTGGGCTGCGTCTTGACTGGCATCGTTCCTCCAATTCTCAGGGCATCGGAAAAGGTGGGGCCGTGTACCGGAGGATGATACCGAAGAAAAACCGAAAATCAAGGCGGGATGGGCGGGAACGGCGCACGGCCGTCGCCCCGGCGAAAGCCGGGGCCCAGCGTGACGAGCGCCGGTCCGCTGGATCCCGGCGTTCGCCGGGATGACGGACTCTATCATGATCATGTCGCCGCAGGCGCGAAGCAATCGGGCAGCCCGGCCGCGATGACCGTCACCCCGATGTAACATGGATTCCCGCGTGCGCGGGAATGACGTGGATTCCCCCTGCGCGGGATTGACGGAAGCGGCGCGGATTCGGTGACACCTACCGTCGCGAACGGTCCCACCTTGTCGCATGCCCCCTTGCCATCCCCCGACGCCGAGCCGAGCCTTATGGGTATGCCTGACACTGCGGGACGCGGGACGCGGGACGCGGGAGGCTGGACCAGGGAGGCGGTCCTGGCGCTGCCGGACGACGGCCAGCGCCGTGAACTCATTGACGGTGAGCTGGTCGTGACACCGGCTCCCCGTCCCCTGCACCAGATTGCTCTGCACAAGCTCGAGCGCGCACTCGACACGGCACTCGCTTCCGGTCCGCTTCGCGTGCTCCGCTCGCCGGCGGATCTGTCCCTGGGTGAGGAGGAGATCCTCCAGCCTGACTTGTTCATTTATCGAAGGAGCGCCGGACGGCCGCTCCGGGACTGGAGCCAGATCACCGAACTGGCGCTGGTGATCGAGGTCCTGTCGCCATCCACCGCTCGGTATGACCGCGGACTCAAGCGCCGGCGCTATCAGCGGGCCCGCGTGCCGGAGTACTGGATCGTGGATCTCGACGGCCAGCTGATCGAGCGGTGGCGCCCCGATGACGACCGCCCCGAGATCATCATCCAGCAGTTGCGCTGGGAGTCGGGCGAGGGCGCGGCGCTGGAGCTGGATGTGGAGCGGTTTTTCCGGGAGGTGCATGAGGAGTAGGCGGGCAGGACGGGCAGGATGTCGCGATGGCCGTCACCCCCGCGAAGGCGGGGGATCATGTTCGGGAAGATCGGGCCGCAATGGATTCCCGCGTGCGCGGGAATGACGTGCGCCGCGTGAGCCCCGCCGCGCCAGCACCAGCAACCCCACCCCGAACACCAGCATCACCAGCCCCCACCAGAGATTGACGTTGATGCCGAGCGAACGCACGTAGAGCGCCGTCGAGCGGCCGGTGACCAGGCCATACCCGGCGAGCAGCAGCCCCACGATCGTGAACAGGCCGCCCAGCGGAATCCGCACATCCAGCGCCCGCGTCTGATCCATGGCCCCTCCCGCTCAGAAGAAGATCAGGTTGAGCACCAGGGTGAGCAGCAGCACCCCGCCACCCAGTACCATCGGCCGCTTCCACCAGCGCTCCGCGTCCTCCCCCGCCCTCGGTGTCTCCGAATACACCAGCCCCGCCAGTTCCTCCCGCGGCCTCGGCCGCGTGGCGAGACTCACCAGGATGGTCACGACGAAGCAGGTGCTCCACGCCCAGATCGCGGTCCAGAAGGTCTGCGCCAGCTCGCTGGGATAGGTGGTGAGCACGGCGAGATAGCCACCCTTCACGCCAACCACGGCGCCAGTTGGCAGCGAGAGGCCGTGATGCACCGCGGCGGCGAGGGTCCCCGCCACCAGCCCGGTGAAGGCGCCGTGCCCGGTCGCCCGCTTCCAGAACATGCCCAGCAGGAAGGTGGCGAAGAGCGGCGCATTCACGAACGCGAACACCAGCTGCAGGACATCCATCACGTTGTTGAACGACGCGGCGACGTACGCCGCGGCGACCGACAGCGCCACGCCGAACACCGTCGCGGCCCGGCCCATCCAGAGCAGGTGCCGGTCGCCGGCGCGCCTGTGCAGGTAGCTCTGGTAGATGTCGTAGGTCCAGACGGTGTTGAAGGCGGTGACGTTGCCCGCCATCCCCGACATGAACGATGCGAGCAGCGCGGTGAGTCCCACGCCCAGCAGCCCCGAGGGGAAGTAGTGCGCCAGCATCATCGGCGTGGCGAGGTCGAAATCCAGCACCGGCGCGCCGGTGGCCGAGAGCATCGGCTGGCCGGTGAGCGCATCGAGCTTGGGCGGAATGAGCCCGTGCCCGCCGGCGGTGGCGGCCAGCGCCAGCATGCCGGGAATGATCACGAGGAACGGGAACAGCATCTTCGGAATCGCGGCGATGAGCGGCGTGCGCCGCGCGGCGGGCAGCGAGTCGGCCGCCATGGCACGCTGGATCACCAGGAAGTCGGTACACCAGTAGCCGAACGACAGCACGAACCCCAATCCCATCACCAGCCCGAACCACTCCACGCCGATCGGATTCCGGCTGGCGTGGTCCATGTAGGCCCATGCATGGGTATAGGCGCCCGGCTCGAGCCCATGCTGGACGGACACGGCACCGAGCTTCGCCGTCAGCCCGTCCCAGCCGCCCACGTCGCGGAGCCCCAGCATCACCAGCGGCGCCAGGCCGAAGACGATGAGAAAGAACTGCAAGACCTCGTTGTAGATGGCGCTGGTGAGCCCGCCCAGGAAGGTGTAGGCCAGCACGATCGCCGCGGCGGCCAGCATGCTGGCGTTCAGGTCCCAGCCGAGCAGGAGGTTGAACAGCTTGGCCATGACGTAGAGCGAGATGCCGGAGGAGAAGACCGTCATCACCGCGAACGACACCGCATTGAGGGCGCGGGTCTTCTCGTCGAAGCGGAGCTTCAGGTACTCGGGGACGCTGCGGGCGCGGGAGCCGTAGTAGAACGGCATCATGAAGAGGCCGACGAACACCATCGCCGGAATCGCCCCGACCCAGTAGAAGTGGCTGGTGGCGATCCCGTACTTGGCGCCCGACGCCCCCATGCCGATCACCTCCTGGGCGCCGAGGTTGGCGGAGAGGAAGGCAAGGCCGGCCACCCACGCCGGCATGGAGCGGCCGGAGAGGAAGAAGTCGCTGCTGGTCCGCATCGAGCGGCGGAGCACCCAGCCTACGCCGAGGACGAAGGCGAAGTACACCAGCATGACGACGACGTCGATCCAGCTCAGGTGGATGACGGGCATGATGGACTCGGGTTGGATGGTTGGACGGCTCGGCGGAGCATGTCACCCCGAGCGCAGCGAGGGGACCGAAGTTCCGGCCAGGTTTTGGCCTCTTCGTCCGCTTCGCAGCCTCAGAGTGACAACCGAGTTGACGACCGATGACCCTACATCGAAACCACGTACATCATCGCGCCGTGCGGCGGCACCACGTCGCTCAGCGCATCGCCCAGCGGCACGTCGGTGTGGGTCCACAGCTCCCGCGCCCGCCAGTTCCCCCTCGGCAGCCGCAGCTGGCTCCGCGTGACGCCGATGACCCGGGAGGACTCGCCCCGGTTGAGCAGCACCACCGCCACCGACCCGTCGCGCATCGGCTTGGCCCACACCTCCCCGCTGCCGTCGCCGGTGAGGCGGTAGCCCTGCGAGCCGCCCCAGTCCTGGTCCACCGCGATCACTTCCTTGTTCATGAGAATGGCGGCGGTGGTGTCGTTCATGGAGCGGATGTCGTTCCCGGCGATGAGCGGCGCGTTGAGCAGCGCCCAGAGCGAGAAGTGCGCCCGGTATTCCCGCGCGCTCATCCCGCCGTTCCCCACCTCCAGCATGTCGGGATCGTTCCAGCCGCCGGGACCGGCAAAGGCCTGCAGCCCGTTCTGCTGGTCCAGGATCCACAGGACCGACGACCACTTGTCCTCGATGTCGCCGGTGGTGCGCCAGAGGCCGGCGCCGGCATTCCGGGCCCAGAGCCAGGGGCGGTTGGACCCCCATTCGCAGAAGCTGAAGACGATCGGCCGCTTCGTGGCGGCGAGCGCGTCCCGCATGGCGGTGTAGCGCGCCAGCGCCGGCCGCCCCTCGTTGTTGCAGTTGTCGTACTTGAGGTAGTCCACGCCCCAGTCGGCGAACGACTGCGCGTCCACCTTCTCGTGATCGAGGCTCGCGGGAAGATCCTGGCAGGTCTTCGTGCCGGCGGAGGAATAGATGCCGAGCTTCATCCCCTTCGCGTGCACGTAGTCGGCGAGCGCCTTGATGCCGTGGGGAAACCGCACCGGATCGGCCTGCAGGCGGCCCTGGGCATCGCGCTGCGGCGCCATCCAGCAGTCGTCAATGTTGACGTACTGATAGCCGGCGTCCTTCATCCCCTTCGCCACCATCGAATCGGCGACATCGCGGATCAGCTGCTCGTTGATGTCGCAGCCGAACTTGTTCCAGCTGTTCCAGCCCATGGGCGGGGCGGACAGGGCGGACGAGGCGGACTGGGCAGACAGGGGGGCGGGAAGCAGGGCGAGCGCGAGCAGCAGCAGGCGGCGCATGGGGCCTCGGCGGACAAGGCGGACAGGACGGACACGGCGGACGGGACGGACTGATGACGATAGCAGGGCCGCCGCCTGGGCGCAAAGCTCGCCCAGGCGTCATTGCGAGGGCGCGACCACGCCCACGTTCCGCCCTGCGTCAACGTGACGCAGGTCCCTTCCCTCTGCGCAATGACCGGCAATATTGCGTTGATGGCACGCGGACTCGCCGAGCCCGCTGTCAGTTGCAGCCTGACACTCAGTCTGTGAGGTGTTCGACCCAGGGAGTGAGGTCATCATGATGCGCAGGAACGGATGGATGCAGGTCCCGTCCCTTCTTCCCCTCGTAGCGGCAGCCCTGACCGTTGCCCCGCGGCCGGCCCTGGCCGGCGGCACGCTCGGGGCACCCCTCATCAAGAGCGGCGACATTGCCGTCGCCTTCATCGGCGCCGACGCCACCTACGGCAACGACGTCTACTATTTCATCACCATGGGCGACCTGGGAGGCGCCACCTTCCTTTTCAACAATCACTCCGCCGCCGCGGGTGACTCTGCGGATCCGGACGACAGCGGGCTCCCGGTGGGAAGCGAGGCCATCTTCGGCATCTGCGTGAATCGGGCGGGCGGATCGTCCGGTGCCGGCTGTGCCGACGCCGACAACGTCTTCTACACCGGCGCCGCGGCCCACAACCCCGACAACCTGGCCCACGCCATTGTCTGGACCAGGGCCGACTACGAGGCCGAGTTCGGCGCGCTGGACTCGACCCTCTATCCACCCGATTATGCCTATGTCGTGGGCTTCGAGGACATCCTGGGCGGTGGTGACCGGGACTACAACGACGCGATCTTCGCGGTCCGGGGCCTGGGCGTCACTCTGGCGCCGGAGCCGGTGACCATGTCGCTGCTGGCGCTGGGACTGATCGGGGTGGGTGGCGCGGGACTGATGGGGCGGCGGGGGTCGCCGCGAGTCCGTCGCTGAAGCGACGACTCGGCTGATGTCGCTGAAGCGACGCGCTGCTTCCTCGGTTCCTTATCCCGGGGAGCGGCGCGTCGGCCATGGCCCCCTTGCCATCCCCGCCCGTCTAGTCGAGGCTTAAGGCACTCATTCAAGGAACTTCGTGCCGTTCGCCTCCCTGAACCTGCATCCCAGCCTTCTCCGCGGCATCAAGGAACTCGGCTTCGTCCGGCCGACACCCATCCAGAGCGACGCCATCCCCCCCGCCCTCGCCGGCCGCGACGTGCTCGCGTGCGCGTCCACCGGCAGCGGCAAGACGGCGGCGTTCCTGCTCCCGATCCTCAGCCGGCTGATCGAGAAGCGCCGAGGTGCCACGCGTGCGCTCATTCTCACTCCCACCCGGGAGCTGGCCGCGCAGATCCTCGAGGACTTCAACGACCTCGCCGTGCACACCCCGATGACCGGGGCCGCGATCTTCGGCGGCGTGGGCATGGGTCCGCAGGAGCACGCCTTCCGGAGCGGTGCCGACGTGCTGATCGCGACGCCAGGCCGCCTGCTCGACCACTTCCGCCATCCGTACGCGAAGCTCGATCACCTCGAAGTGCTGGTGCTGGACGAGGCGGACCGGATGCTCGACATGGGTTTCCTCCCGGAGATCCAGCGGATCCTGCGCCACCTGCCGGCGAGGCCGAGACAGACCCTGTTCTTCAGCGCCACGATGCCGGGTCCGATCCAGGCCCTCACCCGCACCATGCTCCGGAACCCGGTGAGCATCAACCTCGAGCGGCAGGCGACGCCGGCGGTGGGCATCACCCACGCCGTCTATCCGGTGGCGCAGGAACTCAAGTCGGCGCTGTTCCTGGCGCTGCTGGCGCGGGGAGACATGCAGGAAGCGCTGGTCTTCACCCGGACCAAGCACCGGGCGGACCGCCTCATGAAGTACCTCGTGGCGCGCGGCATCGCCGCCGAGCGGATTCACGGGAACCGTTCCCAGCCGCAGCGGACCCAGGCGCTGGCGGGGTTCAAGAGCGGGAAGTACCGGGTGCTGGTGGCCACCGACATCGCGGCGCGTGGCATTGACATCGCCGAGCTGGGCCACGTGGTGAACTTCGACGTACCCATGATGCCGGAGGACTACATCCACCGGGTGGGGCGGACCGGGCGGGCGGACGCGGTGGGTGACGCGTTCACCTTCGTCGCGCCGGAGGAGGAGGCGGGGCTTCGGCAGATCGAGCGGGAGCTGGGCAAGCGGCTGCCCCGGGTGGTGGTGCCGGACTTCGACTACAAGGCGGTGCCGGCGGGGCAGCTCGAGGTGCCGCTGGCGGAGCGGCTGCAGGCCATGCGGGCGAAGAAGGCGGACGACCGCGCCCGGTCGGCGGCGAAGGCGGCCAGGGCTGCGCGGCCGGCCCAACCTGCGAGGTCGGCTGCGCCGCCCAAGGCGCGAGGTACGAGAACCCGGAAGCGGCGGCGACGCTGACGCTGGAACCTGGCGAGTATTTCGCGGATATACGGGGCGGACTGGACGGGACGGACGCGAACGTCGCCCCGGCGAAAGCCGGGGCCTAGAGGATGGAGCTCCGGTGCGCTGGATCCCGGCGTTCGCCGGGATGACAGACCGCAGCAGGAATCGGGTGGCGCATGGGCGATGCCAAGGGGCAGGCCCGGGAGGAGCCCGCCCCGGCCGTCGGCGACACTAGTGGAACGTCACGCTCAGGCCCAGCTGCCCTACATTGGCATCCGCATTCTCGGTCCGCACCGCGAACCCGTTCCAGAAGGGCGTCAGGCTGACGTTGGTGCCGACGCGGAAGTCGTAGCCCAGCCCCAGCATCGCTCCTTCGCCCAGCTCGCTGTCGCTGCCGTAACCGTCCACCGAGGCGCCGATGCTGCCGAGGCCGAGACCGCCGGTGAGGAAGAAGCCGCCGGTGGCGCTGGTATAGAAGCGCACGCGCGCATCCAGCGTACCGACCGTGAGGGCGGTCCCGCCTTCCGACTTGTACCAGCCGGTGGTGCCGACACCCAGAAGCCAGTGATCGCT
>DASTBA010000016.1:0-3286 GCA_035712285.1 Gemmatimonadales bacterium | reverse complement strand
GGCGACGGTGTTCTACATCTCGTACACGCGGGACAAGCAGGATGCCGCCACCCGGCCGGTCACCTTCTTCTTCAACGGCGGCCCCGGTTCCGCGTCCATCTGGCTCGACATGGGCGTCATGAGCCCCAAGCACCCGGAGATGGGCCCCGGTGGCGCCCAGCCGGCGCCGCCCTACAACCTGGTGGACAACCCCAACACGCCGCTGGACGTGACCGACCTGGTCCAGGTGGACGCGATGATGACCGGCTACTCGCGCCCGGGCGTGGACGTGAAGGCATCGGACTTCACCGGCGCCGACAACGACATCAGGATGTTCGGCCAGTTCATCCGGAACTATCTCGACAAGTATCATCGCTGGTCGTCCCCCAAGTACCTCTTCGGCGAAAGCTACGGCACCTTCCGCTCGGCGGGCCTGGCCTCCGAGCTGCAGGAGAACGAGGGCATCGAGCTGAACGGCATCATGCTGCTCGGCACGGTGCTGGACTTCCAGTACATCTCGCAGTCGCCCTCCAACGACATCGGCTACGCCACCTTCCTGCCGACCTACACCGCGACCGCCTGGTACCACAAGAAGCTGCCCGCCGACCTGCAGGGCCAGACGCTGGCCCAGGTGGTGCAGCAGTCACGCGCCTATGCCTTCGGCGACTACACCACGGCGCTGGCGAAGGGCAACACGCTGTCGGCGGCGGACCGCACCGCGGTGGCGCAGCAGCTGGCGCGGCTCACCGGTCTCTCGCAGGCATTCATCGCGAACACCAACCTCAGGATCAGCGCCGGCGCCTTCCGCACCGAGCTGCTCCGCGACCAGCGGCTGATGCTGGGCCGCTACGACACCCGGCTCACCGGCATCAACGGCAACCCGTCGAGTCTCTCGCAGGACTACGACCCGTCCGACGTGGCGCCCTCGAGCGCCTTCATGGCGGCGTTCATGCGCTACCTGCACGACGAGCTCGACTACACCAGCGACCTGCAGTACTACATGGGCGGGCATACCGGCCGCTGGGACTACGGGCCGGGCGGGCGCGGGTACCCCAACGAGATGGAATCGCTCCGCCTGGCGATGGCCAAGGATCCCTACCTGCACGTGCTGGTGGGCGCCGGCTACTACGACACGGCGACGCCGTTCGCGAACGCCGAGTACACCTTCACGCACCTGGGTTTCGACCAGACATACAGCGACCGGGTCCAGTTCAAGTACTACGAAAGCGGCCACATGGCCTACCTCAACCAGGAGTCGGCCAGCCAGCTGAAGGCGGACATTGCGTCCTTCATCACGTCCACGGCGCATCCGGCAGCGGCGGCGGCCGCCTCGTCGGGGCCGTGACGGCGTTCGTCCCGCAACCACCATCCATCGGAGGCCCCCATGCGTTCCTTCCTCCTGGCCCTGTGCCTGACCGCAGCGGCGGTGCCCGCGGCGGCGCAGGGCCAAGGGCCCGCTGCATCGGGCATTGCCGTGTCCACGGCGCGCGACCTCTGGCAGGAGGTCACGCGCAACATCACGACCACCGCGGCCGAGCTGCCCGAGTCGCTCTATGCGTACCGGCCGACACCGGAGGTCCGGAGCTTCGGGCAGCTCTTCGGCCACGTGGCCGGCTCGCAGTATCTCTTCTGCGCCGCCGCGCTGGGTGAGGCGGAGCGCGCCGAGGATGCCGTGGAGAAGGCGACGACGTCGAAAGCCGGGCTCGTTGCCGCCCTCAAGGCATCCACCGATTACTGCGCGCGCGCCTATGCGCTGCCGGATAGCGCCGTGACGGGGGCTGCCACGCTGTTCGGCCAGCGGCAGACCCGGCTCTACGCCCTGGCGATGAACGCGCAGCACAATGCGGAGCACTACGGCAACCTGGTGACCTACCTGCGGCTCAACGGCATCGTGCCGCCGTCGAGCCGGCCGCGAGCGCCCTGAGCGGTTTCAGGCCACGAACCAGTGCTGAATCACTTGCGGCCGGGCGGCCGTATTGCATGCCGCCCCCCTCCTCTTGCTTCGGACACCCATGCGCTCGCTTCCGGCCATCCTTGCCCTCATCGCGTGTCCCCTTGCCGCGCTCCCGGCGCAGGCACCCCGTATCTTCACCCATGCCGACACCCTGCGCGGATCGGACGGCCCCGGCCGCGCCTGGTGGGACGCCGAGTTCTACGATCTCCACGTGTCGGTGAACCCGGCCGACAGCAGCATCACCGGCCGGAACGGCATCACCTACCGCGTGCTCCAGCCAGCCGGCGAGATGCAGATCGATCTCCAGGTGCCGATGGAAATGGACAGCGTGGTCCAGGGCGGCAGGCATCTCGGGTTCCGGCGGGATGGCAACGCCTTCTTCGTGACACTCGCCGCGCCAGAGCGGGCGGGATCCCGCCAGACGATGACGGTCTATTACCACGGCTCCTTTGCCGCCCGGGATACGACCGCGCCGCGCCGCAACGGTCCGTTCCACTGGGCCAGGGACAGCACCGGCGCCCCCTGGATCGCGACCTCGGACGAGGGGCCGGGCGCCAGCACCTGGTGGCCGCTCAAGGATCTTCCCGCCGACGAGCCCGACAGCCAGCGGATCGCCATCACGCTGCCGGACCCGCTGAAGGACATCTCCAACGGGCGGCTCCGCTCCACCACCAGGAACGGCGACGGCACGACGACCTACGAGTGGTTCGTCTCCAGCCCGATCAACAGCTACGACGTCGCCATCAACGCCAGCCCCCGTTACGTGCCGCTGCATGAGGAATACAAGGGACTCGAAGGGCCGCTCACGATCGAGTTCTGGCCGCTGGCGGACCATGTGGCCGAGGCGAAGGCGCTCATCCCGCAGGTCAAGACGATGCTCGGCTGCTTCGAGCGGTGGTTCGGTCCGTATCCCTGGTACGCCGATGGCTACAAGCTCATCGAGGTCCCCTACCTCGGCATGGAGCACCAGAGCGGGATCGCCTACGGCAACGAGTACCTCCCCGGGTACATCGGGCGCGACCTCTCGAACACCGGCGAAGGGATGGGGTGGGACTACATCGTGGTGCACGAGAGCGCGCACGAGTGGTGGGGGAACAGCGTCAGCGCCAAGGACCACGCCGACATGTGGATCCACGAGAGCTTCGGGATGTACGCCGAGGGGTTGTTCCTCGAGTGCACCAAGGGGCGGGCCGCGGAGGACACGTATCTCGTCGGCGTGCGGCGGATGATCCGGAACGACATGCCGATCATCGGCACCTATGGCGTCAACGACGTGCCCCGCTCGCAGGACCGCTATCCCAAGGGCGCCAACATGCTGATGACCATGCGCGCCGTGGTGCATGACGACGCGAA
>DASTBA010000015.1:0-2860 GCA_035712285.1 Gemmatimonadales bacterium | reverse complement strand
TTCCTGAGCTCCGGGGACTCGGGCGACCTGCCCAACAACCCGGCCTGGATGATCCTGGACGTGATCCCGGTGATCCCGCCCGACCTGCGGCCGCTGGTGCCGCTGGACGGCGGGCGCTTCGCCACGAGCGACCTCAACGACCTGTACCGGCGCGTCATCAACCGGAACAACCGGCTCCAGAAGCTGATCCAGCACAAGGCGCCGGAAGTGATCCTCCGCAACGAGAAGCGGATGCTGCAGGAGGCGGTGGACGCGCTGTTCGACAACGGCCGCCGCTCGAAGGCGATCCGCGGCCGGGGCAAGCGGCCGCTCAAGTCGCTCTCCGACATGCTCAAGGGCAAGCAGGGCCGGTTCCGCCAGAACCTGCTCGGCAAGCGGGTGGACTACAGCGGCCGGTCGGTGATCGTGGTGGGCCCGGAACTCCGGCTGCACCAGTGCGGGCTCCCCAAGGCGATGGCGCTGGAGCTCTTCAAGCCCTTCATCATCAACAAGCTGGTGGAGAAGGGCATCGCCGAGACGGTCAAGCGGGCCAAGAAGATCGTGGAGAAGGAGAGCCCGGAGGTGTACGGGATCCTGGAGGAGATCATCCAGGACCATCCGGTGCTGCTCAACCGCGCGCCGACGCTGCACCGCCTGGGTATCCAGGCGTTCGAGCCGGTGCTGGTCGAGGGCAAGGCCATCCGGATCCATCCGCTGGTCTGCGCGGCGTTCAACGCCGACTTCGACGGCGACCAGATGGCGGTGCACGTGCCGCTCTCGTTCGAGGCGCAGCTGGAAGCCCGGCTGCTCATGATCAGCTCGAACAACATCCTGAAGCCGTCGGACGGCCGCCCGGTGGCGGAGCCGTCCCAGGACATGGTGCTGGGCTCCTACTGGCTCACCAAGCTGCCGGCGGGCTTCGAGGAGGAGATCCGGAAGGCCGGCGCCAAGGGGGCGGACGCGAAGGAGAAGCTCTGGAAGGATGCCCGCTACTTCGGCACCCTGGCGGAGCTGGAGATGGCGCTGCTGACCGGCGCGGTCAGCTATCACACGCCGGTGCACTTCTGGTACCAGCCGCCCCGCGAGGCGGTGGAGCCGGCACCGCGGTGGGTCAAGACCACCGTGGGCCGGGTGCTGTTCAACAGCATCCTGCCGCGGAAGGTCGTGGCCGAACTCGGCTTCAAGGACACGGTCATGAAGAAGAAGGACCTGTCCGCCACCGTGCTGGAGGCGTACCGCCGCGCGGGGCTGTCGGACACGGTCACCTTCCTGGACCGGCTCAAGGACTTCGGCTTCCGGTTCGCGACGGCCGGTGGCGTGTCCATCGGCATCGAGGACCTGGAGATTCCGTCGGAGAAGCAGCAGATCCTCTCCGAGGCGGACGCGCGCGTCAAGCGCTTCCAGCGGGCGTACAACACCGGCCAGATCACCTTCGGCGAGCGGTACAACAAGGTGATCGACGCGTGGACCCACGCCAACAACGACGTGGCCGAGGCGATGGTCAATCACATGCGCCTCTCCCGCGGCGGGTTCAACCCGGTCTTCATGATGTTCGACTCGGGCTCGCGCGGCAGCCGGGACCAGATCCGCCAGCTGGCGGGGATGCGCGGCCTCATGGCCAAGCCGCAGAAGAAGCTGACCGGCGGCATCGGCGAGATCATCGAGAGCCCGATCCGCTCCAACTTCCGCGAGGGGCTCACCGTGCTCGAGTACTTCATCTCGACGCACGGCGCCCGCAAGGGCCTGGCCGATACCGCCCTCAAGACGGCGGACGCCGGCTACCTCACGCGGCGCCTGGTGGACGTGGCGCAGGACGTCACGATCACCGAGGAGGACTGCGGCACCATCAACGGCCTCGAGATCGCGTCGCTGAAGGAGGGCGAGGACATCATCGAGCCGCTGAAGGAGCGGATCGTGGGCAGCGTGGCGGCGGAGGACATCTTCGATCCGCACGAGCTGGACGAGGACGGCGATCCGAAGCTGCTGGTCCCCGCCGGCACCCTGATCGACGAGGACGCCGCCGACACGATCGACGACTCGAGCCTCGACCGGGTGAAGATCCGGAGCGTGCTCACCTGCGAGTCGCGCCGGGGCGTCTGCCGCATGTGCTACGGGCGGAACCTCGCCACCATGGAGATGGTGGACATGGGCGAGGCGGTCGGCATCCTGGCCGCGCAGTCCATCGGCGAGCCGGGTACGCAGCTCACGCTGCGCACCTTCCACATTGGCGGCACGTCGTCCCGCATCGCCGAGGAGGCGGAGCGCCGGGCGCGGGCCGACGGCGTGGTCAAGTACACCAAGGGCCTCGAGTGGGCCGACGTGCCGGTGGAATACGAGGACGGCACCAGGGGCAGCATTCGCGTGGCACTCACCCGCGAGGATGAAACGGCGGAGGAGGAGGAGCGCGAGGGCATCCTGGTCGTGGATGCGAAGGACCACAAGAAGGTGATCAATCGCTTCCCGGTGCCGGAGGGGGCGCTGCTCCAGGTCAAGGAGGGTGACGCCGTACTCAAGGCCGATCCGAAGTTCTCGGCCCCGGGCCAGGAGCGCGGGACGATCCTCTACACCTGGGATCCGTACAACGATCCGAGCATCGTGAAGCACGACGGCTCGCTGCGGTGGAAGGACCTGGTGCCGGGCGTCACCCTCCGTGAGGAGCTGGACGAGGGCACCGGCCTCCGCTCGATCGTGGTGCAGGCGGATCCGGACCGCGAGCTCCATCCGTCGGTGCTGTTGTACATGCCGAACCGGAAGGATCCGCAGGAGTACACCCTGGCGGAGGGGAGCCGCATCATCCTGGGCTCGCCGTCGGACCAGGTGAGCCGGGCGGTCGGCATCCCCGACGGGTCGAACCCGTGGAGCAGCAAGTTCGAGGTCAAGG
>DASTBA010000014.1:0-5381 GCA_035712285.1 Gemmatimonadales bacterium | reverse complement strand
GTGAACACGCAGATGTCCGCCGCGATTTCGAGGGCGCGCCGGGTGATCTCCCGTGCGTCCAGGGAGTCCACGGGCAGCAGCGCCCGCGCCGCGGCCAGGGCATAATTGCCGCCGGAGCCGATGGCCACGATGCCGTCATCCGGCTCGATCAGCTCCCCGCTGCCGCTCACCAGGAAGCTGTGCTCCAGGTCCGCCACCACCAGCAGGGCATCCAGCCGGCGGAGGATGCGGTCGCTGCGCCAGTCCTTGGCGAGTTCCACCGCGGCGCGCGGGAGGTTGCCGGGATAACGGTCCAGCTTTTCCTCGAACTTCTCGAACAGCGTCAGCGCATCCGCCACCGACCCGGCGAACCCCGCCAGCACGCGGCCGTTCTTGAGCGCGCGCACCTTGACCGAAGTCGCCTTCATGACGGTGTCGCCGATGGTGACCTGGCCGTCGCCGCCCAGCGCGACGCGGCCGTCCTTCCGGACGGTGATGATCGTGGTGCCATGGAATTCGGTCATGCGCGCTCCGCTACCCTGCCCGGGGATGGGCCTGCTGGTACACCTTCTTCAAGCGCTCCACACTGGTGTGGGTGTAGATCTGCGTCGTGCTGAGCGAGGCGTGCCCCAGCAGCTCCTGCACCGCGCGCAGGTCGGCCCCGGCATCCAGCATGTGCGTGGCAAAACTGTGGCGCAGCGAATGCACCCGGAGCTCCGTGCCGCCGACCGCGTCCAGCAGGCGGTGCATCGCCCGCTGGATGCTGCGGGCCGAGAGCCGGCGCCCCCGCCGGCTGAGGAAGAACGCCTGGCGGTCGGCGGCCTTCGCTCGCGTTGCCTCCTCGCGCAGCGCCAGCCAGCGCCGGAGTGCCAGCACCGCGCGCGAGCCCACCGGCACGATCCGCTCCTTCCGCCCCTTGCCCATGACCCGCGCCTGGTCGGACAGCAGGTCGAGGGACTTCAGGTCCAGCCCGGCCAGCTCCGACAGGCGCATGCCGGTCGAATAGAACAGCTCCAGCATCGCCAGGTCGCGCACCGCCTCGAATTCATCACCCGAGGCGCGGGCCTCCGCGTGCGCGAACAGCTGTTCCGCCTGCCGGCGCTCCAGGTAGCCGGGGAGGCGCTTCTCCAGCTTCGGCATGCGCGCCGAGCGCGGCGCCGCGTTGACAATGTTGTGATGCTCCGCAAGGTACCGATAGAGACTCCGGACGGCGCTCAGCGCGCGTGCGGCACTCCGGCGCGTGAGCCCGCGCCGCTGCATGTCGGCCAGGAAGCCGCGGATGCCGAGCCGGTCCACCGAGTTCCAGTTCCAGTCGCCGTAGTGGCGGTCGCAGAACTCCTGGAACTGCGCCAGGTCCCGCGCATACGCCGATACCGTGTTCGGGCTCTGCTGCCGCACCTTCTCGATGTGCGCCAGGAACTCCGCCACCTCGGGGCGGGCCGGCAGGCCGCGCTTCACAGCCCCGCCTTCCACGACCGGATGTCCGCCAGCGCCCGCTCCGCCAGTGCCTCGCGCTTCCGGTCCTTGCGCACCTTGCCCGGCAGCGGGTCCAGCAGGCCGAAGTTCGCGTTCATCGGCTGGAAGTGCTGGGGATCGGCCTCGCGCAGGTAGCGATAGAGCCCGCCGAGCATGGTGGTGGACGGCGGAACCTCGGGCGCGTTCCCGTGAAGCACACGAGCCAGGTTGATTCCAGCCATGAGCCCCGTGCCGAGCGACTCGGTGTAGCCCTCAACGCCGGTGAGTTGCCCGGCGAAGAACAACGCGGTATCGTCCCGCGCCGTGAGTGCGGGACCGAGCGCGGCGGGGGTGTTGAGGTACGAGTTCCGGTGGATGCTGCCGTACCGGAGGAACTCCGCCTGTGCGAGGCCGGGGACCATGCTGAACACGCGCTTCTGCTCCGGGATCCGGAGGCGCGTCTGGCAGCCGACCAGGTTCCACATCTGGCCCGCCTTGTCCTCGCGCCGGAGCTGGAGCACGGCGTACGCCTCCCGTCCGGTGCGCGGGTCGGTGAGGCCCACGGGCTTCATCGGGCCGAAGCGGGGCGTGTCGCGGCCGCGACGGGCCATCTCCTCTACCGGCATGCACCCCTCGAAATAAGGCACCGCATCGAACTCGTGGCCGGAGAACTGGTCGCCGGCGATGAGCGCATCCACGAACGCCTCGTATTCGTCGCGGCTCATCGGCGCGTTGAGGTAGTCGTCCCCGCCCTTGCCGTAGCGGGACGCCGCGAAGAGGCGATCACGATCCAGCGACTCGCCGCTCACGATGGGCGCGATGGCGTCGTAGAAGGCCAGCGCGCCGGCGCCGAGCCGCGCCGCGATCGCTTGCGCCAGCCGATCAGACGTGAGCGGGCCGGTGGCCACGATGCCGGGAGAGGGAAGATCGGTCGCCTCGCCCTCTTCCACCCGGATCCGCGGATGCGAGCGAATCTTCTCATCCACCAGGCGGGAGAAAACCTCCCGGTCCACCGCCAGGGCCGAGCCGCCCGGTACGCGGGCCTCGTCGGCACAGGGCAGCAGCATGCTGCCCAGCTCGCGCAGCTCGGCCTTGAGGAGCCCGTGCGCGGTGGAGAGTTCCAGCGATTTGAAGGTATTGCTGCAGACGAGTTCCGCGAGGCGGCCGGTCCGGTGCGCCGGCGTCCCCGTGCCCGGCCGCATCTCGCGCAGGGTCACGTCGACGCCGCGCCCGGCCAGCGCCCATGCCGCCTCGGAGCCGGCCAGCCCGCCGCCTGCGACGACGGCCTTCACGCCAGTGCCGACTCCTCGGGTTCGCTCACGACCACCTTGTTGCCGCACTTCATGCAGGTCAGCGTCTCGCCGTCGGCCCGCGTCTTCCGCCGCTCCATGCCCTCGAAGCCGCACTCGGCGCAGGTCTCCTTGACCGGCTTGTTCCAGGTGGAGAAGTCACAGTCGGGATAGCGCATGCAGCCCCAGAATGACTTGCCCCGCTTGGTGCGCCGCTCGGCGATGTCGCCGCCGCACTTGGGGCACTTGACGCCGATCGGGATCGAGCGGGTGCCCTTGCACTCGGGATAGCGGGTGCAGGCCAGGAACTCGCCGAAGCGGCCGGTCTTGATGACCATCGGGGCGCCACAGAGGTGGCACTTCTCGTCGCTTGGACGATCGGGAGCACGGTCCTTCTTCAGCGATTTCACGTAGTCGCAGGTCTTCTTGTAGTTGACACAGGCCAGGTAGGGCCCGAAGCGCCCGGTGCGGAGCTCGATGTGCGACCCGCACTTGGGGCAGCGCTCCGCCTCCAGCTTCTTCGCGTCCAGGCCGTGGGCCTCGGCCACGAGGGCGTTGAGGTCCACCGACTCGAGCGAGCGGGTGAAGGGCCCGTAGAAGCCGCGGAGCACCTCCTGCCAGTCCTTGCCATCCTCCTCGATCTGGTCCAGCTCCTCCTCCATCCTCGACGTGAACTCCACGTTGAAGATGTCGGGAAACTCGGCCACCATCATCTTCTCCACCATCTCGCCCAGGTCGGTGGGGAAGAAGCGGCGCTGGTCCAGCTTCGCATACTCGCGCGCCGTGAGCGTGGAGACGATGGCACTGTAGGTGGACGGACGGCCGATCCCCAGCCGCTCCAGCTCCTTCACCAGGCTCGCCTCCGAGAAGCGGGGTGGCGGCTCGGTGAAGTGCTGCGACGGCGTGATCTGCACCACCCGCACCGTGTCGCCCACCTCGAGCGGCGGAATGGGCGGCAGGTCGTCCATCGTCTTTCCTTCCTCCGCCTCGCGCCCCTCGAGGTACACCTTGTGGTAGCCGTCGAAGATCAGCACCGAGCCGGTGGCACGGAAGAGATAGTCGCCCAGGGCAAAGTCCACGACGGTCATGTCGTAAACCGCCGGCGTCATCTGCGAGGCGACGAAGCGCTGCCAGATGAGCTGGTAGAGGCGGTACTGGTCCGCCTCCAGATGGCGCTGCAGCGACTCGGGCCGCCGGCGCACATCGGTGGGCCGCACCGCCTCGTGCGCGTCCTGCACCCGCTGCGCCTTGCGGGCGGAGTAGGCGTTGGGCGAGTCCGGCAGGTAGTCGCCGCCGTACTCCGACTTGATGAACCCGCGCACCGACGCGACGGCCTGGTCCGACACCCGCACCGAGTCGGTACGCATGTAGGTGATGAGTCCGGTCGGGCCGTCCTCGCCGATCTCCACGCCCTCGTAGAGCCCCTGCGCCGCGCGCATCGTGCGGCGACTGGAGAAGCCCAGCTTCTTGGCCGCCTCCTGCTGCAGGGTGCTGGTGGTGAACGGCGCCGCCGGCCGCTTGCGCCGCTGCTTCTTCTCGATGCCGGAGACGGTGAACGGCTTGCCCGTCACGGCCGTCACGACCGCGCTGGCCGCCCTGGCGTCGTGCAGCTCGGGCTTGTGGCCCTTGACCTTGTGGAGCGAGGCCTCGAAGTGCTGGCCGCCCTTCTCGCACTCGGCCTCGATGGTCCAGTACTCCTGCGGCTTGAAGGCGCGGATCTCCCGCTCCCGCTCCACGATCAGCCGGAGCGCCACAGTCTGCACCCGACCGGCGGAGAGGCCGGTCTTGATCGTCTTCCAGAGAATCGGGCTTGCCTTGTAGCCCACCAGGCGGTCCAGCACCCGGCGCGCCTGCTGCGCGTCCACCTTGCGCTGGTCGATCTCGCCCGGCGAGCGCAGCGCCTCCTGGATGGCGTCCTTGGTGATTTCGTGAAAGAGAATGCGCTGCGTCGGCACGCCGTTGCCGATCTGCGTCGCCACATGCCACGCGATCGCCTCGCCCTCGCGATCGGGGTCGGTGGCGAGCAGGACTTCCTTCGCTTCCTTCGCCGCCTTCTTGATCTCGCTCAGGGTCGTGGTCTTGCCCTTGATCGTAACGTATTCGGGCTGGAAGGTGCGGCCCTTGTCGTCAATCTCGACGCCGAGCTTCCGGGTGGGCAGGTCCCGCAGGTGGCCGATGGTGGCCTTCACGGAATACCCGCGGCCCAGGTACTTCCCGATGGTCCGGGCCTTGGTGGGTGACTCCACGATCACCAGGGCGTTGCCGGGGCGGGTGGGGGCGGATTTCGGGTCGGTCTTAGACCGCGCCCCTGCCGTCTTCGCTTTCGGGGGCGTATCGGGACGCGCCCGACCGGTGGGGCGGGTCTTAGACCCGCCCCTGCTGGTCTTACGTCCCGCACTCGCGGGCTTCTTGTCCGTCTTCTTTGCCATGACACCAATCTGGCCCATCCGGGCCTACTGGGGGTCAAATCACTGGGACATCCCCAACACGCTATGCACACGAAAGCACGAAAGGCCTTTTAATTTACGCCAGCTTGGCGACACCAATGAATCACTTCGGCGACAGCAGAATCCAGGGTGCCTTTTTCGTTGCTAATCGTAACGTCGGCCAGTCGATAGAATGGCTCCCGCTCCGCATACAGAACCGCCAGCCGTTCCC
>DASTBA010000013.1:0-15379 GCA_035712285.1 Gemmatimonadales bacterium | reverse complement strand
CCGGCGGCCTCAAGCCAGGCGGCGCCGGCCAGGGTGGCGGTGAGGATTTCATCGGGCAACACCTCCAGCCCGTAGCGCGCCAGCCGCTCGGCGATGAGCCGGCGCGAGCGGCTGGTGGTGTTCGAGACGCAACGAAAGGGCGTCCCGGCACGTCGTAGTCCGGAGAGGAGCGCCGCCGCGCCCGGTATCGCCGAGTCACCCTGGTAGAGGGTGCCGTCCAGATCGAAACACCAGCCCCTGGGAGCAGTCACGTGCGTGTTCTTCCCGTGCTCGCGTTGATCGTCACCGGTTCCGTCGTCCGGCAGCCCGCGCGGGCGGAGTGGCCCTTTGCCGTGGGCGAGTCGCTGCACTACGACGCGAAGATCGGATTCCTGCCGGCCGGCTCCGCCGATCTCCACGTGGCGCGCACCGAATCGGTACGCGGCAAGCGCGCCGTCGTGTTCACGCTCGAGGCGGCGGGCGGCCCCCCGGGGCTCCAGTCATCGTGGGCGCTCACGTCCTGGGTGGAGACCGCCCAGTTCGCGTCGCTCCGTTTCCGCCGCCATGCCAACCTGGCGGGGAGCGTCACCGATGAATCATGGCTCATCCTGCCGGACTCCGCACGGTATCGTCTCGAAGGGAGTGGGCAGAACTGGGTCGCGCCGGCCCAGCCGATGGACGAGCTGGCCATGCTCTACTACGTGCGGACCCTGCCGCTCACGGTGGGGTACACCCGCGCGCTCCGGGGTTATTTCCGGAACGGCTTCAACCCGGTGACGGTGAGCGTCACCGGCCGCGAGGCGGTGACGGTGGGCAGCGGTGCCTCGGTCAACTGCCTTCGTGTCCGGGTTTCGGCGGCGGGGCAGAGTTCCGACATCTGGTTCACGGATGATGCGAAGCGGATTCCCGCGCGCGCGGTGGTGCCGCTCAAGTGGGGCCGGGCGACGCTGGTGTGGGATGGGCGATAGGGGGACAAGGCGGACAAGGCGGGCAGGTTCGTGTCATTGCGAGCACGCCGCTGGCGTGCGAAGCAATCGGGTGGTCTGGTTGTGATGCGCGGCCGACAGCCGCTGTCATCCCCGCGAAAGCGGGGACTGGCCGTATCGCCTGCGGCGACAATGCTGGTACTGTCATCCCGGCGCATGCCGGGATCCAGTGCAACGGACTCCGCGCCCTGGGCCCCGGCTTTCGCCGGGGCGACGCCATTGAGGGGCACTCGTCCGCCTTGTCCGCCTTGTCCGCCTTGTCCGCCCCTAATACCTGCCGAGATACCGCTCCACCTCCCAGGCGCTGACATGCCGCTGGAACTCGCCGACCTCCTCGCGCTTGGCCTCGAGGAACCGGCTGGTGAGGTGCTCGCCCAGGGCGGCCGTCACGACCTTGTCCTTCTTCAGTTCATCCAGCGCCTCGCTCAGGTCCCGCGGCAGGTCGTCAATCCGGTACTTGCGGCGGTCGCGGTAGGTCATGGTGAAGATGTTGCGGTTCACCGGCGGGCGCGCCTTGAGCTTCCGCTCCAGCCCGTCGAGTCCCGCCGCGAGCTGGACGGTGAGCGCCAGGTAGGGATTGCAGCTGGGATCGGGTGACCGCAGCTCGCAGCGGGTGCCGGTGCCGCGCCGGTCGGGAATCCGCACCAGCGGTGAGCGGTTCCGGATGGACCACGCGACGTTCACCGGCGCCTCGTACCCCGGCACCAGCCGCTTGTAGGAGTTCACCAGCGGATTGGTGATGGCGCAGATCCCCTTGGCATGCTGCAGGAGTCCCTCGATGTAGCTCAGCGCCACCGCCGAGAGTCCGTGCTCCGCCTTCGGATCGTAAAAGGCGTTCTGGTCCTTCCCCTTGAAGAGCGATTGGTGGGTGTGCATGCCGCTGCCATTGATCCCTTCGATCGGCTTGGGCATGAACGACGCGACGTAACCGTTGCGCGACGCCACGTTGTGCACCACGTAGCGGAAGGTGGCCACGTTGTCGGCGGTGACGAGGGCGTCGGCGTAGCGGAGGTCGATCTCGTGCTGGCCGCGTGAAACTTCGTGGTGCGCCGCTTCGACCTCGATGCCCATGGCCAGCAGCTGGTTCACGATGACCCGCCGGATCTCCTCGCCCTTGTCCACCGGGCCCAGGTCGAAGTAGCTCGCGTCGTCGTGCGTCACGGTGGACGCGCGGCCGTCGGGCGAGGCCAGGAAGAGGAAGAACTCCGCCTCGCACCCGGCCATCATGGTGTAGCCCAGCTTCTTCGCGCGGGCGAGCTGGCGCTTGAGCGCCAGGCGGGGGCAGCCGGCAAAGGGGGTGTCGTCCGGCATGTAGATGTCGCAGAGCAGCCGGGCCACCCGGCCCCCCTCGTCCTCGAACGGCAGGATGCGGAGGGTGGCGAGATCGGGCTTGAGGAGCATGTCGCTCTCCTCGATCCGGACGAAGCCCTCGATCGAGGAGCCGTCGAACATGATGCCCCCGTCCAGCGCCTTCCCGAACCGGTGTCTCGGCACCTCCACGTTCTTGTTGACGCCGAGGATGTCGGTGAACTGGAGCCGGAGGAAATCCACGCGGAAGCGCTCGAGCAGCGCCAGCACGTCGGCCTTGGTGGCGCCGGCGAGGTCGGCGGGGAACTCCGCGAGCGTGGGGCGTGCGTCGGTCATGAAGAGGCCGGATGAGGGAACGGGGTAATTTCGGCCCGGAACGGGGTGGCGGCAAGCACCGTATCGGCGGCCTATTCAATTAGATTCCGGCAATGCCAGCATCCAGCACCGAATCCCCGAAGACCTGCCCCGCCTGCGGCGCGCCCGCCGAGGGGAAGTTCTGCAGCAGCTGCGGCGCCCAGCTGGGACCGCGCACCTGCACCGCCTGCAACGCGGAACTGTCTGCCCGCGCCCGGTTCTGCCACCGCTGCGGCACCCCGGTGCCGGGACTCCGCAGCATGGCGGCGACACCCGCCAGCCGCCAGGAGCGCACCGCGTGGATCGTCGCCGGCGGGGTGGTGGCGATGCTGCTGGCGCTGATCGTCTGGAAGATGCTGGGCGGCACCACCGGCGCGAAGGCGCCCGACATGGCCAACGCCGGCAACGCCGGCGCGGGACAGGTGGCGTCCGATCCGGGCGGCTCGCTCCCCACCGGCCAGGCGCCGGACATCAGCCAGCTTTCGCCCCAGGAACGCTTCCTCCGCCTCAACAACCGGGTGATGGAGGCGGCGGCCCGCGGCGACAGCAACACCGTCATCAACTTCACGCCCATGGCCCTGGGTGCGTACAGCCAGCTCGACAGCGTGACCCAGGACGACCGCTATCACGCCGCCGTGCTCAACGCCCAGGTGGGACGCATTCCCCAGGCGCTCGCCCTCACTGACACGATGCTGCAGGTGACGCCGGGCTATCTCCTGGCCTACGCGGTGCGGGGCGACATCTACGATTTCCGGCGTGACTCGGTGAAGCTCAAGGAAGCGTATCGCGACTTCCTCAAGGCCTGGCCGGCGGAAAGCACCGCCCGCCGCGCGGAGTACGCCGACCACAAGAATGTGCTGGATGACTTCCGGCGTCGTGCGGCTGGCGGAAATTCCGGGTCGTGAGTCGTGAACCCAAGTCCCGAGTCCCGAGTCCCAAGCCCCGAGTCTCTGATCCCATGTCCCAGACCATCCACGTCGCCCACAGCCCCGATTCCGATGACGCGTTCATGTTCTACGCGCTGGCGGACGGCAAGCTCGACACCGGCGACCTCGTCTACGTGCACGAGCTCTCCGACATCGAGTCGCTCAACCGGCGCGCCCAGGCCGGCGACCTCGAGGTCTCGGCGGTCTCGATCCACGCCTACGCCTATCTCTGGCGCACCTACGCGCTGCTGGCCTCCGGCTCCTCGATGGGTGACGGCTACGGCCCGCGCCTGGTGGCGAAGGCCGGGGCGCCCACGGACGTCCGCCAGGCCCTCAAGGGCCGCCGGATCGCCGTGCCCGGCACGCTGACCACGGCCTATCTCGCACTTCGCCTCTACCAGCCCGATTTCGAGGCGGTGGTGGTGCCGTTCGACCAGATCGAGGATGCCGTGCTCCGGGGCGAGGTGGAGGTGGGGCTCCTGATCCACGAGGGCCAGCTCACCTATGCTGACGACGGGCTGCAGCTCTGGGAGGACCTCGGCGCCTGGTGGCTGCGCGAGACCGGGCTTCCGCTCCCCCTGGGGGGCAATGTGGTCCGCCGGGACCTGGGCGATGCGGTGATCCGGCAGGTGGCGCGGGACCTCCGCCGCAGCATCGAGTACGCGCTGGCCCACCGCGCCCCCGCGCTGGCCCACGCCATGCAGTTCAACCGCGGCATCGGTGACCAGAGGACCGACACCTTTGTCGGGATGTACGTGAACGAGTGGACGGTGGACTACGGCGAACGGGGCCGGGCGGCGGTCCGGCTGCTGCTGGACCGGGCCTTCGAGGCGGGACTCATTCCGGAACGTGTGCCGGTGGATTTCGTCGGCTGACGGCCGGCGCCCTCGACGCTCGGCGCCGGTCTTCCTACCTTAGTACGTTACCTGATTCACTTCACCACCGGAGCGCGCGTGGTTCTGGCCGACGGCCCGGTTGTCGTTCTCGTCGTGGACGACGAGGAGTCCATCCGGAACGCCCTGAAACGGTATCTCACCGGCCGGGGCTACGAGGCGCTCACGGCCGGCACCGGCGCCGAGGCGGCCGCCGTCCTCGCACGCCAGAAGGTGACCTGCGTCCTGCTGGACGTGAAGCTCCCCGACGTGAACGGCGTGGACCTGGTGCCCCAGCTGCTGCAGGCGGAGCCCGATGTCGCCGTGCTGATGCTCACGGCGGTGAACGACGCCACGGCGGCGGCGCTCTGCATGCAGCGCGGCGCCATGGACTATCTCACCAAGCCGATCGACCTGGACGTGCTGGGCCGCGCCATCCAGCGCGCCATCCTGCGGCGCTCCCAGCGCCTGGAGGACCAGCAGCTCAACCGCTGGCTCAAGGAGGAGGTGGCGGTGCGGGCCGCGGAGGTGCGGGCGGAGCGGGCCAACATCGAGCGCATCTCGGTGGCCACCCTCGAGGCACTGGTCAACGCGCTGGAGGCCAAGGACGCCTACCTCCGCGGCCATTCGGCACGGGTGGCGGACATGGCGGCCTCCATCGCCGCGGAGATGGGTTACGACGACGAGGCGATCGAGCGGGTCCGCACCGCCGGCCGCCTGCATGACATCGGCAAGATCGGCATCCGCGAGGAAGTACTGAACAAGCAGGGCCCCCTCACCGACGAGGAGTACGAGCACGTGAAGCAGCACGTCGTGGTCGGCTCCCAGATCCTGGCCCCGCTGCTCCACCTGCAGGACGTGATTCTCTTCGTCCGCAGCCACCACGAGCGGTACGACGGCTACGGCTATCCCGACCGTCTGGCCGGCGACGCGATCCCGTTCGGCGCCCGCATCATCGGCGCCGTGGAGATCTACGACGCGCTGACCACCTCCCGCCCGTACCAGGAAAAGATGCCCCCCGAGATGGCGGTCGAGCGCCTCAGGGATCTCGCCGGCACGGTGATCGATCCCGCCGTGCACCGGGCACTCGAGACCGTCGTGCGCCACCGCCCCACGCTCACGTTCCTCGACGAGAAGGCCGGCTGATCTCCGAGGGAGGGCGGAAGGTCCGGGCATGAGCCACCTGGTGCTGATCATCGATGACGACATCATCGAACGCGAACTGCTGCAGCGCTGCCTCGCCACCGCCGGCTATCGCGTCTTCGCCGCCACCGACGGCGAGCAGGGTGTGGCGCTCGCCGTGGAGCACCGCCCCGGCCTCGTCGTGCTCGATGTCGTGATGCCGCGCCTCAACGGCTACCAGACCTGCCGCCGGCTGCGCACCCTGCCGGAGACGGCGGAGACGCCGGTACTCATGCTCACGTCGAAGGACCAGGCGGCGGACCGCTTCTGGGCCGGCGAGGTGGGCGCCAGCGCGTACCTCACCAAGCCGGTGGACGTGACCCAGCTCCTCGCGACCGCGGCCCAGCTGCTGAGCGGCACGTGACATTCCTCCAGGTCATCCTCTATGCCGCGCTCGCGATGGCCGCCATCGGCGTCCTCGCGATCCTCTGCTGGTTCCTGTACACCGCCTGGCTCAACCGGCTGGAACGCCGCCTTGCCGCCCGGAAGGGCGCCTATCGCGACCTGGTCACCGGCCTCGCGACCCGGGAGCGCGAGCTGCTCGAGCCCGCCATCCACCAGCTCGGCACCCTGCGGGATCTCGAGGCGATGGAGGCCCTGCTCGAGGAGCAGGCCCGCGACACCGACCAGCGGCCCGAATGGCTGCTCGAGGCCTACGACCGGCTCGGGCTCATCGGCAAGTACATCGACCGGCTGCGCGTGGCGAAGAAGTGGCGCGAGCGCGCCTTCGCCGCCGAACTCCTGGGCCGCGTGGGCAACGCCACCGCGGTGCCCGGCCTGCTCGAGACGGTGCAGGCCACCAGGACCGAGGACGCCGATGTCCGCGAGATCGCCCTCCGCGCCCTGGCCCGGATCGGCGACCCGCGCGCCGTGCCGCCCCTGGTGGATGCGCTGCGCAATGCGGAAGTGTGGCTCGCGCCCCGCATGGCGGACATCCTGACGCGCCACGGCGAGCACGCGGTCCAGCCGATGATGACCTTCCTGGAGGAAGGCGGCCGCCACCACGCCCGTGCCTGGGCGGCGAACGTGCTGGGCGAGGTCCGCGCCCACCGGGCCTTCCCCGTGCTGGTGCGCGGCCTGGGCGACCTCGAGGACGAAGTCCGCGCCAAGTCCGCCTACGCCCTCGGGCGGCTGGGCGACCGCCGCGCCACGCCCTACCTGCTGGAGCACCTGCTGACCGATCCCGCACCCTTCGTGCGGGCACGCATCGCCGGCGCACTGGGGCAGTTCGACGATCCCGAGGTGATCGAGCGGCTGGTGCGCGCGCTGGGCGACCCGGCCTGGTGGGTCCGCATGCGCAGCGTCGAGGCGCTGGAGCAGATCGGCGAGCAGGCCGAGGGGCCGCTGCTCGTGGCCCTCGACGACCCCGATCCCGAGCTCCGCATCCGCTCGGCGGTGGCGCTGGAGCGCCTGGGACTCCCGGCCCGCATGGTCTCGATGATCGAGCGCAACGAGCGCCCCGACGAGGCTCGCGAGGTGCTGGCCAAGTTCGCCGCCGCCGGCGCCCGCGAGCTCCTGGCGGAGCTGCTGCTGCATCCGTCGAGCGCGGTGCGTCTCGCGGTGGTCGCCGCCATCCGGCGCACCGGGCGGCGGGATCTTTCCCGCGAACTGATCCAGGCGGCGAAGGACGAGAATCCGACCGTCCGTGCCGCCGCGTTCGACACCCTCCGCACGCTGGGCCAGCGCGAAGCGGTGCCCGCCGCCCTCGCTGCCATGTCGGATCCCGACGAGGCGCCCCGCACCGAGGCGATCCATCTCCTGGGCGACCTCGGCGGACCGGAGATCGCGCTGGATCTCCGGCGGCGCACCGCCGATCCCGAGATCGGTGTGCGCGCCGCGGTGGCCCGTGCCCTCGGTCTGCTTGGCGACGCGGACGCCGCACCGGAACTCGCTCACCTGCTCACCGATCCGGCGGCATCGGTGCGCACCGCCGCCGCGGAGGCGGTGGCCGCCGCCGGCCTCGGCAAGCTGGTTCCCGAGGTGGTGGAGCGGCTGAGCGATCACGAAGACCGCGTCCGCGTCGCGGCGGCGCAGGCACTGGGCCGCCTGGGCGACCGTCAGGCGGTGCCGGCGCTCACCCGCGCGTTTGCGGGCGGGTCGCCCGAGCTGCGCTCCGCGGTGACCGGCGCGGTGGCGGCACTCGACGCCGAGCGGGTGACGGACCTGTACCAGACAATCATCACCGAGCAGGCGGAGCCGGCCACGCGCCTGGGCTTCGCCCGCTCCCTGGCGGAGGCGCCGTCACCGGCGGCGGAAGCGGCCCTCGCCGGTCTCGCGCGGGATCCGGAGCCGGCGGTGCGCGCCGAGGCGATCGCCACGCTCGGACGCCACCGTGCGCCGGACGCGGCGGCGCTCGCCGGGGAAGGCCTTCGCGATCCCGACGAACAGGTACGGGTCGGCGCCATCAACGCGATCATCCGGCTGGGCGATGCCGAGCGGGCCTCGGACCTCCGTACCATCCTGGCGCACGATCCTTCCGACACCGCGCGCGAACGGGCGGCGGTGGCGGCAGGCATCCTGCAGCTCGAGGCGCTCCGGCCCGAGCTCACCCGCGCCTGCGGCCGCGACCAGCCGGTGAACGTGCGCGCGGCGGCGGCGCTCGCGCTGGGCGCGCTGGGTGACGAGAGCGTGGCGGGCCGCGTGGCGGAGATGCAGGACGATGCGGCGGTGCGAGGGCACCTGCAGCAGCGCCTGCGCGACGATCCCGAGTACCGGCTCCTGGGGCGGCGGCTCCGGCAGTCGCACAGCCTGGAGTTGCGGGCCCTCGCCTCGCTCTCGCGCAGCCAGATGGAGCAGGAACTCACCGACGGCATGCGGAGCACGCTGGATCCGGCGGAGCGCCGGCGGGTGGTGACGGGACTCCGCGCCTTCCAGGGCGACCGGAGCCGCAGCACCCTGCTCCAGGTCGTGCGGGGCGATCCGAGTCCCGACGTGCGCGCGGCGGCGCTGGAGGCGGTCTCCGGCATGCTGGACCCGGAGCAGCTCGCCATCACCGCGCGCCGCGCGCTGGGCGACCCGAGCCTGGTCGTGCGCCGTGCCGCGGTGGGGATCTTCGAGCACATCCCGCCCGGCGATGCGCTGCCGGCCCTGCTCGCCACCGTGCGCGCGGATGACGACCCGTCGGTGCTCCGGAGCGTCGCGGCGCAGGCCCAGCAGGGATGGGGCGCGTTCATGGACCTGGCGCTGGGATCGGGCGCCGGGGGCCGCGAGGCGGTGGTGGTGACGCAGGTGGCGCGCTACATCCAGCATCCCGACCTTCCGCGCCTGCTGCCCCAGCTCGCGCGGAGTTCGGAACCGGCGGTGCGTGCCGGCCTGGCGCGGCTTCTCGGCGACCGGCCCGAGCTCGCTACCGCGCCGCTGATCGAGTCCCTGGTGGCGGACCCGGTGGCCGATGTGCGGATCGCGGCGGCGCGCGCGGCCGCGGCGGCCGGCTTCGCGGTGCCGCTGGTCTCGCTGGCCGACGACCCCGATGCCGAGGTGCGCCGCGAACTCGCCGTGCTGCTCCGGACCGTGCCCGACCACGGCGCGCTGGGGCAGCTCCGGCGGGACCACGAGCCGCGGGTGCGGGCGGCGGCCGCGGTCACCGCCATCAGCCGGGGCGACATCGCCGCGCTGCCGGACGACGTGCCTCCCGCCGAGGCGGCGGGCGCGGTCATGGACACCAGTGACCTGGCGGAGCTCCGGCAGGTGGCCCGCACCTCGCCCGACGAACGGCACCGCCTCGCCGCGGCGCTGCTGCTGGCGCTGGTGCGGGACCAGGTCGCCGTCGAGGTGGAGCAGGGGGATCCGTCGCCCTCGGTGCGCGCCGCCGTGCGCGCCCTCCGGGAGCGCGGGCGATGAGGGACGTCCTCGTTGACGTCTTTCTCTTCCTCGCGCTTTTCCTGCAGCCGTTCTTCCTGGCCTATTTCGTCCTGTACAACACCTATCAGCTGCTCCTGATCTTCCTCTCGGCGCGGGTGGTGCGCCGGCGGGTGGCCGGCCACTTCATCGAGGACCTCGACCTCATCGACCACGGCGACTACACCAAGCCGCTGACCATGGTCGTGCCGGCCTACAACGAGGAAGTGACGATCGTGGACAGCGTGAAGAGCCTCATTCACTGCGACTATCCGCGCTTCGAGATCATCGTCGTGAACGACGGCTCCAGCGACCAGACGCTGGACCGCCTCAAGGCGGCGCTCCGCCTCCGCCGCACCGACCTGCCGTACCGCGAGGCGATCGGCACCGCGCCGGTGCACGCGCTCTACGAGGCCACCATCCCGCTGCCGTCGGGCGTGTCGCACGTGATCGTGATCGACAAGGAGAACGGCGGCAAGGCGGACGCGCTCAACGCCGGCATCAACGCCTCCACGTCGCCCTACTTCGTCTCGCTCGACGCGGATTCGATTCTCGACACCCGCGCGCTCAAGGAACTGATGCGGATGGTGCAGGAAGATCCCCGCATCGCCGCCGTGGGCGGCCAGGTGGCGATCGCCAACGGCTGCACCATCGAGCAGAGCCGGGTGGTGAAGGTCGGGCTCCCGAAGGACGACCTCGCCCGCTTCCAGATGGTGGAGTACCTGCGCTCCTTCACCACCGGCCGCACCGGGCTCGACCGGGTGGACAGCGTGCTCATCCTCTCCGGCGTCTTCGCGGTCTTCGAGAAGGAGATCGTGATCCGCGCCGGCGGGTACCTGACGCCGTTCGTGAACAGCCGCATCGTGCGCGAGTACATCGGAAAGCGCGCCGCCACCGTGTGCGAGGACATGGAGATCATCGTGCGGCTCCACCGGTTCATCCGCGACAAGATGCAGGACAAGCGGGTCTCCTTCCTGCCCCATCCGGTGGCCTGGACCGAGGTGCCGGAGACGCTGGCCTCGCTCCGGAAGCAGCGGGGGCGCTGGCATCGCGGGCTCCGGGAATCGCTGCACTACCACCGGGCGATGCTGTTCCGGAAGAAGTTCGGGCGGATCGGCTGGTTTGCGCTGCCGGCCTTCTGGTTCTTCGAGTACTGGGGCCCGATCATCGAGTTCTCGGGCTACCTCTTCATCGCCGCGTTCCTGCTGGCGGAGCACTTCCTCGGCTTCCGGTTCCTCAACCGGGAATACGCCTGGGCGTTCCTGCTGGCGTCGCTGGGCTACGGCATCCTGGTCAACGTGCTCGCCGTGCTGGTGGGGGCGTGGAAGTTCCGCTTCGGGCTGGCCGACCGGCTGCAGCGCGGCCTGCTGCCGTTCGAGCGGCGGCGGGACGTGTTCATCCTGCTGGGCTACGCGATCATGGAGAACCTGGGCTTCCGCCAGCTCACGGTGTACTGGCGGCTGCGCGGCCTCTGGGACGCCTGGCGCGGCAAGACCGACTGGGAGAAGTTCGCGCGGGTCGGCTTCAAGGCACGGGAGGCCCCCGCCGGTGGATGACCTGCGCGTCCTGGTCGTGGACGACGACCCGGCCATCGTCCGGCTGCTCCGCGCCATCCTGGACGGGGCCGGCGTCACGCAGGTGAGCGAGGTCGCCACCGCGGCCGGCGCGCTCGCGCGGGCCGGCGATGCGGACGTGGTGCTGCTCGACCACCAGCTGCCCGACCACGACGGCGTGGACGTGCTCCGCTCGCTCCGCGACCGGCCGGAGCGGCCCAGCATCGTGATGATCACGGCGCACGGCAACGAGGCGCTGGCTGCGGAGTCGCTCCGCCGCGGCGCCGACGACTACCTCGTGAAGGACGGCTCCCTCGCGAGTCTCCTGCCCAAGGTCCTGGACCGGGTGCGGCGGGAGCGCGCGCTCACCAGCGCCCTGCACGAGGCGGAGGCGGAGCTGGTGCGGGCGGAGCGGCGCGCGGTGCTGGGCGAGATGACCGTGACCCTGCACCACGAGATCAACAACCCATTGATGGCGGCGATGGCCGAGGCGGACCTGCTGCTCCAGGGTCCGGAGCGGCTGAGCGACGCGCAGCGCGGCGGGCTCACCGAGATCCGCCGGGCCCTGGACCGGATCCGCGACATCGTGAAGCGGATCGGTTCCCTGAACGACGCGCGCGGCACGCCCTACGCCGGCGATCTCCGGATGCTCAGCCTGGAGAGTCCCGCGCCGCCGCCGGGCGTGGCCCGCGGTGCCGCGCTGGTGTACCTGCCGGACGAGGCGCTGGCCCGGGTGGCGGCGCTGGTGGTGCGCCAGGAAGGATGGAGCGTGCGACGCTGCCGGACGACGTCGGAGCTGGCGGAGGAGGCCGAGGGCAACGGCGCCTCGCTGGTGATTTTCGCCTCGACCCACGATTCGCCCGATGCCGGCCTCAGGCGCGACACCGGCCGGCACTACCGGGTGGTGGCCTTCGGCGCGGAGGACGTGGCGACGCGCGATACCGGCGCCGACCTGGTGGTGCGGGTGCCGTTCGATCCGTCGGCGTTTGCGAGGGACTTGCGGGTGATGGTTGAGGGGGAGTCAAGAACTGAGAGCTGAAAGCCGAGGGCTCCCAGCGCTCAGCTCTTCCCACCCAGATCCACCACCGGCACTTCCCGCTCCGCCGCGTTGTCGATCTCCCAGAGATCCGCCGGCGTTGCCTTGGCCAGGCCCGCCACCAGCATGGTGGGGAAGGTGGCCTGCGCCGTGTTGTAGGTCGTGGCGATGTCGTTGTAGCGCTGCCGGGCGGCGCTCACCTGGCCCTCGGTGTTCGTCAGTTCCTGTTGCAGCGAGAGGATGTTCTGGTTGCTCTTGAGCTCGGGATAGGCCTCGCTCAGCGCAAAGAGCCGCCCCAGCGCCTGGGTGAGTTCCCCTTCCGCCTTCGCCGTCTCCTTCACGCCCGTGGCCGACACGGCGCGGTTCCGCGCCGAGATGACGGCTTCCAGCGTGCCGCGCTCGAAGTCCATCGCGCCCTTCACCGTGCTGACCAGGTTCGGGATCAGGTCATGCCGCCGCTTGAGCTGCACGTCGATCTGCTTCCACGCGTTCAGCACGCTGTTCCGGAGCGAGATCAGGCGGTTGTAGGCGCCCACGATCCAGAGCACCAGCACCACGACGACAACCAGGAAGATCGCGAGGCCCATCGGTCGGCTCCGGGCGAAGGGTCAGAGATCGGGCATGAGCGACGTGAGCGCGCGCCGCACCGCGTCGCCGATGGCGGCACTGCCGCCATGCAGCCGCGCCACCGGGTGGTCCTCATCCAGCAGGAGCTCGGCACCGGGCGCCACCGCGATCCGGAGACAGCCCACGCCGCGGGCCGCCTCGGCGCTGGGCGGCGGCGCGATCCACGCCTGCACCGCCCGCCCCACCCGCCCGCGTCCGGTGCCCGGCGTCTGCAGCAGCGGCAGGCGCGCGGGCGGCGGGAGTGCCGCGCCCAGCACCTGCGCCACGCGCCGCTCGATCATGTCGCCGGTCATCTGCGCCATCTCGGCGGTGATGACCTCGAGTGTGGCGCCTTCCATCTGCCGGAGCTTGATCGCCAGCACCTGCAGCAGGTGCCGGTAGGTGTACACCGCGGCGGTGCCGCGGCCCTCCGGCGGGTTCACCAGCTGGCGCGTCACGTAGAAGCGGATGGTGCGCTCGGTGGGCTGCGCCCGCGCGGCGGCGTTGAGCGGCGTCACCGCCGATGCATCGAGAATGGCGCCCGCCACGGCCGCCAGATCCCGGAGGCCCCAGGGCGCGAGCGCGCGGTATTCGCGCAGGGTGGCGAGCGGATCGGCGGCCGGCGATTGCACGGATGGTGCGGTCATGGTGTCCGGGGTCATGGGCAGGTCAGGTGCCGGTCACGAGCAGGCGCAGCACGTCGTGCTCCAGGTTTTCGTAGCCGTCGAGCCAGGGCTGGGTCGGCTCGACATACACGCGCTGGCAATCGCGGATGGAGCACTCCAGCCGCGCGATGGTGCGCACCCACTCCTCCAGTTGCTGGGCTTCGGCCAGGTCCATTGCCTCCGACCAGCACTTCGCGGCGCGGCCGTACTGGCTGAATCGCGAGAACCCGACGCCGGACCGGTAGAGAAAATCCACCCGGACCGCCGCCGGCAGGCGCCAGATGTACTCCCGGAGCCCGGCGCGGAGCCGCTCGAAGGCGAGCCGGTCGCCCTCGACCGACGCGAGGTCCATCAGTTCCACCTGGGCACCCGCCTGCGTAAGCCGGTCCTCCGCCTGTCGCGCCACGTGCGACAGCGCGGTGTGCGCCACGTCGCCGGCGCCGAGCTCCAGCAGGACCTGCCCCAGGCCGGCGAGCATCCGCATCCGTTCGGGGGGCTGGCTCGCCGCGCGGACCGCCCGCACCATGGCGCGCACCGCATCGGACATCCGGCCCTGCGCCGCATAGAGGGACCCCAGGTCGGCATGCACCAGCGGCAACAGCACGCCGAGCTCCGGCCGCTGTTCGCTTTCGGCCAGGATGATGTGCAACTCCTCTTCCAGGCCGTGGTGGTGGCCGCGAAGCCGCCGGATGGCGGCGGAGCCGAGGCGGGCACGGAGCGCCAGCAGGTGATCGGCGGCGAGGAAGGCGCCCTCTTCGGCCGCGGCGTAGGCGTCCGCCGCCAGCGGCAGGCGCGCCAGCTGCCGGTTCACCCGCCCCACGGTGAGGGCCAGGGTACAGAAGTCGGCGGGCGGAATGTCCGCGAGCCAGGTGCACCGGGCCACCGCCAGCAGCTCGAGACTCAGGTCCAGCCGACCCTCCCGCTCCAGCCATGCCGCGTACCCCAGGAGCGCCCGGCGAAGCGCCAGGAGATCGGACCGCGCGCCTTCGCTCATCGCGGCGACGATCAGGCGGAGATGGGCGCATTCGGGATGCACCGTGGGCAGGTCGTCCACATAGCGCGCCGTACTGGTCCGCTGCCAGTCGAGTCCCTCGGCGTCGCCGTCGGGGCCGTCGGCGCCCAGCGTGCGGCGCGCGAGCCGCACCACGAGATAAGTGCCGAGCGCGATGCTCCGGACCTGATCGTCCCCGCCCGACTCCCGGGGACGCCGGGCATGCGCCTGCATCGCGGCATGCACGGCACCGGTACCATGCTGGGCGAGCGCGGGGTCGAGGCGGGCGATGAGCACGCGGCAGTCAGCTCCGGCGAGCGGGGAGGCACACGCGGACAGCGCTAGTATGCCGCGAGGTCCGGGGTCGGGCAAGTGCCGTGCGTGAATCGGCGCCGGCTCGCGGTAATCGGGTGACGGACAGGCGCAAGGGGCCGGTACCGTTCAGCCATGCGACGCGGCATGACTCTGCTCGAACTCGTGATCGTCATCGTGATCCTCGGCCTCATCGCGGCGATCGCGCTGCCGCGGCTGGGGCGTCCGCTGGCCACGATCACCGTGGAGCAGGAGGCACAACGCATCGCGCGGGCGCATGTGCGGGCCCGGATGCGGGCGCTCGCCGCCAACCGCCTCGCGGTGCTGCATATCCTGCCGGAGAGCCTGTCCATCGGGCTGGTGGAGGACCGGGACACGCTCCCCGACTGGCGGGAGAGCGGGCCGGCCACGCGCGGCGTGACGCTGAGCGGGCCGACGCGGAGCGTGCTGGTGGCCCCGACCGGAATCGGCATGGGGGTTTCGAACGGCACCTGGACGGTGGAATACCGGGGTGTGAGACGGTCGGTAGTGCTCTCCCGGCTGGGCCGGGTGCGGATTCAGCGCTGAATGGCGGTCAGACTCCCACCTTGCCGGCCCGGTCGATCCCGTACTTCCGGATCTTGTTGAGCAGGGTGGAGCGGGAGATCCCCAGGATGCGTGCGGCCTGGCGCCGGTTCCCGCGGGTGTGCTCCAGCACCGTCACCAGGTGCCGCCGCTCCGCCGCATCCAGTGAGTCCGGCGCGGCAGCAGCGGCCGGAGCCACCGCCCGCCG
>DASTBA010000012.1:0-11199 GCA_035712285.1 Gemmatimonadales bacterium | reverse complement strand
TCACCATGCGACGCGCACTTCCCTGGCTGGCGGTTCCCGCCGCCCTCATCGCCGGCGCCCTGATTCCCCTGGGCGCGCACACCCGCACCGACGGCAAGTCGCTGTTCGAGGAGGTGCGGTCCCGCATCGAGACCGGGGCGGTGGACACGCTCTCGAGCGACGAGATCTGGATCCGCGCCGCGCGCGGCCTGGTGGACCGCCTCGACGATCCCTACGCCGACCTCTACTCGCCGGAACAGATCGCGAGCTTCAGCCGCAACACGCTCCGGAACGACTACGCCGGCGTCGGCATGAGCATCCAGGATCAGTCCGGCACGGTGGTCGTGACGGCGACCTTCTCCGGCTCGCCGGCCCGGAGCGGCGGCGTGCAGCCCGGCGACCGCATCATGTCGGTGGACGGCGTCTCCACCCGCGGGCTGCGCCTCGACGAGGTGTCCGACAAGCTCATCGGGCCGGCCGGCACCACGGTGAAGGTGGTCTTCAGCCGTCCCGGCGTCTCGGCGCCGATCACGATGCAGTTCACCCGCGCCCGCATCCACGTGCCGGCGGTGCCGTACGCGATGCTGCTGGACGGGAAGGTGGGATACATCCCCCTCCAGCGGTTCAGCGATTCGGCCGGCGCGGAGGTGGGCGGCTCCATCGCCGACCTGCGGAGACAGGGCGCCCGGGGGTTCGTGCTGGACCTGCGCGGGAACCCCGGCGGCAGCCTCCTGCAGGCGATTGCGGTGAGCGAGCGATTCCTCACGCCGGGCCAGCAGGTGGTGTCGGTGCGATATCGCGACCGGGAGCCGGACGTGGGTACGGCCGGCACCGTCGCCGGTGACGCGGCGCTTCGCCACGGCGAGCCGGTGGTGGTGCTGACCGACGGCGGCACCGCGAGCGCCGCGGAGATCGTGGCCGGTGCCCTGCAGGACCACGACCGCGCCCTGGTGATGGGGACCACGTCCTACGGCAAGGGCGTGGTGCAGAGTCTCTATCCGCTGCGGGACGGCTGGGCGCTCAAGCTCACCACCGCGCGATGGTACACGCCCAGCGGGCGGAGCATCCAGCGGGACCGGGAGATGGTCAACGGGCGCTATGTCCTGGTGACGCCCGACTCCACCGAGACCGACTCGGTGCGGAAGACCCGGCCGGCGTACAAGTCGGATGCGGGGCGGGCGGTGTATGGCGGCGGCGGGATCACGCCGGACCTGGTGATTCCGTCGGACACGATCTCCACGCCGGAGCAGCATTTCCTGCAGGCCATCGCGCCGGCGTCACAGAAGTCGTATCAGGCGCTCTATGACCTTGCGGTGGCGCTCCGTCCGGGGCTCAAGCCGAACTTCACCGTGACCACGGCGTGGCGGGATTCGCTGTTCCGCCGCATGACCGGCGCCGGGGTGCCGGTGACGCGCGCCCAGTTCGACAGCGCGGGGCCACTGGTCAATCGGCTCATCGAGCAGCAGGTGGCCACCATCGCCTTCGGCGATTCCGCGGCCTTCCGCCGCCGGATCAGCGGTGATTCCCAGCTCGAAAAGGCACTCGACCTGCTCGGCTCGGCGCGGGATCAGTCGCAGCTGTTTGCGGTGGCGGGGAACTAGTCCGAAAGACCGGAGGCCGGAAACCCCCGCGGACGTCACCCCGGCGAACGCCGGGGTCCAGGTTGCGGGGTTCGGGAGCGCTGGATTCCGGCTTTCGCCGGAATGACCCGCTTTCTGCCTCCCCGTCACCGCACCCGCCGAAACATCAACTCGATCAGCTCGTCATACGTCTCGTCGGCCTTGACCGGGTCGTTCGAGCGGATGGCGGTCGTGGCGCAGTGCTTCAGGTGGTTCCGCATCAGCTCCCGGGTCACCGCCCGGAGCGCCTCGTGCACCGAGGCGATCTGGGTCATGATGTCGGCGCAGTAGCGGTCCTCCTCCACCATCTTCTGGAGTCCCCGCACCTGGCCCTCGATGCGGCGGAGGCGCTTGAGGTTGCGGTCCTTGAGTCCATCATCCACTGTCACAGCATGCCGGTGTGTCGCGTCAGCCATTGTTGATTCCCTGGTATCCGTGTTCCGGAAGTTCGTCATCCTGAGGTCGCAGCGCGACCGAAGGACCTACTGCACCGGTTCGGGGCCTGGCGAAGCAGATCCTTCGCTTCGTTCAGGACGAGGAGTGTTCAGGACTCGGTATGCCCGTCCGCCTGTCCGCCCTCACGCACGCCTCAGCCTGAGACTATTGCTCACCACGCTCACTGAGCTCATGGCCATCGCGGCGCTCGCAATCACCGGGCTCAGCAGCACGCCGAACGCGGGATACAGCACGCCGGCGGCCACCGGAATCCCCACCACGTTGTAGACGAACGCCCAGAAGAGATTCTGCTTCATGGTGCGCATGGTGCGCCGGGAGAGCCGGACCGCATCCGCCACGCCGGCGAGATCGCCGCGCATGAGTGTCACGTCGCCGGCATCCATCGCGATGTCGGTGCCGGTGCCCATCGCGATGCCGATGTCCGCCTGGGCCAGCGCCGGCGCGTCATTGACACCGTCGCCGGCCATCGCGACCACGTGCCCAGCCGCCTGCAGCCGCTTCACTTCCGCCACCTTGCCCTCGGGCAGCACGCCGGCCACGACCCGCCCGATCCCCACCTGCTTCGCGATGGCCTGGCCGGTCTCGGCGTTGTCGCCGGTCAGGAGCACGAGGTCGAGGCCGAGCTCGCGCATGGCGGCCAGCCCCTCCCTCGATGATGCCTTCACCGGGTCCTCCACCGCCACCACACCGGCCGGCTGGCCGTCCACGGCCACGAGGATCACGGTGCGGCCGGTGGAGCTGAGCGCTGCGAGCTGCGAGCCGAGAGCCGAGTGGGGAACGCCGTCCTCCTCCAGCATCCTGGCGGACCCCGCGAGGACGCGCCGCCCGTTCACGGTGCCACGCACGCCCTTGCCGGTCACCGACTCGAAGTTCGCAACCTGGCTCGGCGGAAGCCCGCGCGCGCTCGCGGCGGAGACGATCGCGTCCGCCACCGGATGCTCCGAGGCGCGCTCGACCGCGGCCACCAGCGCGAGCAGCGTGTCTTCGTCGAAGCCATCGGCCGGGCGGATGTCGGTCACCGCCGGGCGGCCCTCGGTGACGGTGCCGGTCTTGTCCAGCACCACGGTATCCACCTTGCCGGCCCGTTCCAGCGCCTCGCCGCCCTTGATGAGCACGCCTCGCTCCGCGCCCCGGCCGGTGGCCACCATCACGGCGGTGGGCACCGCGAGCCCCATGGCGCAGGGGCAGGCGATGATCAGCACCGCGACGGCGGCGGCAAAGGCGCGCACCGTGCCGGTGCCACCGGTGGCGAGGTACCACACCACGAAGGTGCCGATGGCGATCGATATCACCGTGGGCACGAACACCGCGCTGATCCGGTCCGCCAGCCGCTGGATGGGGGCGCGAGACCCCTGCGCCTCGCGCATCAGGGTCACGATCCGGGCGAGGACGCTGTCGCGGCCGAGCGTGGTGGCGCGCAGCCGGAAGCTGCCGGTGCGGTTCACGGTGCCGCCGATCACCCGGCTCCCGACGGTCTTCTCCACCGGCATGGATTCGCCGGTGAGCATGCTCTCGTCCACCGCGCTGCCGCCGGCGGTGATCTCACCGTCCACCGGCACCCGCTCGCCGGGGCGCACGATCACCACTTCCCCTGCCGCCAGCTCGGCGATCGGCACGTCCACTTCCGCGCCGTTCCGTTCCACGCGCGCGGTGCGGGGCTGGAGATTCGCGAGACCGCGGAGCGCCGCGGCAGTGCGGTGTTTGGCGCGGGCCTCGAGCGCGTTGCCGGTGAGGATGAGGGCAATGATGATGATCACCGCCTCGTAGTACACGTCGGGCGAGAGGCCATGGCCCGTGAAGACGCCGGGGGCGAAGGTCGCCACCAGTGAATAAAGGAACGCCGCACCGGTACCCACGGCGATGAGCGTATCCATGTTCGCCGAGTGATGGCGGAACGCGCGCCAGGATCCGGTATAGAAGTGGCGGCCGGCCCAGAGCATCGTCACCAGCGTGAGCACGAGCAGCACGCCGAGCAGCACCGAGGAGGAGAGCCCGTACAGCCATGGGAATGCGGACTCGATCAGCGGGTTCACGCGGTTGCTCACCCACATCATGAACGGATCGGGCGAGGTGCCGGTGTGGCGGGCCATCAGCGGCATCGAGAAGAGCATCGCGATGGCGCCAGCCACGAGGGACACGATGGCCTTGGCGCGCAGCTCGCGGAACTCGTGTTCCCGCGCCGCGTCCTGTGCTTCCTGTTCCTCGGCGGCGGTGCGGGTCTCGTCGGGCGGCTCCGCGCCATAGCCGGTTTCCCGGACAGCATGCACCAGCGCGTCGGTGCTGGTGGCGGCGGGGTCGAACGTCACGGTGGCGCTGTTGGTCATCAGGTTGACCGCCGCGCTGGCCACGCCGGGCGCCTGCTCCAGCGCGCGCTGCACCCGGCCCTGGCAGGCGGCGCAGTGCATGCCGGTGACGGGGAACTCGACCTTCTTCGTCTCGGTGGTGCTCATCATGCTACTCCGCGATCAGCCGGCCGTGCAGCATGCTCATGCCGCACATGAAGGGGTGCTCGCCTTTGGCCGGGGCAGGGAGCTCCACGGTGGTGCGCTGGAAGGGCGGCAGGAAGCGCCGGACGTTCCAGTCCGGAAACACCACTTCCTCCGAGCAGCCATTGGTTTCCTGGCGGTCAAACACCAGCCGGACCGGTGCGCCGGCGGCGACCCGGATGGTGGCGGGTTCGTAGCCGCCCTTCACGGTGACCAGGATTTCCTGCATGCCGCCAGTCAGGGTGGCAGCCGCAGCCTTCCGGCGCGGTGCCACGAAGAAATACCAGTTGACCCAGCCGATGGCGGCGAGGCCGAGGATGAGAACGAGCCACAGGGATGGGGTCATGCTGCCTCCGGTTTGGTCATAGCATACCCCCCTATGGTATATGTGTCAAGAGCCCGTCGCTGAAGGGGCTGGCGGTCCGGAAGTGTTTGGAGGGTCTTCGTTCGTCGCCCCGGCGAAAGCCGGGCCCAGGCGGCGGAGTCCCGGTGCATCGGATTCCGGCTTGCACCGGGGTGACGACGTCTTGTGCCCGCAGCTGTCGACTGTCGACCGTCGACTAATACCGGTAGTGCTCCGCCTTGTACGGCCCGTTCACCGGCACGCCGATGTATTCCGCCTGTTCCGGGCTCAGGCGGGTCAACTTCACGCCCAGCTTGTCCAGGTGCAGCCGAGCCACCTTTTCGTCCAGCTGCTTGGGCAGGGTGTAGACCTTCTTCTCGTACGTGCCGGCATTCTGGTGCAGCTCGATCTGCGCCATGACCTGGTTGGTGAAGCTGGCGCTCATCACGAAGCTCGGGTGCCCGGTGGCGCAGCCGAGGTTGAGGAGCCGCCCCTCCGCCAGGATCAGCACGCTGTGCCCGTCAGGGAAGACGAACTCGTCGTACTGCGGCTTGATGTTCACCCGCTTGATGCCGCGCTTCCTGAGGCCGGCCATGTCGATCTCGTTGTCGAAGTGGCCGATGTTGCCCACGATGGCCTTGTCCTTCATCCGCGCCATGTGCTCGACGGTGATGATGTCGCGGTTGCCGGTGGCGGTGATGAAGATGTCGGCCGTGGTCACGACGTCATCCAGCGTGGTGACCTGGTACCCCTCCATCGCCGCCTGCAGGGCGCAGATCGGGTCGATCTCGGTGACGACCACCCGGGCGCCCTGGCCCTTGAGCGCCTGGGCGCAGCCCTTGCCCACGTCGCCGTAGCCGCAGATCACCGCCACCTTGCCGGCCAGCATCACGTCGCTGGCGCGGAGGATGCCGTCGGTGAGCGAATGCCGGCAGCCATAGAGGTTGTCGAACTTCGACTTGGTGACCGAGTCGTTGACGTTGATGGCGGGGAAGAGCAGGGTGCCCGCCTTCATCATCTCGTAGAGCCGGTGGACACCGGTGGTGGTCTCCTCCGACACGCCGCGGATGCCGGCGGCGGTGCGGGTCCAGCGATCCGGCGTCTCCGCGATGGTCCGCCGGAGCAGGCCGAGGATCACGCCCCATTCCTCCGGATCCTGCTCGGCGTCGAACGCCGGGATCCTGCCCGCCTTCTCGAACTCGGCGCCCTTGTGCACCAGCAGCGTCGCGTCGCCGCCGTCATCGAGCAGCAGGTTGGGGCCGCCGCCATCGGGCCACATGAGCGCCTGCTCGGTGCACCACCAGTACTCCTCCAGGGTCTCGCCCTTCCAGGCGAAGACGGCGATGCCCGCCGGCTTCTCGACGGTGCCCTTCGGGCCCACCGCCACGGCGGCGGCGGCGTGATCCTGGGTGGAGAAGATGTTGCACGAGACCCAGCGCACGTCGGCGCCGAGCTCGACCAGGGTCTCGATCAGGACGGCGGTCTGCACCGTCATGTGGAGGGAGCCCATGATGCGGGCGCCGGCCAGCGGCTTCTTGCCCTTGTGCTCGGCGCGGATCGCCATGAGGCCCGGCATCTCGAATTCGGCCAGGCGGATCTCGTTCCGGCCGAACTCGGCCAGGGAGAGGTCCTTCACCTTGAACGGTGGCCGGGTGGCGGCAGGTGGCTTCGGTTCGGACATGACAGCGGACATGCGGATTCCTCGGGCGTGTGGCCAGCGAGCCCGACCGCCGGAAATGCGGCCGGGCAACCAGGGGAAAGATACACGCGGGAGCCACGCGGGTGTGTGCCTACCAGCTGAATGACCAGTTGGACATCGACCACGACGCCGCGGCGGAGACCGCGATCAGTGCCGTGGCCCCGGCCACCGCCAGCACCGTGTTCGCGGTGTTGGCGCGCCGGACCTCGACCCGGGTGACGTCTGCCAGTGCAAGCGCGGTAAGTGGAGATGCCTTGGAGTTTCCCACGATGGAATCACCAGCGATGAACGGCGCAGCGAGGGTAACCTGCCTGGCAGATGTGGTTACCCGGACCCTGGCGGGATGCTCCCTCGCGATGAGCTCGGCGGGGGATACCTGCTGCACCTGCCATCCGGTACAGGCGGTGAGCAGCGTCAGAGTCGCAAACATCAGGGTCGTGGCTCGCATGGCTGCCTCCGTGCAGGGTGATCGCGGTCCGGACTGCTGCTGCACGATGCGGGAGGGCGGTCAAGGGCCGGTCAAGTGTGCGGCGCCGGCGGGCGGCGGTTATCCTTTCGGGATGGGCGATACTGACGCTGCCGCGCTCGCCATTCAAGTCCGCGTACTTCAGGCAATGCCGCCGGCGGACCGGCTCGGGCTGGCCTTCGAGATGAGCCAGACCGCCCGGGCACTGCTTCGTGCAAGGCTTTCGGCTGAACACCCCGAGTGGTCCCCGCGGGAACTCGAACGCCAGATGCTTCGCCACTTCCTGCCGGGCGCCGAGCTTCCCGCGCGCCTCCCATGAACGCGGCGGGTCCCTTCCGTCGCATCATTTCCCGGCTCGACCAGGTGGGGATCCCGTACATGCTTACGGGCTCGTTCGCGAGTGCCTATCACGGCAGCCCGCGCGCGACCCAGGACATCGACCTCGTCATCGCGCCGACGCTGGACCAGCTCCGCGCGCTGGTCAGCTCGCTGCCACCGTCCGAGTACTACGTGGACGAAGGTGCGGCATTGGAAGCGCTGGCGCAGGCCTCGCAATTCAACGTGATTGACGTGCAGACGGGCTGGAAGGTGGATTTCATGTGCCGCAAGGCGCGCCCCTTCAGCGTGACCGAATTCGACCGGCGAATTCGTGCGGACTTCGACGGCCTTCCCCTGTACATCGCGACCGCCGAAGACGTCATCCTCTCCAAGCTGGAATGGGCCAAGCTGGGCGAGTCGGAGCGTCAGCTGGAAGACGTGAGTCGCCTCGTGCTGGTTCGGGGGAACGACCTGGATTCGGCGTATCTGGGGCACTGGATCGGGGTACTGGGCGTGGCCCGCGAATGGGACCGCGCCCGCAGCATGCGCCCATAGACGGGAGTCATCATGGCCATCGCAGCAATCAATCCGGCGACCGGTGAAACCATACGGACATACACCGAGATGGGCCCGGGCGAGGCACACAACGCGGTGAACGCCACGCACCGCACATGGCTCACGTGGCGCCGGACCAGCTTCGCCGAGCGCGCCGCGCTCATGAAGAAGGCGGCCGGCATCCTCCGGAGCCGGAAGGACGAGCTCGCGAAGCTCATGGCGCTGGAGATGGGCAAGCCGCTGCCGCAGGGCGTGGCGGAAGCGGTGAAGTGCGCCTGGGTGTGCGACTACTACGCGGAGAACGCCGAGGCGCACCTGGCGCCCGACGTGATCAGGACGGAGGCAGTGAAGTCGTACGTGGACTTCGAGCCGCTGGGCGTGGTCCTCGCCGTCATGCCCTGGAATTTCCCGTTCTGGCAGGTCTTCCGCTTCGCCGCGCCAGCGCTCATGGCCGGCAACGCGGGACTGCTGAAGCACGCGTCCAACGTGCCGGGCTGCGCGCTGGCGATCGAGGAGATCTTCCGCCAGGCGGGATTTCCCGACGGCGCATTCCGGACCCTGCTGATCGGGAGCCGGGAGGTGGAAGCGGTCATCAAGCACTCGCTCGTGCGGGCGGTGACGCTCACCGGCAGCGCTCCCGCCGGGCGGGCCGTGGCCTCGCAGGCCGGAGCGGCGCTCAAGAAGACGGTGCTGGAGCTGGGTGGCTCCGATCCGTACATCATCCTCGACGACGCCGATCTGGACAAGGCGATCGGCACCTGTGTCAGTTCCCGGCTCATCAACAACGGCCAGAGCTGCATCGCGGCCAAGCGGTTCATCCCGGTCGAGGCGGTGCGGGAGGAGTTCACCGCCCGGTTCACCGCCCTCATGCGTGCCAAGAAGACCGGCGACCCTCTTGCGCCGGACACCGACGTGGGGCCGCAGGCCCGTATCGAGCTCCGGGACCAGCTGCATCGGCAGGTGCAGGACTCCGTGAAGCAGGGCGCGAAACTGCTCCTCGGCGGCGAGGTCCCGGCCGGCCCCGGGGCCTTCTATCCGCCCACGGTGCTCGCGGATGTGAAGCCGGGGATGCCGGCGTACCAGGAAGAGTTGTTCGGTCCGGTGGCGGCGATCATCGCCGCGAAGGACGAGGACGACGCGGTGCGCATCGCCAACGACTCGAGTTTCGGGCTGGGGTCGGCGGTCTTCACGAGGGACGCCGCGCGGGGGGAACGAGTGGCCCGGCGCCTGGAGTCAGGGGCCGTGTTCGTGAATGCGCTGGTGGCGTCCGACCCCCGGCTCCCGTTCGGCGGGATCAAGGAATCGGGTTACGGGCGCGAACTGGGGATGTACGGCATCCGGGAATTCGTGAACGCGAAGACGATATCGATTACGTGATCACGGGTGTTGGGGCGGCCTGCAGGCCGCCCCACGGTCTACGGCTGCATCCGGACGCTATCGACGAAGAAATCGGTCGCCCCGAAGCAGCTGGTGGGCAGGTTGCGGTGTTCCTCGTAGAAGAGCAGCACCCGCTTGCCGACGGCGGTGCGGAGTGTCGCGGCGACCTTCGCGTCCCGCACGGTGAAGTTCCACGTCTCCGGCGCCACCCCCGGCGCCGAGGTGATCTGCAGGGTTCCCTCGCTCGTCTTGCAGAGCCAGCCGCGGTCCTCGAAGACCTGGAGATAACCCGCCTTGCTTCCCTCGGAATAGGCGATCTTGAGCATCGCCGAGATGTAGATGGCGCCGCCCAGGACGATCACGAGCAGGATGCTGCCCCAGATGAGCTCCAGCTTGCGGCGCCAGGTGCGGCGCTTGACGGCCTGGGTCTCGAGCGTGGACGGTCCGGGCGCCGGCGGTTCGGGAGTGGGTGTCGTCATGGGGGAGAATCTTACAGCGCCCCGGCCAGTTCGGCGACACTCGCGATGACACGGTCGGGCCGGATGCCGCTCGCTTCCAGGGCCGCCGCATCGAACTTGCCGGTCCGGACCAGCCAGCCCCGCATGCCGATTCCCTGTGCGCCGCCGACATCGCTCCGGATATCGTCACCCACCATGACGACCTCCTCCGCGTGCATGCCACCTCCGAACGACGCGAGCACCTGGCGGAAAAACTCGGCGCTGGGCTTCCCGGTGAGCATCGGCGGGCGTCCGGTGGCGTACTCCAGTGCCGCGACATAGCTGCCGCAGTCCATCACCAGCCGGTGCCCGTCGTGCCAGTAGCGGTCGCGCGAGAGGGCAATGAACCGGGCGCCATCCATCAGCATGGAGAACGCCTCCTGCAGCAGCGTGTCGGTCCAGGCGGCGCCCAGGTCGCCGAGGACGACGGCGTCCGCGGCAGTGGTCGCCCGGTGGCCGCTGGTGCCACCCTTGAGGCGGAAGGCGGCGAGATCCTCCAGTGCCGCCTCCGGCACGAACGGTGCTATGGTGTGTGTCCCGGCGGCCTCAAGCCAGGCGGCGCCGGCCAGGGTGGCGGTGAGGATTTCATCGGGCAACACCTCCAGCCCGTAGCGCGCCAGCCGCTCGGCGATGAGCCGGCGCGAGCGGCTGGTGGTGTTCGAGACGCAACGAAAGGGTATGCCTGCACGTCGTAGTCCGGAGAGGAGCGCCGCCGCGCCCGGTATCGCCGAGTCGCCCTGGTAGAGGGTGCCGTCCAGATCGAAACACCAGCCCCTGGGAGCAGTCACGTGCGTGTTCTTCCCGTGCTCGCGTTGATCGTCACCGGTTCCGTCGTCCGGCAGCCCGCGCCGGCGGAGTGGCCCTTTGCCGTGGGCGAGTCGCTGCATTACGACGCGAAGATCGGCTTCCTGCCCGCCGGTTCTGCCGATCTCCACGTGGCGCGCACCGAGTCGGTGCGCGGCAAGCGGGCCGTCGTGCTCACCCTCGACGCCGACGGCGGCCCGCCGGGGCTCCGCTCCTCGTGGGCGCTCACGTCCTGGGTGGAGACCGGCCAGTTCGCCTCGCTCCGCTTCCGCCGCCATGCCAACCTGGCGGGCAGCGTCACCGATGAATCATGGCTCATCCTGCCGGACTCCGCACGGTATCGTCTCGAAGGGAGTGGGCAGAACTGGGTCGCGCCGGCCCATCCGATGGACGAACTGGCGATGCTCTATTACGTGCGGACCTTGCCGCTTGCGGTGGGGTACACTCGCGCGCTCCGGGGGTATTTCCGGAATGGCTTCAATCCGGTGACGGTGAGCGTCACCGGCCGCGAGGCGGTGACGGTGGGCAGCGGTGCCTCGGTCAACTGCCTTCGTGTCCGGGTTTCGGCGGCGGGGCAGAGTTCCGACATCTGGTTCACGG
>DASTBA010000011.1:0-33171 GCA_035712285.1 Gemmatimonadales bacterium | reverse complement strand
GCGTGCCGGCAGCAGGTTTCTGCGCCGAGGCGGCCAGCGGCGCCATGACAAGCGCGCCGAGGGCAAGCGCCCAGCCCGCCGTCACGCGGGTCTTGCAGAACATGGTCAGCAGATCCTTGAAGAAGACGCGCTAATTATGCGTCCGAAGGTTCCGGAGAGCCACTCCCGCCGTCAGTGGAAGGCGTGTTCCACGCTGAGGTAGGCGAAGATCCCGTCCAGTGCCGAATCCGGCGTGAGGTCCACCGTCCAGGCGACGCCCGGCACGATCTGCATGCCGCTCCGGAAATTGAAGGCCCATCGCATGCCGGGATTGAGCAGGGTGGTGGACGACCAGCCGGTCGCATGATCGCTGGTGACGGACTGGGCGCGCTGCCAGACGCCCTCGAGCAGCAGGTTCACGTCGGGCCGGAACAGCCACACCATGCTCGCCCCGAGGTTCATGCCCCAGGTGGTGGCGCGATCGCCGGCGGCATTCCGCGAACGGGGCGTGACCGCGAGGCCGGCATTGCCGTGCACCACCAGGCGAGTGGCGAGCTGCACGCTCACCGGCAACGCAGCCTGGACACCGACGGCGCCGGCGCCGCGGCTCGCTCGCGAGCTGCCCGTGGGCAGGACGACGGTCAACCGGGGTGCCGTGAAGACCCGCTCGGTCCCGCGTGCCGATCCCGTGAGCTGATACCGGTAGTTGAGCATGACGTCGCCGGGCCCGGTGCCATTGGCCCGGTCATGCAGGAGCGCGATGGCGTAGCTGGCCTGGTGCCGCATGCCGCCGAGCGGCCACTCCTGCGTGACGTTCAGGAGCCAGGATCCGTCGCGCGACCGGGCAAAGGTTCCGATGTGCTGCACCACGCCCCGATCCTGATTGTAGGCTTCCTCGACCAGGAAGCTGTTGTCCCGGATCGGCGGGGCCTGCGCGGCCAGCGTGCGCCCGGCCGCGAGTGCCGCAAGGGCCGCACAGCAGCGCAGAACCGGCGGGCGGACGCTCAGGCCAGCCACCCCCGGAAGGTTCCGAACAGCAGCCAGGTGTTGAGGCCGATGATGACGACGGTCACGACCCAGGCGGCGACCCGGGTGACAGGATGGGTCACCAGCGCGCCCATCTTGGCCTTGTCACCGGTGAACTGCACCAGCGGCACCACCGCAAAGGACAGCTGGAGACTCAGGATCACCTGGCTCAGGATGAGCAGCGACGCGGTCCCGCGCGCGCCGTACAGCGCGGTGACGATGATGGCCGGGACGATGGCGATCATCCTGGTGATCAGCCGCCGGATCCAGGGCTTGAGGCGGAGGTTGAGGAACCCCTCCATCACGATCTGGCCGGCGAGGGTGCCGGTGATGGTGGAGTTCTGGCCCGACGCGAGGAGCGCCACCGCGAAGAGCACGCTCGCCGCCGTGGTGCCGAGCAACGGCGTCAGGAGCCGGTGTGCGTCGGTGATGTCCGCCACCGCCTGGAATCCGGAGCTGTGGAAGGTGGCGGCGCTCAGGACCAGGATCGCGCCATTCACGAAGAACGCGAAGCACAGCGCCACGGTGGAGTCGAAGGTGGAGAACCGGATCGCCTCCCGCTTCGAGGCGACATCGTCCCCGAAATGCCGGGTCTGCACAATGCTCGAGTGCAGGTAGAGGTTGTGCGGCATCACGGTGGCGCCGAGGATGCCGATCGCGATGTAGAGCATCAGGGGATCGGTCACGATACGGCCGGTGGGGATGAGGCCGCGCGCCACCTCGCCCGCATCCGGCCGCGACAGGAACAGCTCGGCCGCGAAGCAGGTGCCCACCACCGCCACCAGCGAGATGACCACCGCCTCGAGCCAGCGGAAGCCGCGCTGGTGCAGGAACAGGATGATCAGCACGTCCAGCGCGGTGAGGCAGACGCCCCAGAGCAGTGGAATGCCGAACAGCAGGTTGAGCGCGATGGCACTGCCGATCACCTCGGCCAGGTCGCAGGCGGCGATGGCGATCTCGCAGAGCACCCAGAGCACCATCGCGACCGGCCTGGGGTAGTGGTCGCGACAGGCCTGCGCCAGGTCCCGCCCGGTGGCGATACCGAGCCGCACGGCCAGCCCCTGCAGCAGCATCGCCATCAGGTTGGACAGGAGAATGACACTGAGCAGCGCGTAGCCGAACTGCGCGCCGCCGGCGAGATCGGTGGCCCAGTTGCCTGGGTCCATGTATCCCACCGCCACGAGGTAGCCGGGGCCGGCGAAGGCCAGGGCCTTGCGCCAGAAGCCGGCGGCCCGCGGGATACTGATCGTGCGATACGACTCCGGAAGGCTGGGCGCCACCCGCGCGTGCCGCCAGCCGGACGCCTCGGTCGAGGGAGGATTGGCCGTGGTCACGCCGGCTCCTCCCGGACGCAGAGGAGCTCCCGCGCCAGCGCCCGGCCGATCACGACGGTCCCGGACGACGTGGCAATGGTTACCGGACCGTCAAATGGTGCGTGATCCACAATGTCCACCACCGCCCCGGGCCGAAGACCCAGCGAGCCGACATAGCGCAGACGGTCCTCGTCCGAGATTGCCACTCGTGCGATGCGACAGCGGTCGCCGCGCCGGAGCTCGGTGAGCGGCGTGACGGAGACGTCCTCGATGGTGCCGTCGGCTGCGGGGATCGGGTCGCCATGGGGATCGAATGCCGGGTGGCCCAGGGCGGCGGCCAGCCGCTCCACCAGCGCGTCGGACACGGCGTGCTCCAGGCGTTCGGCCTCGTCATGCACGGTATCCCAGTCATACTGCAGGAAGCGGACGAGATAGGATTCGATCAGGCGATGCCGGCGCACCACACGGAGCGCCACGCGCCGGCCATCCGCCGTGAGGCGCACCCCGCGATAGGGCGCGTGCTCCAGCAGCCCCTGCTCCGAAAGCCGCTTGATCATCCCGCTCACGGAGGCGGGCGACAGCTCCAGCCGCTGGGCGATATCCGACGTGGACGCAGGCCGATCCTCCCCCGACAGTCGGTAGATCGCCTTGAGGTAATCCTCCACCGAGCGGGTGAAGACGTCGGGCTGTTCGGTCGCGACCACCAGATCTCCGTGATTTAGGCGAAACTAAATCTGATTGTAGGACAACATGATGTCAACGACTGGATGTGCCTTCGCCCGGTCGGATTCACTCAATCCCTTGTCATTTCACGATTTCGTGGCGATCTGGGCGAGCGTCGGAAGGATGGAATCGAGAATGCGCTCCGTCATGCCCCACAGGGTCCCCAGCGATGTGTGGTAGGCCGGGAAATGGAGCGTGGTACCGTTCCTGGCCACGGAATACTCACCGCGGGCCTCCGGGGTCAGGAGGGACGCAACCGCCTCCCAGCGCGCGTCGGCGACTTCTTCGCTCCGGCCCGGGATCGGCCTATCGGAAAGGCCGAAGACGCAGGGGCGTACCGCGACGGCCGGCAAGACCACATTGCTCGGCGCCACGTCGTCCAGCACGCCGAGCAGCTGGTCCCGGGCAAGCAGCACACCAACCTCTTCTCCGGTCTCGCGAATGGCGGTGGCGACCAGGTCCCTGTCCTCGGCGCTCCGGCGCCCGCCCGGCAGGGCGACGTGACCGGACCATGGATCGCCTCCGCGCTCCGAGCGGAGGATCAGGAGGATCGAAAGGGGATCGGGCGCGAGGATGACGGCCACCGAGGCCCAGCTGCGGCCGGCGCCATCGACCTGCCGGGCCGGCGTTGCGGCAAGCCTGGCCCGGAGGGTCCCGAAGACATCAGGCATGTCGACCTGCCGGATGCAGCGCGGTGGCGAGGAAACGGAGCGAGGCGTCGAAGACCTGCCCGGTCATGGGCGACAGCTCACGCCATGGATGCGCCGTGCCGAAGGTGTGGCCGGCATGTTCGAGCGCCAGCAGCGACGCACCTGGACCGGGATGGGCGGCCAGCAGCCGTTCCGCATGCGAAAACGTCACCGACTCGTCTTCCCGGCCATGCACGATGAGCCAAGGCACCGTGATGCGGGCAGCGGCGGCCAGCACGTCCAGCGCTCCGGCCTGGCGCTCCGCGTCATCGAGAATGGCCGTTGCCGCGCGATCGAGATCGGCCACGGCGGCCCAGGTCACCAGCGCGCGCACCCGCGAGTCCCGGGCGGCGTGGAGGATGGCCATGGCGCCACCCCGCGAGTGGCCGATCAGCGCCAGCGCACTGGGTGGTGCCACACCCAGCCCGCCCGACATCAGCGCGTTCACGACGGTCGCAAGGTCGGCCAGCTCGGCGGAGCAGGTGTTGCGGGCGAACTGCTCGGGCAGGGTGAACTCGCCGGCCTGATCCACGCCGCTCCCGCTCATGTTGAAGCTCACCGTCGTGACACCCGCCCGCGCCAGTCGCTCGGCGAACGGCGGCCAGAAGCCCCAGTCCTTGAACCCCTTGAAGCCGTGCACCAGGATCGCGGCGGGCCGAGGCTGTTCGCGGCCGCCGGCACGTACATCGACGAGGATCCTCCCAAGCGAACCGGCGAGCGCATCCTGCGTCAGGGTCGGTGTGGCCATGATCAGGTGACGGCCGCGTCGAGCAGCTCGAGCTCGCCGGCGCCGGCATCCAGGCGCGCGCGGACGCCGACGGGCAGCGTCCACTGTTCGCGCACATGGCCGAATGGCAGTCCGCTGAGAACCGGAATGCCAAGCGGCTGGAAGTAATGCGAGAGGACGCGATCGAACCCGGTGGCGCCGTCGGCCCCGCGGCGGCCCATCTCGGTGAAGCGGCCGATCGCGACACCGGCGAGCCGGCCCAGCACCCCCGCCAGCCGCAGGTGGGAGAGCATGCGATCGACCCGGTAGAGCTCCTCGCCGACGTCTTCCAGGAACAGGATGGCACCGGTCAAGTCCGGCAGGTACGGTGTACCCACGAGACACTGAATGAGGGAGAGGTTGCCGCCGATGAGTGGCCCCTCGGCACGGCCGCCGGCGATGGTGACAACCCGGTTCTGTTCCGGCACCAGAACGCCGGTGCGGCCCGGCAGATGGCGCAGCAGGCCCGCCGGCGCGGCTTGCGTGATCACCCGTTCCAGGTGTTCACGGGTGAAGTCCGGCATCTCGTACCGTGCGATCGGCCCGTGGAACGTGACCAGGTTCACCTGGTGATGCAGTGCCAGCAGCAGCGCGGTGACGTCACTGAAGCCGAGGACGACCTTGGGCTGCCGGCTCGTGGCTGCAAAGTCCAGCTGGTCGAGGATGCGCGTGAGTCCGTAGCCGCCCCGGATGCACCAGACGGCGGCGACGCGGTCATCCCGGAGGGCCGCGTTGAGATCGGCGGCACGCAGCGCATCGGCGCCGGCGAGATAACCTTCCTGCGCCGCCGCGTTGGCGCCGAGCACCGGCTCCCATCCCAGGGCGCGGCACAGTTCGGCGGCGCGGGCGAGGTCGTCCTGCTCGAGCAGCGGTCCGGCGGGCGCCACCAGCGCCACCCGTGCACCGGGTGCGAGCCGTGGAGGACGAACCGGATTCTTTGACCCCATGGTGCCTTCCGTTTAGCTTTTCGGCTCAAACCAGCCTGAGGAGCGGCGCTGTGCGTGCTTCGCCGCCTGCGTTACTTGCCGCTGGTCGTGTGATCGTTGATTCCCGCGACGCCCTGGTCACCGAATGGGCCGAGCGGATCGGCGACCGGCTCACGGCCGCCCCCACGATACCGCGTTCCACGGTTGAAAGGGAGCTTCGGCTCCTGGTGGACATCCTGGCCCAGATGGTGGGGCCGCTCCGGCGTGAGGCCCGGCCCATGTGGCGGCGGGCAGCCGAGCAATATGGCCGCACGGCCTCGATTCGCGGGCTCTCCGCCGGCGAAGTGGTGGAAGAACTCCTCCACCTGCGTGAACTGCTCACCCGCCGGCTGGCACCGGTGGTGGCCGCCATGCGCGCGCGGCAGAGCCTCGCCATCCTGCTTCGCCTCAACCGGGTACTCGATGAGGGCATCGCCGCGGCGGTGGTGGGCTACACCGACGAACTGGTGGCAAGCATGATCGGTACGAACGGCGTGCCGGAGCATGAGGACGCCGCGGAGGCCAGCGACTCGTCCCGCCGCCTGGACCTGCTGGAGGGCGAACTCGCCACGCTCAGCGCCACCCACTGACGCTCTGCCGCCGTGAGCATCCTCCTGGCCCTGCCCTGGGCCCTGGCGTGGCTCATGTTCCTGCGGCTGGCCCGCCGGACACCTCGCGTGGAAGATGTCCCGCCGCTGGTTTCCGGCGGCCCGGCGGTGAGCGTCATCATTCCCGCCCGCAACGAATCCCGCACGATCGCCACGGTCGTCGCCTCCATTCTCGCCTCGAGCTATCACGACCTCGAAGTGATCGTCGTGGACGACTGCTCCACGGATGACACCGCCGAACAGGTCTCGCGACTCGCGACCCGGGACCCGCGACTGAGACTGCTGAAGGGCGCCGCGCTCCCCGCCGGCTGGTTCGGCAAGCCCTGGGCCTGCGTCCAGGGTGCTCGCGCGGCCCGCGGCGACATCCTGCTGTTCACCGACGCCGACACCCGGCACGACCCGAGGCTGCTGCCGCACACGGTGGGCGCACTCGAAGCCGGCCGTGGCGACCTCATCACCGTGGCACCGCACCAGCGCTGCGACACTTTCTGGGAGCGGGTCGTGATGCCCCAGATCTGGGCGCTGCTCGGCTTCCGCTTTCATCCCGCGTCCGTCAACCGGGCCCGGCACCGGCGCGACGTGATAGCGAACGGGCAGTACATCCTGCTCCGGCGCGCCACGTACGACCGGATCGGCACCCACGAGGCGGTACGGGCCGAGGTGGCGGAAGATCTCGCGCTGGCGCAGGAGACGGCCGCGTCCGGCTTGCGGGTGTGGTTCGCCTTCGCGCTCTCGCTCATGGAGACGCGGATGTACCACAGTCTTCCCCACCTGATCGAGGGCTGGTCCAAGAACATCCATCTCGGCGGGCGAAAGTCCTTTCCCGACGAACCGCTGCTGCGCGCCGCGGTACCGGTGGCGCTGGCCGGCTGGTTCCTGGGCTGGCTGCTGCCGCCGATCGCGCTGGCGGCTGCGCTTGCCGGCCTGATGCCGATACCGGCCCTGCCCGCCGGGATCGCCACCGCGCTGTCCGCCGGCTTCTGGATGGTGATGTCGCGAGGCATGCGCATCCCCGCCGGGTACGGGCTGCTCTATCCGGCGGGGGCGGCGCTGGCGCTGTGGATCGTGCTGCGGTCGAGCTGGCGGGGCAGCCGCCTGGTGGAATGGAAGGACCGCACCTACGCCGCGAACGGCGCCAGGTCAGGCGGCGTCGAGTAGCTCGCGCACCTTCTGCGCCAGTTCGTCGGTGGACCACGGCTTGGAGAGCATCGGCACGTTGTCGAGCAGGTGCTCGGGCGCCTCGCCGCGCGCCGAGTAGCCGCTGGTCAGGAGAAACGGCACGTCATGGCCGGCGGTGCGGAGCGCCTCGTACAGGGCGGGCCCGCTCCGGCGCGGCATGACCACGTCGGACAGCACCAGGCGGATCTCCTCCTGGTGCAGCCGAAACAGGTCCAGGGCCTCCTCGCCGTCCGCCGCGGCGAGCACGGTATAGCCCAGCCGGCGGAGGATGCGCGAGGTGGCGCTCCGGAGCATGAGCTCGTCTTCCACCAGCAGGATCGTCTCGGTGCCCCGGGGGAGCCGGGCGCCGGCCGGCGCCGTATCGGGGCCCGGCGCCGCCGTGGCCAGCACCGGGAAGGCGATGCGAAAGGCCGTCCCCTTGCCCGGTGTGCTGTCGATCCGGATGGTCCCCGCCATCTGCCGGACGATCCCGTAGACCATCGCCAGCCCGAGCCCCGAGCCCTTGTCCGGGGGCTTGGTGGTGAAGAACGGCTCGAAAACGCGGCTCGCCGTCTCGCGGTCCATCCCGACACCGGTGTCCTCCACGGTGACGCAGGCCTCATCGGGGCCGTGCTCCCCGGTTTCCCGCGAGACACGCACGACCATGCGCCCGCCCTCGGGCATCGCGTCCCGTGCATTGGTCGCGAGGTTCACCAGGATCTGCTCCAGGGCGCCGCGGTCCGACCGCACCACCAGCCCCGGTCCCTGCCCTTCCAGGTCGATGCTGATGTCGCTGGGCAGCAGCCGCCGGAGCGTGGTGAAGATCTCGGCCACGCTGGCGCCCAGGTCCACCGGACCGAGCGCGAGCGGCGACTGCCGGCTGAAGCCCAGCAGCTTCCGGATCATGTCGGCGCCACGGCGGGCGGCCCGCTTGATCTCCTCGAGGTCGCCGCGGATCTCGTCCCGGCCCGCCGGCAACGCGTGGCGGATCAGGTCGGCGTTCGCGATCACCACGCCCAGCACGTTGTTGAGGTCGTGGGCGATGCCGCCGGTGAGCTGCCCGACCGCCTCCATCTTCTGCGCCTGCCGGAGCTGCTCCTCGAGCGACCGCCGGGTGCTCACGTCGCGGAGGAGCGCCTGGGTGAGCCCGTCATCGCGGCGGCGGGCCGACACCTCGACATGCACCACCGTGCCGTCCTTGCGGCGCAGCATCCGCTCCTCGATGAGATGCCCGCCCGGCGGCGCTGCCTCGCGCCGGTGCCGGCCTTCGGCCGCCGCCAGGTCATCCATCCGGAGCGCCAGCAGCTCAGCGCGCCCGTAGCCCAGCATGGCGCAGGCGGCAGGATTCACGTCGGCAATGGATCCGTCCTCGCGGACCAGCAGGAATCCGTCCGGAGCCTCGGCGAGCAGCGTCCGGTAGCGCTCCTCGCTCTCTTCCAGCGCGCGTTCCGCCGCCACCCGCGCGGTCATGTCGTGCACGATCGAGAAGAGCATCGGGCGGCCGTCCACGTCCACCGGCCCGCTATGCACCTCCACTTCCCTGATGGCGCCGCTCGCCGTCCGGTGCTGCACGATGAAGTGCTCGCCACCGGGACGCCGGGCCGCGATCAGGGCGCCCGAAATGAGCTGGGGCGGCATGGTGTTGATGTCGTGGACCCGGCGGCGCAGCAGTTCGGCGCGGGACCAGCCGTAGAACTCGGTGGCGGCGGCGTTGGCATCCACGATCCGGCCGGTGCTGGCGTCGAGCAGGAGGCAGACGGCGCTGGAGAGCTCGAACATCTGGCGGTGCCCTTCCTCGCTCCGGAGCAGCGCCTGGCGCGAGGCCCGCATGAGCAGGTAGAGCATCGTCGTGGTGCCGCCGATGAAGAAGAGGCCCTTGGCAGTCTGGATCCGGGTGAGCACCTGGAGATTCCCGCCCGCCAGCGCCTCCACGATCCGGTCGCTGAACAGGATCCAGAGGGCCGACAGCACCAAGTATCCGCCGGCGATGCGGGCCGGGGTCAGGACCTCATGGAGTGCGCGGTGTCCGGAACCGCGATTGCGCCGGGACCCTGCCTGCATGCTCCCGCTACCTCCTGCGTGATGATGGTGATGCCGATGGCGCCCGCAGGCGCAAGACTCGCTCCATCACACGATGGGGTGTTGCGTGCCGCTTCGGGAACTCCTGCGCAATCTCTCGCACATCCGCGACCTGCCGGCGCTGGCGGCCGCCCTGGGCGCCGAACCGTGCTGGGCCGAGGTCGCCCCCGCCGACGGGTGCCGTCGGATGGCGGTCGCCGGGCGGGCGGCCGGCTTCGTCTGGCTGGCCGCCGAAGCGGACGGCGCGCCGGCGGCGGCCGTCGCGCGACTGGCGGCCCGTCTCGCCTCCGACGGGCGCCTTGCGGGAATCCTTGGATTCTACCCAGACGTCCGCCGCCTCGCGATTGCCAGCGGCGATCGCCACCTGGTGGTCGCGCTGGATGAACCGGCCGATTTCCAGGTCCTCTGCCTGTCCCGGCTGGCGGCGAGCCCGGCAGACGCGTGGTACGCGGATCGGGTGCTGGCGGCGCTGGCGGGCCGACCGGCCGGCGCGGCCTTCATCCGGGACTTTCGCGATACGGTACACCGCGTGGCGGAGGCGGCTGGACCCGGGCTGCGCCCGGTGGAGCGCCGGACGCTCGCCCTCGTCCAGCTCACCCGGCTCCTCTTTCTGTACTTCGTGCAGAGCAAGGGATGGCTCGACGGCCGCTCCGACTTCCTGCGTGCCGAGCTGGACCGTTGCCTGACGCGGCGCCGCAGCGTGCACCGGCACCTGATCGAGCCGCTCTTCTTCGGCACCCTCAACCGCGCCGCGCCCGACCGCGCGGCGTCGGTGCGCGCATTCGGCCGGATTCCCTTCCTGAACGGCGGCCTCTTCGAGCCCCACGATCTGGAGCGGCGCCAGCGCCGGTCACTGCCGAACGCCGTGTGGCGCGACGCGCTGGACGGCCTCTTCGAGCGGTACCACTTCACGGTGCGCGAGGGCGACGGTGACAACCTCACCATCGCACCCGACATGCTGGGCCGGGTGTTCGAGGGAATCATGGAATCCGATGCACGGAAGCAGTCCGGAACCTACTACACGCCGGCGGCGCTGGTGCGGCGGATGGTGGACGCCGGGCTGGCCGCACTCATCGGCGCCCGGCACGCCTGGCCCGACACCGAGGCACTCGAGGCGCTGGACCGCCGCCATCCCGCGGCCGTCGGCACGGCCCTCAGCGCGCGGGTGCTCGATCCGGCCTGCGGCTCCGGCGCCTTCCTGCTGGGCACGCTCGAACGCCTGGCCTCGCTGCGCATGCTCGCGGGCGAGCCGTCCGGCCAGGCACGGCGTGCCGTGCTTGCCGGCAACATCTACGGCGTGGATCTCGATCCGATGGCGGTACGCCTTGCCGAGCTGCGCCTCTGGCTCGCGGTGGTGGCGGGTGAGCAGGACACGACGCCCGAGACCGTGCGCCCCCTGCCCAACCTCGACTGCCTCGTCCGCCAGGGTGATGCCCTGATGGAGCCGCCGGATCTCGGCCTGCCCCCATCCCGGCTTTCCCGCGAGGTGCGCACCGCACGCGCCCGGGTCGTAACCGCCAGCGGTGCCGGCAAGCAATCCCTGATGCAGCGCCTGAGGGAGCTGGAACTCGCCGCCGCCACGGCCTCGCTCGAGGAAGCCGAAATCCGGCTCCGGAGCCGCGCCCTCGGCATTCTCGAGGCGGCGCGCGCTCCGGCGCTTTTCGCCACCGCTCCGCATCTCACGAACGCCGCCCGGCAGGAGCTCCGCGGGTTGCGCCGGGATCTGCACCGGCTTCGGGCCTGCCGCCGGAAAGTCGTGCGCGAGGGTGAGCTGCCCTGGCTCAGCTTCAACGGACAGTTCGCGGATGTGATGGATGGCGGCGGCTTCGATCTGGTGGCCGGAAATCCGCCGTGGGTGCGTGCGGAGGCACTGGCCCCCGCGACGCGCGCCCAGCTCGCCCGGCGATATCGCACCTGGCGCGGCACGGCCGGGACCGGATACGGCCACCAGCCGGATCTCTCGGTGGCGTTCGTGGAGCGGGCACTGGAACTCGTGCGCCCGGGAGGCGCCATCGCCCTCGTGGTTCCGTCGAAGCTTGCCACGGCGGGATACGGCGAGGCACTCCGCGCACTCCTCACGGCGCGCACCACACTCCACGCCGCCGCTCCGCTGGACTCGCTGACCGAGGCCAGATTCGGCGCCACCGTCTACCCGATGGCACTCATCGCCACCCGGCGGCCTCCCGCCTCCACGGCCGTGGTGCGCCACCGGATCGAGCCGGACCCGGACGGCGTGCCGGCCACGTCGCTGGGTGGTGCTCCCTGGATTCTCCGGGGCGGGCATGCCCAGGAGATCATTCATGCCCTCCAGTCGGCCCATGCGCGGGTCGCCAGCGTCTGCCGCTGCCGCCTGGGGATCAAGACCGGTGCCGACCGGGTGTTCGTCGATCCTGACGACGTCGAGACGGATCTGCTGCGGCCTCTGCTGCGCGGGCGTGACATCCGCGGATTCAGGGCGGTGCCCCGTCATCAGCTGCTCTGGGCCTATGACACCGCCGGACGGCCGGTGAAACGGCTGCCCCCGCGCGCCGCGCGCTGGATCGCCCGGCATCATGACGCACTCATTGCCCGGCGCGATCAGGACGGCGGGCCGCCGTGGCAGCTCTTCCGGACGCGCGGCGCGCTCGAGACGCACCGTCTCGTGTGGCCGGACCTTGCCCGGGCGCTGGTTGCCGCTCCGCTGATCGGCGCGGCACGGCGGGCCGTGCCGCTCAACAGCTGCTACCTCACGAGTCTCCGCACCCGGCCGGCGCTCCTGGCCCTCACGGCATGGCTCAATGCGCCGCTCATCGGTGCCATTGCCCGGGGCGGGGCCACGGAAGCGTCGGGTTCCTTCCGCCGCTTCACCTCCGCGGTGGTCGGCGGATTGCCGTTCCCGGCAGCGGCGCGAGACGACCGGACGCTGCGGGCGCTCACCCTCGCTGCACTGGACGACGAGAACGTGGCATCGGCACTCGACGCGCAGGCGGCGGATCTTCTCGGACTGGATTCCCGTGAGCAGGCCGCGCTTCGCGCCCTGGCGTGATCCGGCCCGCCAGCTGGTGGCGGAATCGCTGGAGCTGCCGGCCGGGTTGCCGCTGCCGGCGTCGCGGCTCCCCATGGCATCACCCGCCGCCGTGAGCGCCGCCCTGGCCCGCCTGGCGGCTCCGGCGCTGGCGACGGGCGCACCGCCTCCGTACCTGCGCGCCGCGCAGGTACTGCCGTGGCGGAGACTGGTGGGTGCCGTGAGTGAATTCGGCGGCGCGCTGCTCGCCGAACCGGTCGGCACCGGCAAGACCTGGATCGCGCTCGGCGCCGCCGCGGCGCTGACCCACCGCCCGGTGGCGTGCCTGGTGCCGGCCCGGCTCGAGAGCCAATGGCGCGATGTCGCAGTCCGGACTGGCGTGCCGCTGGTCATCGGCACGCACGAACGCGCCAGCCGCGGCCGCCTGCCCGAAGCGGCGGACCTGGTCATCGTGGACGAGAGCCACCACCTCCGGAACCAGTCCATCCACCGGTATGCGCACGTGGCGCGCTGGCTCACCGGCCGCCGCGCGATCCTGCTTTCGGGCACTCCGGTCATCAATCGCCTGGACGATGTGCTGCACCAGCTGGCGCTCGTCCTGCATGACGATGCGCTCGCCCTTCACGGTATTCCATCGATCGCGGCGCTCCGTGACGTCGACGCACTGCCGGACGCCACCGCGCGCGTGGTCATCCGATCGCCGGCCGGCGCCGCGCTGCCCACACGGCACCTGGTGCGCGTGCAGCATCGCGCGAGCCGGGCGCTGGCCGGCATCATGCGCCGCCTGGATGCCCTTGCCATCAGCGACGACCCGGGCATCCGCGCCTTGGTACGTCTGGCCTTCACCCGGGCCGCGGCATCGAGCCCCGCGGCGCTGGCCGCGTCCCTCCGCCGCTATGCCCTGCTGCTGGCGAATCATGCCGACGCAAAAGCGGCCGGCTGCACCATGAGTCGCGACGCCCTGCGGCGATGGACCGGGGCCGACGGGGAGCAGACCGTGTTCTGGCCTCTCACGGGAGGCGATTCGGCGACGGCCACCCTCACGCTCGCCGACCTGGACCCGGTGACCGAGCTGGCCCGTGCCGTGAGCGCGCTCCGCCCCGAATCGGATCCCAAGGCACGGGCGCTGGACAGCCTCGTGGCCGACCAGCGCCGTACCCTCGTCTTCACGGTGGCACGGGAGACAGTAGGCTGGCTCCGGCGGGCGCTGGGCTACCACCGTACGGCGTGGTGCGCCGGCGGCGACGCTGGCATCGGGATGACCCGCCGCCCTCGCGAGGAGGTGCTGCGACTCTTCGGACCGGCCGGCACCGGCGAGCCGGCCCCGGCCTTGCTCATCAGCACGGACGTGGCCGCCGAAGGGCTGGATCTCCAGCGGGCCGAGCGAGTGGTGCACTACGACCTGCCGTGGACGCCGGCCCGCATGGAACAGCGGGACGGGCGCGCCGTCCGGCTGGATGCCAGCACCCCGGATGTGGAGGTGGTACGGTTCGACCCACCCCGGGCGCTCGAGCGACGGCTCCGCACCGAGGTCATCCTGCGATCGAAGAGCCTCCTGCCGGCCCGCGCCCAGCTGCAGAATGATGCCCTGGCCGGATGGCCCGCGGACCTCGCGCGCATCGCCATTCAGGCGCCGCCATGCGCCGGCCTGGCGTCCGTACATCATGAGCGCATGCGCGGTGTCCTCGCGGGCGTGCGCATCACGGGTGTGGATGAGCACGGCCGGGCCGTGTCCGGCGGCCAGCTCCTCTGGCGGGACGAGCGTGGCGATCATGGCGAGCTTCCCGCCATCCGTGAAGCCCTGCTGCTGGCGGCGACAGCGCCCCCCTCTGCCATGACACCGGCGCAGCTGTTCCGGACCGCCGAGCCGCTGGACGAACGTCTCGGCCGCCTGATGGCCGGCCTGAACGCGACCCTGTGGGCGCCCGGCAGGCATGCCGGACATGCCGCGCTGGTGGAACGGCTCCGGCACCTCCGGCGCCGGGCCGTGATGGACCGGGACGGCGCAGTGCTGGGGCTCGTGAGCAACGCCATGCGGTTCATCGCCCGGGGTCACACCGCCGGCGAGACGCTGCTGCTGCGCTCGCTCGGCGAGCTCGGCGGGCGCGCGCTGCTGCGGGCCCTCGCCGCGCTGCCGGACACGCGGCCGGTGCAGCACTACGAGGCGCGTCTCGAGGCGCTGATCGTCTTCGCACCGTGACCTGCCTCGATTGTCGGCGGAGGGCGTCCGCCGCTACGTTCCTGCCCATGTCCGCACTTACCACCGTGCTGTTCGACCTGGACGGCACCATCATCGATTCCATCGGCCTCATCCTCGACAGCTACCATCACACGCTCCGGGCGCACGGTCTGCCGCCCCGGACCGACGCGGAGTGGCGGGCCGGCATCGGCACGCCGCTCCGGGTGCAGTTTGCCCCCTGGATGGAGCACCCGGGCATCGAGGAAATGATCCGGACCTACCGGGAGTACAACCTCGCGCATCACGATGAACGGGTCGTGGCCTATGACGGCGTGGCGGACGCGGTGCGCGCCATCCGCACCCAGGGTCTCCATACCGGCCTGGTCACCAGCAAGAACCGGTCGGGAGCGGAGCGCGGGCTCCGCGTGGCCGGCCTGGCAGGCACGATGGACGTGCTCGTGGGTGCCGACGACGTCGAACGCCCGAAGCCCGATCCCGAGCCGGTCCTCAAGGCCCTGGCCCTGCTCGGCATCCCCGCCGGCGAGGCGATGTACGTGGGAGACAGCATCCACGACATGGAATCGGGCCGGGCCGCCGGCGTTCGCACCGCGGCGGCCCTCTGGGGGCCGTTCGGGCGGCCCGACCTGGAGTGCTCGGCGCCGGATTTCTGGCTGGAGCGCCCCGCCGACCTGACCCGGCTGGTCAGGACCCTGACGCTCGAAACCTGACTTGCCGCCGGCTCTCGGGCAGGTATCTTCCGCCCCCGAGCCCCCACCGTCACAGGATCGTGACCCATGCGTCTCCTGCCCAGGGACGAGAAGTTCTTCAACCTGTTCAACGACGTCGCCCAGCTCAACGTGGATGCGGCCAAGCTGCTGGAGGAGCTGCTCGCCGCCGAGCCGGAGCGGCGGCGCCCGATCGTGGACGCCATCAAGCGCCTGGAGCATGAGGCCGACGAGATCACCCACGACGTGGTCGCCCGGCTGGACCGGACGTTCATCACCCCGCTGGACCGCGAGGACATCCACATGCTGGCCTCGCGGCTGGATGACGTGATGGACCTGATGGACGGCACCGCCCGCCGCATCCAGATCTTCCATGCCGGCGACTCCCCATCCGGCGCCAGCCAGCTGGCGGATGTCATCCGCCGCGCCTGCGAGCAGCTGCATCGGGGCGTGGCGGCGCTGGAGCGGGACCGGAACGGCACGGTGCTGGATGCCTGCAAGCAGGTGAAAGGGCTCGAGGAAGAGGGCGACTCGCTCTACCACGAGTGGGTGGGGAAGCTGTTCGAGGGCGCCCCGGACGCCCTGCTGGTCATCAAGTGGAAGGGCATCTACGACAACCTGGAGCGGACCCTGGACCAGGCCGAAGACGTGGCCAACGTGCTCGAGTCGATCTTCATCAAGCACGCCTGACCGATGGACGCCTCCGTGTCGTTCGTGCTCGTCATCATCGCGGTGGCGCTGGTATTCGATTTCATCAACGGCTTCCACGACAGCGCCAACTCGATCGCCACGGTGGTCTCCACCCGCGTCCTTTCCCCGGGCGTCGCGGTGTTCTGGGCCGCCTTCTTCAACTTTGCCGCCGCCTTCATCGTCGGTACTGCGGTTGCCAGGACCCTGGGCAAGGGGCTCGTCGACCCGGCGGTGGTGGACCCGAACGTGGTCCTGGCCGGCCTCCTCGGCGCCATCATCTGGGACCTGCTCACCTGGTGGCTCGGCCTGCCCACCTCCTCCTCCCACGCACTGCTGGGCGGCTATGGCGGCGCGGCCATCGCCAAGGGCGGGTTCGATGCCCTGATCCTGGGCGGCTGGGTGAAGCCCATCCTCTTCATCGTGATCTCGCCGATCCTCGGAATGATTCTGTCGCTGTCACTCACGGTGGGGCTGAGCTGGCTGCTCCGCTTCGCGCGGCCCGCGCCGGTTGATCGCGCCTTCCGGAAGCTCCAGCTGCTCTCGGCCGGGCTCTACTCGCTGAGCCACGGGGCCAACGACGCCCAGAAGACGATGGGCATCGTGGTGGGCCTCCTGGTTTCCACGCAGGCGCTGTTCAAGGATTCGACCGGGTGGATGCACCATCTCTACCTGACGAACGCCGACCACGTGCCGCTCTGGGTGGAAATGGGTGCCTACACGGCCATCGCCCTCGGCACCGCGCTGGGAGGCTGGCGCATCGTGAAGACGATGGGCACCCGGATCACGCGGCTCCGCCCCTTCGGCGGTTTCTGCGCCGAGACGGCGGGGGGCATCTCGGTGTTGATTGCGTCGGCGCTCGGCGTGCCGGTGAGCACCACGCACACGATCACCGGCGCCATCGTCGGGGTCGGGGCGGCCCAGCGGCCGTCATCGGTGCGCTGGAACGTCGCCACCCGGATCGTCTGGGCGTGGGTCCTGACGATCCCGCTCGCGGCGGTGATCGCAGCGGTCAGCTATCTCTTCCTGCGCTAGCAGATCAACCGCCGCGCACCGGCGCCGCGCGCCATGGATGGAGCCCGCCCATGACCTGTCTCCGACAGACCAGCCTGATTGCGCACCTGCTCGCCGCGCTCGTCACCGCCACGCTCGCCGCGCAGGGCCGGCCGGGGCCGCAGGACTCAACCCTGATCGCCCGCATCCTCGCTGCCGAGGATCGGCGTGACACACTCGATACCTCGCTGACCGAAGGGCGCCGCAGCACCGATCCGCGGATTCGGCTGCTCGCTACCCGGGCATGGGATCGCATCGGCGACTCCACCTTTACCCGGCGCGATTCGTTCCCGCCCCTGGCATTGCCGCCCGTGTGGCCCGAGGCGGCGTGGCGGCTTCGCTACCGCGCGCTGGCAGGCCAGCGCACCGACTGCGTGGCACTGGGTGCCGCGCTCGTGGACAGCGCCTGGCCGGTACGGCTGCACGCAGCGGACCTGCTGCCGGCGACGTGTGCGGGGAATGCCGCGGTCCTGGCGGTGCTCGCATCATGGCTGGACCGCCTGCCGGCCGATCTCTCCCGGCGCGAGCGGGGCGGCGTGTCGTGGCAGCCCGCGGCACACGCGCTGCTGGCCCTGAGCCGCCTGCGCCCGGCCGACGCCGGCCAGCGCCTGGCGGGGTTCGTGACCAGCCGGAACAGCCACCTCCGCGTGTATGCCGCGCGAGCCGCCGCCGTGATGGCGGATGCGACGACGCTGTACACCCTGGGCCGGGACCGGGATCCGAACGTGCGCGAGGCCGCCATCGAGGCCCTCACCAGGCTGACCGGACACGCCGACGACGGCCTCTACCTCGAGGCCCTGGAGGCCAGGGAACCGCAGGTGGTCCGCGCCGCAGCGCTGGCGCTGGCCGGGTCGCCTGATACGGCAGTGCGGATCCGGCTCGAGCATGCCTTCACGCGCTGGGTCGCACGCGGCAACGACTCGGAACGGGACGTCCGCCTGGCGCTGCTCAAGGCGGCTGGCCGCCCCGCGAGCGACGACCGCCCGCCGGGTCGCCACGTGGAGCTCCCGCCCGAGGCCGTTGCCCTGGCCCTTGGCGCCGACGTGCGGGTGCGGGTCACCATGGCCGAGGCGAGCGGTGGTGGCAGCTTCGTGGTGCGGTTCCGGGGCGATGTCGCACCGATCACCGCGGCACGGGTGCTGGCGCTGGCGGACCGGGGCTACTACAACGGCTTCACCTGGCATCGCGTGGAGCATGACTTCGTGATCCAGGGCGGGAGCCCGCTCGACAACGAGTACTCCGGATATCGCGACTACTTCCGTGACGAACTGGGCACCATCGCGCATCCGCGGGGCACCGTCGGCATGAGCACCCGGGGGCACGACACCGGCGACGCGCAGTGGTTCGTCAACCTGCGCGACAATCCGCGCCTCGAACGGGACTACACCGTGTTCGGAGAGGTGGTGGAGGGAATGGATGTGGTGGATCAGGTCATGGAAGGGGACGTCATCCAGCGCATCGAGCGTGTGCGGTAACGGGGTGCCGCGGCCCGGTGCCTACGCCGCGCGCCGCGCGGCGTAGCGCTCACTGGCATCGGCGTATTGCTCAAGCAGGCGGTCGTCCACATCCGGCCACCGGCGGGTCCTGGCGCCCTCGAGTGCGCCGGCGGCCAGTGCGCGGCGCAGTCCGGCGTCGCCCATGAGCCGGTGCAACCCGTCAACAAGTCCATCGGCCGAGTCCGGCTGCACCAGCCATGCGTTGGTTCCATGTTCGGCAAACTCGAGCACGCCCCCGGCCGCCGCGACCACCGAGGGCAGTCCCGACGCCATCGCTTCCAGCAGCACGTTGCCGAACGTCTCGGTCACACTCGGGAAGGCGAACAGGTCGGCCGACGCATAGGCTTCCGCAAGATCCCGTCCCGTCAGGAGGCCGGTGAGATGCACCCCCGGCAGCCGCCGCCCGGCGATCTCCTCTTCCAGGGGCCCCTGCCCCACCAGCACCAGGCGAGCCGACGGATGCCGCGCATGGATCTGCGTCCAGGCGTCCAGCAGCAGCTCCAGGTTCTTCTCCCGCGCCAAGCGGCCGACGTAGGTCACGACGAGATCCCCCGGGCGGGCTCCCAGCGCCGCGCGGTAGGCGTTGGACCGGGCATCGGGCCGGAACAGGGAGGCATCCACCCCGCGCGACCAGATGCCGGTATGCATCACCCCGCGCGAGTGCAGGTGCTTCTCGTAGATGCGCGTGGGACAGAGCACCGTTTCCGCGTGCCCGTAGAACCAGCGCAGGTAGCGCCATCCGGCGCGCACCGCCCACTCCACCCGGTAGCGGCCGGCGTACTGCTCGTAGTCGGTGTGCGCGGACGCGACCAGCGGCACTCCGAGCTGCCCCGCGACTCGCACGGCAGCATATCCCATGGCAAATTCCGTCGCCGCATGGATGACGTCGGGCCGGAACGCCGCCGCATCATCCACCAGCGCCCGGGGGCGCGGGAAGGCCCACTGCACATCGGGATAGAGGAAGAACGGCACGCTGGTGGACCGGTGCACCTCCGGGCGGTCGCCGGACTCCGGCAGCCGGTACGAGGCGCTGTAGACGCGCACCGCGTGGCCCCGATCCAGCAGACTGTCCGCCAGGCGCCGCAGGGTCACCCCCACGCCGCTCACCATCGGCCAGTACACCTCGGAGAAGATCGCGATGCGCATGAGGGATAACTTACCCTGATGAACCTGCATTTCGAGGGGCAACCCGACATCACGGCCACCCGCAGCCGCGTCTGGACGGCGCTGCTGGACCCCCGGTTCGTGGCGCAGTCGGCGCCGGGAGTGGAAGAACTCGACATCCGGTCGCCCGAGGCCTACCGCATGCGCGTCGGGGTGGGTGTCGCCTTCTTCAAGGTGCACGTGGACATGGAGGTGCGGCTGCATGATCTGGTGCCGGAGGAGAGCGCCCGCCTCACGGCCACGGGCCACGCGGCCGGCACCGACGTGGCGGTGCGTTCAGCGGTCCGGATCGAGACGCTGGCGCCGGACCGGCAACGGCTCCACTGGGCGGCCGACGGCGAGGTGCACGGCGCCCTGGCGGAGCTGGGCGTCCGCCTGCTGGAGGGCACCGTGCGCGCCTTCACCGAGGATTTCTGGAACGACTTCGCCCGCCGCGTCAGCGCGGAGCGCTAGCCGGCAGCGGCTCGTCGGCGGATGGACCGTAGGTCCCCGGCAGCGGGACGTCGTTCATCCGGAGGTAGACGCCGAGCTGGGCCCGGTGGTGGATCAGGTGGCTCATCACGAAGGTGCGGTACGCGGCGAGACGCGGCAGCGTGAAGATGACGCGATCGCCCAGCCGGAAGGTCCACGGCACGAGCATCGTGTCGTCCCCCGCGGCGCCGAGCGCGGCGCGGCTCCGGGCCACGTTCTCGTCGAACCGGCGGAGCAGGTTGTCGCGCGTGAAGGGACCGCCATCCCTGGGGGCCAGGGCCTGGGCATCGAGCTCAGGCAGCGTGAACACCGGAATCGCATACCCTGGGATGCGCGCCACGTGATCGGCGAGCTCCCCGAGTGCGGTGGACTTCTGATGGGGCTTCCAGGCCGCCCGTTCCACCGGAACCCGTTCCAGCATCCGGCGCGTGGTCTGCATTTCGTGGTCGAACTCCCCCAGGAGCCCGTCGCTGATAGCCATGACAATCCGTGCCTTGAAAGAGAGTGAAGTGCGGCTGCAGGCGCCAGGCAGGGCCTGGCGCCCGCAGTTCGTCAACGCACGGAGCCGGGCAGGAGTTCCCGCTGACGGACGAACATGCCCCTGCGAATCGCGACTCGCGGACGGTGACTCACGGCGTCCGGACCAGCCGCCCGAGCAGCCGCAGCAGCCGGCGCTGGGCCTGGCGGTTCCGGGTCGCCAGGAAGATCGTGTCGTCGCCGGCGATCGTGCCCACGATCTCCACCCATGCGAGGCGATCCAGTGCCGCGCCCACCCGGTTCGCCTCACCCGGCGGCGTGTGCAGTACCACCAGCGCATCACCGGCCGGCTCGGCGGCCAGCACGCCCTCCGCGACGCGACGTTCGTCGGGGTCCTCGGCGACGAGCGCCGCACCCTCGGGACGCCGGTACGCCCCGCCCACCTTGATCAGGCCGAGCGACGCGATGTCCCGGCTCACACTGGACTGGGTGACGTCCCATCCTTCCGACGCCAGCGCCTCCGCGACGTCCTCCTGCGTATGCAGGGCGCGGGTCTCGATCATTTCCAGGATCTTGAGTTGACGCTTCCGGCGGTCGCTGGTCATCGGGTCACCTCCCGGCCAGCCGTCGCATGGCGGCGGAGAACCGCCGCCGCTCACGGCGGCGCCAGGCATCGGCGCCCCGCGCGCGCCGCCGCGCCTCCGGAAGCCCCGGATTCCCGATGCCGCCGGTGGAGCGGCGACGGGCCCGGAGCTCCACGGCAGTCGGTGGCATGAACTGCTCCCCACGCTTGAGCGCGTCGGCCACATCACGATAGGCCCGGCGGAACGGCACACCGGCCTCCACCCGGCGCATGACTTCGTCGGTGGCGAGCGTTCCACCGGCCAGCGCGGCCCGGCCGCGGGCGCGGTCCACCTCCAGCATCGGCACGGCCGTGGCCATCATGCCCAGCATCTCCCGCGTGCGCCCCAGCCCGCGGAAGAGCGGCTCCTTCAGGAGCTGGAAGTCGCGGTGGTAACCGCCGCCGAGCTTCCCCTTGAGCAGCAGCATGGTGACGAGATCGCCATCCACGGCAGCCGCGCGCGCGCGGGTGAGTTCGAAGAGGTCGGGGTTCCGCTTGTGCGGCATGATGCTGGACCCGGTCGCCAGCGCCGCCGGCAGCCGCAGGTATCCATACTCCTCGCCGGTGTAGAGGATCACGTCGGTCGCGAGACGCGAAAGATCGTGTGCCAGCTGGCTGCACCACGCGAGGACGGCCGCCTCCAGCTTGCCTCGCCCGTTCTGCACGCTTGCCACGTTGCGGTCCAGCCCGCCGAATCCGAGTGCGCGCGCCGCGGCCTCGCGCCGCAGGGGAAGCGGCACGCCGTAACCGGCGGCGCTCCCGAGCGGCGAGCGGTCCACCCGCCGCCAGAGGGCGGGCAGTTCCTCGAGCGTGTCGAGCAGCCCTTCCGCGAGGGCGCCGCTCCAGAGCGCCACCGATGACGGCATCGCACGGCGCTGGTGGGTGTAGCCGGGCCAGAGCACGTCCCGATGCGCCGACCCGAAGGCGGTGAGGGCGCGGACCAGTTCACTGGCCGCCTCATGCAGGGCGAGCAGGGCATCCTTCAGGTACAGGCGGAGGTCGGTGGCCACCTGGTCGTTCCGGCTTCGCCCGGTGTGCAGCCGTTCGCCGGCGCCCTGCCGGCGATGAGTGAGCCAGGTTTCGACGGCAGTGTGCGCATCCTCCTGGCCGCGGCCAATGCGCAACTGCCCGGCATCCGCCGCGCGGAGTGCCGCCCGGAGCCCGCCGCGCAAGGCGCGGTACTCCGCATCGGACAGCAGCTTCGAAGCGTGGAGCCCCTCGACATGACCCAGGCTGCCGAGCACATCCCACCGGAGAAGTCGTTCATCCCACACCGGGTCATCCCCGATGGTGTAGGCAAGCATCTGCGCATTCGGGGTTGCGCCCGGCGACCAGAGCGTCCGGTGCGAGGAATTCATGCGAGATACCGTTCCGCCACGGCGCCGTAGAACGCCCGCGCCGCACTGACTTCATGCAGATCCACGTACTCATCCGGTGTATGCGAGCGTCGGCTGGTGCCCGGCCCGCACTTCACCGCGTCCGACTCGCGGAGGAACACCCAGTCGGAGCAGGTGGGGCTTCCATAGGAATGCGACGCGGGACGCGAGACGCGCATGATCGGGAGCAGCCGCGACGAGTCGGGCGTCTCGCACGGCACCAGCCGGTCCGACGTCACCTCCACCCGCGAGGCCAGCCCCTCGCGCAGCCGCTCGGCAATTTCGGCATGCGGCCACGCCGGCGTGCTCCGGATGTCGAGCACCGCGCGGGCGGAGGGCGGCGTGACGTTCCGGCTGATGCCGGCGTCCAGCATCGTCGGCGTGACGGTCGGTGCGCCGAGCACCGGATGCGGGCGGTCGGGAAAGAGCGACCCGAGCTTCACAAGGTCCTGCGCCAGCGCCACGGCGGCGTTGGTGAAGACACCGTCTTGCGCGGCGTATCCGGCATGGCGCTGTTCCCCGGACGCGACCAGGTCCACCATCATGAGTCCCCGCTGGGCAATGGCAAAATCCAGGTTGGTGGGCTCGCCGATGATCGCGGCATCCACCGCTCCGGTGCGGCGCACCGCTTCCGGCATGGAGGTGTTCCGGGTCTCCTCGCCATAGCCGAGAATCACGACGAGGCGTCCGCGGGTGACGCGGCCCTCGCGCGCCAGGTCCCACGCGGCCGTCACCATCGCCGCCACCGATGCCTTGGCATCCCCCGAGCCCCGGCCGTACAGCTGATCGCCTTCGATCGTTGCGCGGAAAGGATCGCGGGCCCAGCCCTCCCCCGGCGGCACGGTGTCGAGGTGGGACACCAGCGCGAGCGTGGGACCGGGCGCAGCCCCTCTCACGTCGACCCGGACACCGGCGTCGTCCCGCACGACTGCGAGGCCCCATTCCCGGGTGCGCGCCTCCACAAGCTGTCCCACCGCCTCCTCGGTCCCGCTGACGGAGGGCGTGGACACCAGCTCGCGGAGCAGCTCAATCTCGGCCGGCCAGGTCAACGCCAAGGTAGGTCGCCTTCTCCTTCCGCCCCACGATCATGGTGCCGCAGCCCGCGCCGGTGAATACCTCGAGCAGCAGCGCGTCGGGGTGGCGGCCGCCCACGATGTGGGTGCGCTCGACCCCGCCGGTGGCGGCGCGGATGCAGGCCTCGACCTTGGGCCGCATCCCGCCCGAGAGCGCGCCGCTCTGCATCAGTTCGGCGAGGTCGTCGGGATCGGCAAACGTCACCAGCGTCGAGGGATCGTTGCGATCCCGCAGGACGCCCGGCGCGCCGGTCATGAAGATCAGCTTCTGCGCCCGCAGCGTGGTGGCGATCGCCTCCGCCACGGTGTCGGCATTGACGTTGTACACGTTGCCGTCGTCGTCGCCCGCGAGACTGGCCACCACCGGCACGAAGCGCGCGTCCATGAGCGTGGTGAGCACACGGGCGTCCACCCGGTCCACGTCGCCCACGTGGCCGAAGTCCACCGTGCGGCTGGCACCGGAATCATCCGTCATGGCGACCGGCGGCCGGCGGTGGGCGGTCACGAGGTCGGCATCGACACCTGAGAGTCCCACCGCCTGCACCCGGTGCTCGCGCAAGGCCGAGAGCAGGTCGGTATTGAGCAGGCCGCCGTAGACCATCTTGGCCACTTCGAGGGCGTCATCATCGGTCACCCGGCGGCCGGCCACCATGACCGGCTCCTGGCCCAGGCGGCGCGCCAGCGCCGTGGCCTGCGGCCCGCCGCCATGCACCACCACGAGGCGGATGCTGAGGGAATGCAGCAGGGCCAGCTGGGTGGCGACCTGATCCAGCACGTCGGCGTCCTGCAGCACTTCGCCGCCGAGCTTCACGACAAAGACCTGGTCGCGATAGGCCCGCACGTAGCGCAGGGCGCCCTTCAGGCCGGTAAGTGTGGGGTCGAGGGACAGTGTGGGCTCCTTAGCGTTTCGCCATCAATTCCAGCAACACCGCCCGCTGGACGTGCAGGCGGTTCTCGGCCTCGTCCACGACCACCGAGTGCGGCCCGTCGAGCACCGCGTCGTCAATCTCCACGTTCCGCCGCACCGGCAGGCAGTGCATCACGATGCCCTTGCCGCCGCGGGTGAGGCGCTGACGGGCGCCGGTCATGCGCCAGTCGCGGTACGGTGCCCGCAAGGCGGCCTCTTCCTCCGGCTTCCCGAACGCCGGCAGGGCGCCCCACGACTTGACGTACACCGCATCGGCGCCGTTCAGTGCGCCCTCGAGATCCTCGGTTTCCGCTACCGACCCGCCGGCCGTGGCCGCGCACTCGCGGATCGCCCGCATGTCATCGGCATCGAGCGCATACCCCGGCGGCCGGGCGATCACGACATCCATGCCCATCATCGCTCCGGCGACGGCGCCGCTCGCCGGCACGGCGGTAGGCAGGGCCTTGGGGTGCCAGGCCCACGCGAGCACGAAGCGCTTGCCCCGGGTATCGCCCAGCTTCTCGCCCAGGGTCATCGCATCCGCCAGCCCCTGGCAGGGATGCCGGCGCGTGCTCTCCATGTTGATCACCGGCTTCGACGAATAGCGCGCGAAGTCCCGGATGATCCGGTCCTCCCGGGCCGCGTCCCACGTCCCGCCCTTCGGGAAGGCGCGCACCGCCAGCACGTCGGCATAGCGGGACAGCACCCGCGCCGCCTCGATCACATGCTCCACGCTGCTGCCGTCCATCACCACGCCGTGCTCGGTTTCGAGCGTCCAGCTCCCCTTGCCCGGCTCCAGGATCAGCGCGTGGCCGCCGTGCAGGAACATCGCAGTCTCGAAACTGGAACGGGTGCGAAGACTCGGGTCCATGAAGATCGCCGCCAGGACCTTGCGCTCGAGGCCGCCGGTGATCTCGCCCCGCTTGAGCCGCGCGGCGAGGGCAAGCAGTTCCTCGACGCCTCCCTGGCCCCAGTCCTCCATGGCGAGAAAATCCCGTCCGCTCATGCCAGCACCTCGACGAGGGCGGAGATCAGCTGGTCCGCTTCCTCCGCACTGAATGAGAGCGGCGGCATGATGCGGAGCACCGCCGGGTCGGTGGAGGTGCCGGTGAGGATGCGGTGCCGGAACAACGCCTGCTGCACGCCGGCGGCCGGGCGGCTGAGGCGTACGCCAAGCAGAAGCCCCCTCCCCTGCACCGCCTGGGCGCCGGCCCTGAGCGCCCCGTCGCGAATGCGGCGGCTCACGGCACGCACATTGGCCAGGAGATGCTCGCGGTCGATCACGTCCAGCGTGGCAAGCGCGGCGGCACAGGGCACCGGTCCGCCGCCGAACGTGCTGCCGAGATCGCCGGTCCGGACCTGGGACGCGACGGCCCCGGTGGTCGCCGTGGCGCTGATCGGCAGCCCCGAGCCGAGGCCCTTGGCCATGGTGATGAAATCGGGTGTCACGCCGTACGACTCCGCGGCGGTGAAACTGCCGGTGCGTCCCACGCCGCACTGGATCTCGTCGAAGACGAGCATCGCACCCTGCGCCGCGGTGACGCGCCGGGCGGCCGCGAGAAACTCCGGCGCGCAGTCGCGGGCGCCCATCATGCCCTGAACCGGCTCGACGATCAGTGCCGCGACCGATTCGTCCACCGCGATCTCGAGCGCCGCGATGTCGTTGAACGGCACCCTGACCGAGAGCGGCATCCCGGCGCGACGGGCGCCCGCCTCGTACTTCTCGCCATCGGTCACCGACAGGCAGGCGACCGTGCGCCCATGCCAGCCACCGCTGACGGACACGATGCGCTGGCGCGCCGTCAGCTTTCGCGCCAGCAGCATGGCGTTCTCGTTGGCCTCGGCACCCGAGTTCGCGAAGAACACGTGGGACAGCGGGGCCGGCATGCGCGCCGCCAGCGCATCCGCCAGACGCTCGCGGTTGGGATGCGGCAGGACGGTGCTGTAGAAGAGCAGCTGCGCCGCCTGCTCGCTGATTGCCCGCACCACGGCGGGATGGCTGTGCCCGGTGGCCGCCACCGCGTGGCCGCCGTAGGCGTCGAGCCAGCGATTCCCGTCTTCATCCACGATCCACGATCCGTGGCCCGTGACCGGCCGCACCGGCATCTGCGCGTACACCGGCAGCAGGTGCGACACGGCGCCCTGCGCGTCGGTGCTCAGCATGGGAACGCCCCCGTCGCCCGGAGGCCAGCCGTCTCGTCGAGGCCCAGGGCCAGGTTCATGGCCTGGAGTGCCTGGCCGCCCGCGCCCTTCACCAGGTTGTCCTCCGCCACCATCACCTGCAACTCGCGGCCGTCGGGTGAGAGCGCCGCGCCGATCAGTGCGTAGTTGGTGCCGACGGCATGCGTGAGTTCCGGCGCACCATCCATCACCCGCACGAACGGGCGGCCGTGGTACGCGGTGCGGTAGAACGCCGCGGCGCCGTTCGCGAGCGCCGGGTGCGGCTCGGCGAGACGGGCATGCAGCGTGAGGTAGATGCCGCGGACAAACGGGCCCGAGTGCACCATCATCCGCGTCGTGGCGTCGGGGTTGCCGGTCCAGAGCCGCCAGGCGGCGAGTACCTCCGCCTCGTGCCGGTGCCCGAGCACCGAGTAGGCAAAGACATTGTTCGCCCGAGCCGGGTGATGGGTGGTGGGCTTCGGATGGACGCCGGCGCCGCTCGACCCGGTAACGCCGAAGAGCGTCGGGACGCACGGAATACCGGCACGGGCAATGGGCCAGAGCGCGAGCTGCGCCGCGGTGGCGAAGCAGCCCGGCGCCGCAATGGCGGTGGCGCCCCGGAGCGACACCCCGGCCACGTCGGCCAGGCCGTAGGCGAAGCGGCTCACGTAGTCCGGCGCCGCATGCGGCCCGTAGAATTGCTCGTACAGGCGGGGCGCCTGCACCCGGAAGTCGGCGGCGAGATCGATGATGAGGCCGGGCCCGGCGGCAAAGACGTCGCCGATCACCTTGCTCGACTCGCCGTGCTCCAGCGCCAGGAACACCACGTCGCGGCCCCGCGCCGCCTCGCCCGGCGCCAGCCCCGCGAACCGCGCATCGGTGAGCGGGGCGAGCGCCGGGTGCACCTCGCCCACCGGCCGCCCCGCCTGGCTCCGGCTGGTGGCGACGACTTCGCCCACGTCAGGATGCGAAAGCAGCAGGCGCAGGAGCTCGCCGCCGGCATATCCTGCCGCCCCGACCACCACCACACGCAGCGTCCCGCTCACGATACTGCCCCTGCCGTCGCCGGCTCGTGCGCCGCGACCCAGGCGTCATGGCTCGCCTTCACCACCGCCAGCAGTCCCTCGGCGTCGCGCCGCGCGTTGTGCGCCGGCAGCTTGAGCGAGGCCTCGATGTAGCTCCGGCCGACGTCGTTGTCCGTGGCCGGACCGGTGATGACGGTGACCGGCAGCCCGAACTGCTCCCGCATGAGCTCCACCGCGCCCCAGCAGGCGACCGGATCGGGGGCGGCCATGACCCATGCGCACCCGGCGTGCGCGAGCTCGGCGTCACCCAGGATATCCTGCACCCCGTACTCGCCCAGGATGCCGTCGCCCAGTTCCGCCACGATCACGTCCGGCCGGCCGGCGGCCAGCCGGTTGAAAATGCCCTTGGCGGTTTCGACGGTGACACCGGGATGCGTGCTGGCGATGCCCACGTCGTTGAAGGTGAGTGCCGCCACCGCCCCCGCGTCCTGCATGGAGAGTGCGTCGCGCATGAGGGAGACGCCGGTAAGCTTGGCGGCCCCGACCCGGAGCCCGCTCCGCGCGAGTCCGCGCACCAGCTCGGTGGCGGCGACGGTCTTGCCGGCGTTCATGCAGGTGCCGGCCACGTACACCACCGGCACCCGGGACTCGAGCCGGCTGGCCGGCGGCACGGCGTGATCGCGGATGTGGGCCGGCCGGCCGACGCGGTCACCGAGTGCCGGGAAGGTCAGCACCGCGCCGAGCACCTCGGCATCGAACGGCGCGCCGATCTCGGGATTCTCCGAGGTGCAGCGGCCCAGGATGCCGCCGAGGTTGAGCACATGGATCACGTCGCCCACCGCCACGTGGCGGGGCACCTCGCCGGCGTAGCCGCGGAGGGCGCGGCGCGCACCCAGCACGCCGGCCAGGACGTCACCGGCGCGGAGCGACACCATCCGGCCGGCCAGATCCTCCACGGTGTTATAGCTCGACTTGTCGTTGAGGATGCGGACAGCGAGCACGTAGCCTTCCCGGGCCACGATCTCGTCGCCCACGATCACTTCAGTCCCGAGCTGGGCATTCCGGGTACTGGACGCAACGCGGTCCAGGCGGACGCGGGTGGTGACGACCATGCGGACTCCTTACGCCTGGTCCGCGGCGTGTGCGGCGGCGCGGCCGGCGAGCAATTCGGGAATGGCCGACACCCGGGCAAAGTCCCGCGCTTCGTCACCGGTCCAGAGGCGGTTCTCCTCGCCGTAAGTGGCGACCGCCGGATCCATCATCGAGAACGGGCTCCGGGTGGCGACCACCTGGAAGCGGCCGGGCCAGAGACGTACGCGTGTTTCCCCGGAGACCCGCTGCTGCGAGCTCGTGATCATCGCCTCGATGTCGCGCAGGGCCGGGTCGAAGTAGTGCCCTTCGTGCAGGCGGTCGCCATAGAAGCGGCCGAGCTGGTCCTTCCAGAAGGCCTGCCAGCGGGTGAGCACCAGCTTCTCCAGTTCGCGATGGGCGCCGATCAGGATCAGTGCGGCACCGGCCTCGAACCCGATGCGGCCCTTGATGCCGAGTGCCGTCTCGCCGACATGAATGCCGCGGCCGATGCCGTACGACTCGGCGAGCGCGCCCAGCCGGTCCACCAGTTCCGCCCCGGCGAGCGGGGCGCCGTCGAGCGACAGCGGCGCGCCGTGCTCCCAGCCGAGCACGATCTCGGAGGGCGCCGGGGCGTCGGCGGGCGGCTCGATGAGCTCGGCCGGCGGGCCGGCCCACGTATCATGCGTCCAGCCGCCGCCCCAGGTGGTGCCCCAGAGACCGCGATTGATCGAGTACGCCGACGCCCTGGCCGGCACCGGCAGGCCGCGCGCCTGGAGAAACGCGATGGATTCCTCGCGCCTCACGCCGCGTTCGCGGATGGGCGTGATGATGCCGAGCTCGGGCGCCAGCACGCGGAGGGCGATGTCGAACCGGATCTGGTCGTTGCCGGCGCCGGTGGAACCGTGCGCCACCGCCGTGGCACCGATCTCCCGCGCCACCTGGATGACGGAGATGGCCTGCTGGGTGCGCTCGGCAGCGACCGAGAGGGGATAGACCTCGCCCCGCAGCACGTTGCCCTGGATCAGGAAGCGGACGAAGCGGTCGAACACCTGGGCGCGGGCATCCACCTCATGATGCGCGGCAGCGCCCACCGCCTCCGCCTGCCGGCGGATGGCGTCACGCTCGGCAGCGGAAGAGCCGCCGGTGTTGACATAGACGGTGTGGACGGCGAAGCCGGCCTCGGTGAGGACCGGCACGCAGTAGGAGGTATCGAGGCCGCCCGAGAAGGCCAGGGCGACAAGTGGTCGGTCGGTCTGCATATTGCATAATTATGCAGTATGCTCGGCCGCGGCGCAAGACGCGGCGGGGGCGCGCGGCGCGGTAGGGACGCACGGCCGCGCGCCCCTACCGCGCCACCGACTCCACCAGCCGGGCCAGCGCCACCACATCCCGGAGATCCACCACCTCGGCTGGTGAGTGGGAGTAGCGGAGCGGCCATCCATACGGGACATCGGGCACGCCCCACGCCGCGAAGACCGAGCCGTCGTTGCCGCCGCTGGTGGCGCCGAGCTGCAGCGGGATGCTGTCGCGCGCGGCAAGGGCGAGGGAGGCATCCACCAGGGCCGCCGGTGCCACGTTGCTGTTGTCCACCGCCCGGATCACCGCACCCTGCCCCAGCGGCGCATCGCCGTAGGTCTTGATCTCGAGCGGCGCGTCCGCCGATACGAAGGTGTCGATGGCGTGCACGGCGGCGGGCGTGCCACCCAATGCCGCCGCCGCTGCCGAGGCGCCCTCCAGCCCGATCTCCTCGCGCACACTCCAGATCAGCAGCACCGCATGTCGCGGCGGCTTCACGGCGAGCCGGCGAGCCGCCAGGATCAGCGCGGTGACACCGACCCGGTCGTCAAACGAGCGTCCGGTGGCGCGGGTCCCGGCGAGCCGCTGGTAGCTCTTGGGCATCGTGACCGTCGCACCCGCCTGCACGCCCAGCGCGATCGTGCCCGCCCGGGTGCCGGTGCCCGGGTCCACCCGCAGCGAGGGCGGCGCATGCGACGGGCTGCGGCCGACGGAATCCCGGGGGACAAAGACGGCCGGCACGTCGGCCGCGCCGGTGTGGATCAGGGCCGGCCGGCCCTCGTAGAACGAACTGAAGAAACCGCCCAGGTTCGTGATCGCCACGGTACCGTCATCGTTGATGCTGCTCACGCGCCAGCCGATCTCGTCCATGTGCGCGATGAAGACCGTGAGCGGCTTCCCGCGGCCGAATTGCACCAGCAGGTTGCCCGCCGTGTCCGTCCGGGTCACCACCCCCGCGGGCAGCAGCTGCTTCACCAGGTCGCGCACCGGCCCCTCCGCGCCGGACGCCCCGTAGGTCTCGACCAGGGCATGGAGGACGGAATCCGCCTCACCGATGGCCATCCCCTGTGCGGCCAGAGACGGCACCACGGCGACGCTCGCGGCGGCCAGCAGCGTACCCCATCTCATGGCGCACCCCCGATCCAGTCGCGGAGCATCCGTTCCAGGATGGCCGCGTCGACAACGGCGACCGTTTCCACCGGCCATCCGTCGAAGCGATCGCGCAGGCGCCAGCGCGTCATCCGGCCGAGCGCGGCTCCGCGAGCGGGAGTGCGAATGGTGTCACGCACCACCGCTTCGGTCGCTCCGCCCGCGTCCAGTGTCAGGGTCCCGATGAACGGGCCGGTCTCCTGGCCAACGGTCAACAGGCCGCGACCGGACAGCCCTCCCTCCACCACGAACGCGACCACCACGGTGCCCTGAACCTTCCCGCTCACCGCGCGTACCAGCGCGGCGCAGGCCGCCCGCTGCCCTACCACCGGGGCTGCGACCAGGCCGTCGCCGTAGCGCCAGGGCCGCTTCTCCAGCACCAGCGGGGTCGTCTCGCGGAGCCCCAGCGCCCGCGCTTCGGAGTCGCTGGTTGCCCCGACATCCACATAGGCATCGTCGAAGGTGAACGGCGCGTCGTTGTCGGCGCGCCCGCGGGTGAGGTGCACGGAACGGATCCCGACGACGCCCGGCACGTCGCCCCGCCTGCCCAGCAGCGTGATCCGCTGTCCCTCCAGCTGCTGATCAAAGAGCGGCGGCGTGCGGCCGGGCAATCGACGGATGGTGAGGTAGCCGTCGTCACGGACCCCTCCGACCACCCATCCCGGCTCATCCATCGCGCAGGCGACCAGGCGCTTCGGCGCCCCGTGGCCCAGCGTGAGCACGACATCGCCGGCGCGGTCGCGGACGGCCGCGGGCAGCAGCTGCTGGAGCGAGTCCGCCAGGCGGCTTTCGAATCCGATGGGCGCCGGAACCCGGGCGAGGCGAAGGATCAGGTCCTCCAGCGGCGGGGCCTGCGCAAAGAGAGCGCCGGGACCAAGGGAGAGGGCTCCAGCCAGGACCAGCGTGGTGCAGTGGACGCGCATGATGCCTTGGGAAAGAAAGGAGTGAGGGTCAGGGAGCGTATCATCCATCGGGAGCGGCCCGGCGGCGGCCCGCCGGGCGGTCATCCGACGTTCGCGTGCGCCAGCTGATCAGTGTGTGCCGGCGCCGGTATCGAGGTCGTGCATGTAGGCGGCGCTGCCCCATCCGTCCGGCGTCTCGTCGACCACACGGCGAAGCAGTTCCAGCGCGTCGGTGATGCAGGTGGTGAAGGCGTATTCGACCGTGATGGGCGCCGGCTCCCCATCGCGGGTCTCGGGCAGATAGGCCACCAGGAATCGGTCGATGACAGCGGGCTGCAGGTCGGGGTGATCGGAGGATGGCAGGCCGTGGCGGCGTTCGATTTCCCGCAGGATGCGCTCGGCCACGAGGAGCCGCTCCTGCTCGAGGGCAATGACCGTCATCACATAGTCCCTCATTCGGCGGGCCGGCCCGGAAGCGCGGTGGCCGGTGACTGGATGACACACGGGCGGCGCTTCCCCGGAAGCCGGCCCACGAGCCGGTTCACGCGCCACCTCCATATTGGCAGATCAGCCGGGGCGCGTCAGAGAACAAAAACCGAAAACAACGGGCCCTGTTCCAGGGCGTCTCCCGCCTCGACATTCCGGACAGGATGTGTATTTTAGTACCCGGCCGGGGAAGCTGTTGTCAGGATACCCTTTGCGTCACTACCGGGTCGCTCCCCTGCCCGGACCCCGCATGAGCAGGGCGCCGGTGGCGCGGTGGCGGGCACGCCGTGAGATGCCTCACCGCGAAACGGCAACGGGCCGCGCAGGTTGCGGAAGCTCTGGGTGGTCGGGCGGGCGTTTCCGCCCCAGTGTTCAACTTTTCCAGCGGAGTTCATGATGAAGCTTCGAGGCCTCGTACTGTCCGGGCTGCTGGCGGCGCTGATCGCGCCCGCGGCCAGTGCCCAGGGGGCGGGCACCGTGGAGTTCGGCGTCTTCGCCAAGAAGAACTGGTTCGGCGACAGCTACGGCCTCGCGGACCGCAC
>DASTBA010000010.1:0-3293 GCA_035712285.1 Gemmatimonadales bacterium | reverse complement strand
CTGGGTCTACAGCCCCATCCCTCGCAACGCCTCGGCGAGAGCGGTCGTCCCCGTGAAATGCACTACGGTCATTCCCAGCGCCCGGGCCGGCGTGAGGTTCTGCTCGCGGTCATCCACGAAGATGCTGCGCGCCGGATCGGCCTGCGCGATGGCGAGCCCGTGCTCGAAGAACCGGCGCGCCGGTTTCCGGGTGCCGAGCCAGCAGGAGCTCAGGAAGGCGCTGAACAACTCACGGAGCCCGAACGTCTCGATGCGGTGGAGGTTCAGGAACTCGGCCTCGTTGTTCATGGTCATGAGCGTCGACCCGCCGGCCGCACCGATCCGGTGCACCAGCGCGAGCACCTCCGCATCCGGCACGCTCTGGGATTTCATGAACGTGATGAAGGCCTCGCGGGTGAATTCGCGCGGCCGGTAGAAGACGGTACAGTCGAGATACTCGTCGAGATCGAGCAGGCCGGTCTCCCAGTCGCCCGCCACCTCGGCGTGGCGGTCCTCGAATTCCGCCTCCAGCCCGAACCGCTGGCGCGCGGCGGCCCGCTGCTGCCCGTCCCAGCCGTTGGTCCCGAGCACGCCGCCGATATCGAAGAAGATGTGGGTCCAGCGCTCGCTCACGGCGGGGCTCCCACCCCCGCGCCAGTCATGCGCATCGCCAGCGACCCGCCCACCCACCCGGCTGCCGGAATCAGCAGGATGCTCGCCACCCACATCCATGCCGGATGCGGAAGGGTCAGCATCGTCCAGATGGCGGACGCCAGCACCACGAGACCCACCGCCACGGCGTGGGCGTGCTGGCGGCGCTGGACCAGCCGCCCGGCGAGGAAGCCGCCAGACAGGGCGCCGGCCACCCATCCGGCCAGGACCAGGGCCAACGCCCCGGATGGAATGGCGGGACCGGCAGCGGCCAGCTGGCTGGCATTCCAGACGTCGCTTCCGGGCGGCAACGGGAAGAGGTGATGCGACAGGGCTTCCACGGCCACGATCACGACCAGTGAGGCGGCCCAGCCCAGGAAGACGGCGACGATGGATCGGCCCATGAGGGACTCGGGACACGAGACGCGGGACACGGGGGAATGCGGGAAGTTGCTACCTGCCGCGGTTTTGCGCTACCTGTCTTTTCCACCTACGACTCGATGTTGCTGCATGACCGATTTTCGCCGTTTGGAGGCGTGGCAGTCCAGTCAGAAGCTGGCGGTTGTGATCTACCAGCTGACGACCGGGTTTCCTGCGACTGAACGGTTCGGATTGGTTTCACAGATGCGCCGGGCCGCCGTGTCCACCATGTCCAACATTGCCGAGGGCGCTGGACGTGGCTCAGACCGCGAGTTCCTGGCCTTCCTTCGGATCGCGCGTGGTTCGCTTCATGAAGTCGAGAGTCAATGCCTGCTGGCCCAGACCCTCGGCTTCATCTCGCCAGCCGCGGCTGATGAAGCTCTCGGACTTGTGGGGCAGACCGGTCGCCTCCTGCACGGCCTGATCCGAGCCCTGGCGCCATGAAACTTGAAACGCGGGACCACGAGTCTCGCGTCTCGTGTCCCGCGTCCAGGAATGGGGTCCCACGCCGACAACCCTCGACCGGTCCTGCTCCAATTGCCCGCGAACCGCCCGAGACTGCGGTGCCGACGTGGGCGCGTGTCCCCGAGGCAGGAGACGCCGGGAGGGGCAAAGGGACACACAAGGCCGCCTAGCCTTCCAGCCGCCTCGCCGCAAACATCGGCCTCGCCGTCCCGCTCTCGGCCACCTCCCGGAGCCGGGTGAGGAGCGCCCCCCAGGTGGCGGTGCACTCGCGGAAGTAGTCGGTTTCCGCCTGCCATCCGCCATGCGTCAGCCGGACCACGGTGCCGGGCCCGCCGGCGGCGAGCTCGAAGACGATCATCGTCCCGTTCCATTCCCTGCCGGACTCGGCCCGCCAGGCGGACCGTACCGGCATGACCATCGTCTCCGGCCGCAGCCGGTACACCGTACTCCGGTTGAGGAACCCGAGCTGGACCGCGCCGTCGGACTGCACCGACACGTCGTCGGTCCACCAGCGCTCGAAGCCGGTGGCGCCGGCCACCAGCGGGAAGAGCTCCCGGGGAGCCAGCGCAACGGTGACCTGCATCTGGATTTCAGGCATGCCGGGATCCCTCGTCCTGGTTCAGATCCAGCGCCGCACCTGCGCCTGGTATTGACGATACTGGTCTCCGAAGCGTCGCGCGAGGTACGCCTCCTCCCGGTTGATCACCGCTACCCGCATGACGATGATCACCATCGGCAGGAACAGCAGCGACCACGCCGAGGCGGCCCACAGCGACACGCCGATGTACAGGATCGTGAGGCCCAGGTACATCGGGTTTCGTGTGAGCCGGTACGGCCCGCGAATCACGAGCGTGGTGGCCGTCCTGTGGGGGATCACCGCGGTGCGAGCCCGCCAGAAGGTGATCAGGGCCCAGAGCAGCAGCGCTGCGGCGACGAGCCCCAGCGCGACGCCGGCGCGCTTGAGCAGTGCTGCCGTCGCGGGGGACACCTGGATGAGCGGGTCGAGGTGCCGGAGCCAGATCCCGAGGAACAGCGGTATCAGGTAGAGCAGCGGTGGCGGGAAGTATACGCCGGCGGAATCCGCGCCTTTGGCGGACATGATCAGGGCTCCGGCGCGAGCCTGGCGGTCAGGTTCACCCCGCGCACGTGGCATTCATCCGCCGTCACCTTGACGCCGGTGGTGTCCCAGGCGCGGTAGCCGGGCGCGGTAACCGTGATGTCATAGGTGCCGGCCCGTTCGCCGGCGCCGAGCAGGTGGTTGCCGAACACCTGCATGGTTTCGGACCAGGAGCCGTCGTGTGCGACCCCGGCCGGTGCGACGCGGAGCGAGTCACCGGTGGGCGCATCCACCACGGTGACGGTGAGGCCGTAGGCGTAGAGGGCGGTGCAGATCACCGGTTGCTGGGCGCAGGCGGCCAGCAGCAGCGGCGCCGCGCCGAGGGCGGGCCAGCACTTCCGGAGTTCAGTCGCCACCGGTCATGCCCCAGATGAAGGTCGCGCCGGCCAGGACCGCGATCGGCACCGCGGTGAGCACCTGGGCCAGATGATCGTTGCGCGGATACCGGAGCGAATCCACCGCGGCCACGGCGAATCGCACCGCGCAGGAATCGCAGGCCACGTCATCGGGCATCGGCACGGCGCGAAGCGAGTCGCCATCCACCGCGAGATTCCGCACCAGCGTCACCTTGCCCGCCTGCCAGACTTCGATCCGCTGCTCCGGCGGAATCGCCCCGCTCGGCGGCACCTCGATCCGGCGCGGTGCGATGGCGCAGGCGGGC
>DASTBA010000009.1:0-6254 GCA_035712285.1 Gemmatimonadales bacterium | reverse complement strand
TCTCCCGTCGGCCGGGCGGAATGCGAAGGAGGAGTTTCTCGCCGGACACATTCCCGGCGCCCGCTTCTTCGACCTCGACCTCTATTCCGCGCACGACACCTCCCTGCCGCACATGCTGCCGTCCGCCACAGGGTTCGCGCGTGACATGACGGCGCTCGGCCTCCGGGATGGCGATGCGCTCGTGGTGTACGACGGCTCCGGGATGAACCTCAGCGCGCCGCGGGTATGGTGGATGTTCCGGGTGTTCGGGCACGACAAGGTGAGTGTGCTCGACGGCGGCCTCGGCGCGTGGCGCCGTGCCGGACTCCCGCTTGAATCAGCCGAGCCCGTCACCCCGGCGAAAGCGGGGGCGGGCCGCCGAGGTGCTTTCACCGCTCAGCTCGATGCGACACGGGTGCGTTCCGCGGCGGAGATGCTCGCCAACGTCGCATCGCCATCGGTGCAGACGGTTGATGCGCGAGCGGCGGGGCGCTACGCGGGCACGGCGCCCGAGCCGCGCCCGGGGCTCCGCTCCGGACACATTCCCGGCAGCCGCAACGTGCCGTTCACCGGGCTGGTGGATGCCAACGGACTGATGCGGCCGGTGGGTGAGCTGCGTCAGATCTTCCGGGGTGCTGGTATCAATCCCGATGAGCCGGTGGTCGCGTCCTGCGGTTCGGGAGTCACGGCCTGCGCACTGGTGCACGCGCTGCACCTGATCGGCAACGACCGGACGGCGGTGTATGACGGATCCTGGAGTGAGTGGGGTGGGCGGGAGGAACTGCCGGTCGAGACGGGCGAGATGGCCTGACGCGTGGTCAGCCGTACGCCGGCCAGACTGTCACCCTGAGCGAGCAACGCGAGCGAAGGGGCCGACGCTGTGGGTGAGCGTTGGCCCCTTCGCTGTGCTCAGGGTGACAGCTCCCGCCCATCCTGCCCCTCCTGTCACCTCCCCCCGCACGCCCTGAGCGCCCGCCTGGGTGCATCGTGATAGGGAAAGAGTTCCGCCGCGTCCTTCGCATGTTCCCTGACTGCTGCGCACGGACTGCCGCGCCCAGGCCGCTTCGACAGCAGCATGTGGAGCCGGTACTCCCCGGGGTCGAGCCGGCTGGCCCAGACCAGCGCTGAACGGCTGGAGCCGTTGCCCGCCACCATGATGGCGATCACCGTGAGTGCGCTCCGGATCGTGAAGAGCGCTCCGGCCGCTCCCGCGAGCCACACCGTTCCCGTGGCCGCGCCCTCCGGTAGTGTGACGATGTCCCTGGGCGCCGGGCTCAGTGCCCCGATCGCGGTCCAGACGATGAGCGTCGGTGTCGCGAGCAGCATCACCGCGTCGAATGCGCCGGCCACCGCCGCCACCAGGATCACCGACACCATGCCGAGTCCGGCGAGTCCCTCCGGTTCGGTTCCATGCCGACGGGAACGCCTCCAGCCGACCACCACCAGCGCGCCGAGCCCTGCGAGAAGGCACAGCGTGGCCGGCGCCCCGCGTTCCGCCAGCATCGCCATCCAGTCGCTGCTGGGCCACGGGTTGGTGGGGATCGGGTCGCCGCGATCGAATGCCGGATCGCCGGGCGAGGTGTAACGTGGGTAATAGACCTGCCAGTTGCCGGGGCCCACACCCAGGATCGCGTGATCACGCGTCATGTGCAGCGTGTTCCGCCACTGTACCAGCCGGCCTCGGCCGCTCCCTTCGCGGAAGTTGGCGACGCCGACCAGCGAGTCGAGGTACGGATTGTCGGAGTTCCAGTCGAGACGATTGGGCAGGAGCAGTGCGGCTGCGATCCCGATCAGCGCCGCGCCGCCGAGCGTGGCGATGCGCCAGCGGGTGGCACGGTCGCGCCAGAGTCCGCTCACGAGGAAGCCCTCGACGCCGAGAAAGAGCAGGCCGACCGCCGTCGCAACCCACGCCGCCCGCGTGCGGGAGAGCAGCAGCGCGGCGGCGGAGAGCACCATGCCGAGCGCGCCGGCGGCGGTGCCGAGCCGGGAGCGGCCGGTGAGGGTGAGGTAGAGAATGAGCGGCAGGCCGATGGCGGCGACGTGCGCCATGAAGTTCCGGTTGCCGAAGGTGCCGCCGGGCGCGCGGGCATCGGTGACGAGCGGGAGATCCACGCCGTAGGCCTGGAGCAGCGCCGTCACGGCACCGAGCACGGTGGCGGCGGCGAGGGTGGCGAGCAGCGGCCGCGTGAGGCCGGCGCTGGCGATCGCCCGGGCACTCCAGAAGCAGGCAAGGCCGGCCCAGGTGATGGCCACCGCGCGGAAGCCGAGCCAGCCGTTGGTGGCGAAGATCGCGGAGATGGTCCCGAGCAGTGCGAACGCGAGCAGGAGGCAATCCGAGAGGCCAAGCGCCAGCTGCCTTGCCGGCCGGAGGAGGAGCACTGCCGTGGTGAAGGCGGCGACAAGGAGCACCAGCTCCTTCGGGACCAGGAACCGGTCCAGGTCGAACAGGGGACCCTGGACGGCCGCCAGTACGGCGAGCAGCGCGCCGATTTGCAGAATCCGCCGCCCGTTACGAACGTTCACCGATGCAGACTGGCCAGAGGCATGGGACGAAAATAGCAGGGACGATGCCGCTCCTGGCCCGGGGCGCGGCGGCGCTCTTCTACCGGCTCGGCACCGAGGGCACCCTGCCCGCCGAGGGGCCGGTGCTGGTGATCGCCAATCATCCGAACTCCCTCGTGGATCCGGTGCTCGTCATGGCGGCCGCCCGGCGGCCGGTCTCGTTCCTGGCCAAGGCGCCCCTCTTCGATGATGGCCGCATTGCGTGGCTGCTCCGCGCCGCCGGCGCGGTGCCGGTGCACCGGCCCCAGGATGATCCGGCCCGGCTATCGAAGAATGCCGCGACCCTGGAGGCAGCGGGCGCGGCGCTGGCGTCGGGCCAGGTGATTGCGGTCTTTCCGGAGGGCCGGAGTCACAACGAGCCGTCCCTTGCTCCGCTCAAGACTGGTGCCGCACGCATTGCACTGCTGGCAGCCGGCATTACGGGAAACGCCGTTCCGATCGTTCCGGTGGGGCTCAACCTCCGCCAGAAGGAGACCTTCCGTTCCGAGGCGGTGGTCGTGGTGGGCCGCGCGGTCGAGTGGGCGGACCTTGCTTCGGGCGGAGTCGAGGATGGCGACACGGTGCGGGAGCTGACGGCGCGCATGGATAGTGCGCTCCGCGGAGTGACCCTCAACGTGGAGCGATGGGAGGACGCGCCGCTGGTGGAGTGCGCCGAGGCGGTATGGGCGGCGGAGCGGGGCGGGACGGGAACGGCCCAGGAACAGCTGGAGCGGAAGCGGATCGCCTCCGAACTGCTCAACCATATCCGGCACCATCCCGATGGGCGCTGGGCGCCGCTGGCGCGGGCGGTGCGTCATCATGCGCGTTCGCTGGCCCGGCTGCACGTGAGCCCGGCCGAGCTGCACGCCGACCTCCGTGCGGAGACGGCGGTCCGCTGGAGCCTCGACCGCCTGCCACTCGTGCTGCTGCCGGTCCTGGCCGTGGCGGCGGTGGGCTGGCTGCTCTGGTGGCCGGCGTACTGGCTCACCGGGGTCGTCTCGGATCACATCAACGCCGAGCGGGACGTCCAGTCCACCTACAAGCTGTTCGGCGGCGTGGTGCTCTACGCCGGGTGGCTCGCGGCACTGGTTACCGTTGGTGCAGCGCTGAATGGGCCGCTGCTGGCGCTGCTGGTGCTCGTTCTCGCGCCGGTGGCTGGGGTGCTGGGCCTCTGGATTCGCGAGCGGTGGTACGATGCCTGGCGGGATGCCGTGCGGTTCTTCACGCTGCGCCGCCATCCCTGGCGGGTGCGGGAACTGCTGCGCCGGCAGCGGGAGCTGGCGGAACGGTTCCAGGAGCTGGTACGGGAGCGGGGCCGAACCGGTCCCTGACGAGGCGGAATCCCGGCGTCAGCCGGCGGCGTGCGCCGGGGCGACGACCCGCGCAGCGCGACCCGATCACCGTGATCGCGAGGCCGATTCAGTCCGGGTGGGCCTTTACGGCGCTCTCGCTTTCACGGATGTAGATGTTCGTGTGCCACATGAACGAACGGCTTTGATGGGCCGGCCGGAAGCCTGCGTCGCAGAGCAGCGCGTCCATCGCATCTACCGGATGAACAAAACCCCGGAAGGCGCTGCCGCGGAAACGCCTTTGCACATTCTCCAGCATGATGCTGCCGCGCACGACCCACCGATCGCGAGGAAAGGACAGTGCCAGCCAGCGTCGGCAATGCGCTGCGGCGCCGGCCAGCAGCGGACCGAACGCCGGGTAGCAGCATACCACCTTGTCGAGTGCCACGATGTCGGCGGGGGGAAGGTGGCGCCCGATGGCGACAAAGTCGCCCTCGTGCCAGGCAATGTGCCTGGTCAGGTGCCGACGGCCGGCTTCTTCCTGCGCGACGGCGAGTGAGCCTCCAGCCACCTCGACGCAGTCCGCGTGAGCAATGCCGTCGGCGAGGAGCTCGAAGGTCAGGGCTCCCATCCCGGCGCCAATGTCGAGCAGGGTGCCCGTCGCCTGCACGGCGCGCAAGCCAGCCAGCAGGCGCCGGGTCGTCAAGCCGGGGCCCCTGCGGTGATAGGCTGCCAATTCCCGCTCGGCCTTCGGTCGGTCGAACTGGCGAGCGGCAGCTCTCTGATGCGCACAGCAGTCGCCGAGCATGTGGATCCTTCAAGCAGAGGCCACCTGACGACAGGCAAATCAGCGGCGGGGCGGCGGCCGCAGCTAATCAATCCAACCAACGGAGGCTGCCGCCCTGCCAGCTGCAAGCGCGGGTTAGACCGTACCGACGTCCGCCCGAAGCCAACCACACTGGGCTCCGGCACGCTCCGCAATCCAGATGAGCAGTGCCTCGCCGTATCCGACCGCCGCAGCGCTTCGGATCGTCTCACGCACATAGTCGAACCAGTCAGGGTCAAGCGCACCAAAACCGTTCGCTAGGGCCACCACCAAACCGGCTCCGGCCACCAGGAGGGTCGGGAGGATCCAGACCCAACGCCGCAGGCGTGTTGCTGGCCACTCCCGTGATGTTCGCCACAGTATGGCCGCGGCGACGAGGTAGGGTAGACCGTAGAAGAGCGCACCGATCGTCACAAGATAGAGCCAGATCACTAGCCAGGCGATCGGGCCGGCGTCAGGCACGTGCTGAACGGACATACCAGTGGCCAAGCACAGCCAGCTGATGCTTGGCAGCACGACGGGTACGAGCAGCGCCCACCTGTGGAATCGCGCTTGGGTCATGGTGCGTAGCGGGTACGGTCTAACGACAATCGCTTCAGCTGCAGGGCGGCGGCCGCAGCGTCATCGTTCCCACCCGCGGAGGCCGCCGCCTCGTCGGCTGCAAGCGCGGGTTAGGCCTCACGCGCGCGATTGCCATTACCTGCCCCTCGGCGACACCGGCGGCGGGCAACGATGTTCCAACCGGTTGCGGTGGCCAGGAGGATCGCGCCACCATAGATCATCTCCATGGCCGGAAAACCATGCACGACAATCACGCCGAGGGCAAGCGACACGGCCCCGATGACGCCGACGATCAGGGGCGCCGCGGCGTTATGGGAGCGGTACCCCTGCCAGTAACCCCAGATCGCCACCAAGAGAGAGCCAAGCATGATCGGCCACAGAATAGCATCCTTGCGCAGCGCGAGGAGGCCCGTGGCGGAGAGCGCGGCGACAATGACCGGTGTGCCCGCGCAGCAGAGCGCCGCGACAATCGCGCCGAACGCGCCTGCGGCGTCGGTCACCTGTGCCCGAGCCGCCGCCGGCTGCGTAGCCATTGTCACGGCACGTCTCGGTGCCTGCCTCGCGGGGTGATCGGCTGGGCCGGTGATCCGCATCTGGCGCCACCTGCCTGAATCGGCGGGCATGGCACGGACCCGAAGGAGCAGAACACGCAGCAGTCGCCGGGGTTGGGGCGCAGACGCGCGTGGCAGGCGCTGCACTCATGGAAGTACACGCACGCATCGGTCGGCATCGCCAGGCGTTCGACGTGGCCGCACGCCGGACAGGTGAGATCGGACAGGAGTTCCATGCGGGAATGCTAGTCTGGGTGCATGGCGGTCGACACCCCGGCCGTGGAGTGAGGTCTAACGAGACTGCGCTTCAGCGGCGGGGCGGCAGCCGCCGCTGATCGATGAGTCCCACAGAGGCCGCCGCCTCGCCGGCTGCAAGCGCGGGTTAGAGCGCTTCACGGACGACTCGACACGAACTCATCGGCTTGCATTCCGATCTCACGGGCGATCTGTCGGATCAGCGTCGGGGAAATATCCCGGCTGCCATGAAAGGGCACGGTCGTCGAGCGC
>DASTBA010000008.1:0-3178 GCA_035712285.1 Gemmatimonadales bacterium | reverse complement strand
CAAGGGCGCATGCGCCGGTGTACCGCGTGCAGATCGTCGCCGCACCGACGGCAGCCGCGGCCGAAGGCCCCGCCCAGCGCGCGCGCGCGGCCGGCCTGGAAGTCCGCACGGTGAACGAGGGCGGTCTCTACAAGGTGCGGGTCGGTTCCTATGCCACCCGCGCCGAGGCCTCGGCGGCCGCCCGCACCCTCCGCGCCGATTTCCCCGGCGCATTTCTCGTCACGGACCAGTGACTCGCGCGAGCAGTGCCGAAGGCACGCCGCTGATGCAGCAGTATCGCGAGATCAAGGCCCGGCATCGCGATGCCATCCTGTTTTTCCGCATGGGCGACTTCTACGAGATGTTCTTCGATGACGCGGAGCTGGGGGCGCGCGTCCTCGACATCACGCTCACCTCGCGCGGCGACGGCGTGCCGCTGGCCGGCGTGCCGGTCAAGGCAGCGGCGGACTATCTCCGCCAGCTGGTGAGCGCCGGCCATCGAGTCGCCATCTGCGAGCAGGTGGAGGATCCGAAGCTCGCGAAGGGCATCGTACGCCGGGAGGTGATCGAGACGGTCACGCCCGGCGCCCTGCTGCAGGACGGCTGGGTCCCCGGCGGCCGCAACAACTTCCTGGTCAGCCTCAGTCTCGGCGCGGAGTGCGGGCTTGCCGCGGTGGATCTCTCCACCGGCGAGTTCCTGCTCGAGACGGTCCCGCCGGGCGGCGAGGCCGAGGCGCTCGGGCGCCTGGCACCACGCGAAGTGGTGCTCCCCACCGGCGCTTCACTCGTGCTCGACGACGCCGTCATGCGCACCGAGCGCGAGAGCTGGGAGTTCGATCCCGCGCTCGCCCGGGAGGAGCTCGCCCGCCGCTTCGGGCTCGCCTCCCTCGACGGCCTCGGCATCGGCCCGGGGGATGCGGCAGCGGTCGGCGCCGGCGGCGCCCTGCTCCGTTACCTCGCCGATCTCCAGCCCGGCGGCCTGCCGCACCTCGCGCGCCCGGTCCTCCGGCGCAGCGAGGGCTTCCTCTGGCTCGACGACATGACTCGCCGCAATCTCGAGCTGGTGGAGCCGCTCCGCGCCGGCGCCCGGAACGCGACCCTGCTCGAGGCGCTCGACGCCACCGTCACCGCCATGGGCGCCCGGCTGCTGCGCCAGTGGATTCTCTCGCCACTTCGGTCACCGGAAGCGATTCGTGACCGGCTCGACGCGGTGCAGGTGCTGGTGAACGACAGCCGGAGCCGCGAGCGCCTGCGCGATGCGCTCGACGGGGTGCGGGATCTCGAGCGCCTCTCCGGCCGCGCCGCCGCCGGCCGCGCCACGCCGAGGGAGATGGCGGCCCTCCGGGATTCGCTCCTCCGCCTGCCGGACCTGCTGGATGCCCTGCGTGGCCTGGCGGCACGGGAGGACAGCGCCGGCCTCCGGGGCATCGAGGCGGAATTCGATCTCCTGGGCGATCTCGCGACGGAACTCGCGAAGGCGCTCGAGGAGCGCCCGCCCGCGCTGCTCGCCGACGGCGGCGTGATCCGGGCCGGGCATGATCGTGAGCTCGATGAACTCCGGGACCTCCGGGACGGCGGCCGCCGCTACATCGCCACGCTGCAGCAGCGGGAGCGGGAGCGCACCGGCATCGCGTCACTCAAGGTCGGCTTCAACAAGGTGTTCGGCTACTACCTCGAGATCACCAACGCCCACGCGGCGCGAGTGCCGGAGGACTATGAGCGGCGCCAGACCCTTTCCGGCGCCGAGCGCTATGTCACGCCCGAGCTCAAGGAGTACGAATCGAAAGTCCTCGGCGCGGAGGAGCGCCTTGCGGTCCGGGAGGCGCAGCTCTTCGGTGACCTGCGCATCCGGGCAGGCGCCGAGGTGGCCCGCCTCCAGGCGGCGGCACGCCGCGTCGCGACGCTCGACGTCTTCGCCGCGCTGGCGGAACAGGCGGTGCGGTACGGCTATCGCCGGCCGGAGATCACCGACGGGTTTGCGCTCACGCTGGCGCAGTGCCGCCATCCGGTGATCGAGCGGCTCATGCCGCGCGAGCGCTTCGTGCCGAACGACGTGCATTTCGACGAGGCGGCGCGGGTGCTGCTCGTCACCGGGCCGAACATGGCCGGCAAGAGCACCATCCTCCGCCAGATCGGCCTCGCTGTCGTCATGGCGCAGATGGGGAGCTTCGTGCCGGCGGAACGCGCGGAGATCGGGGTCACCGACCGGCTCTTCACCCGCGTCGGGGCAAGCGACAACCTCACGCAGGGCCAGAGCACCTTCATGGTGGAAATGAGCGAGACCAGCGCCATCCTCCACAATGCCACCGCGCGGAGTGTCGTGCTGCTGGACGAGATCGGGCGCGGCACCTCCACCTACGACGGCGTCGCCATCGCGTGGGCCGTCACCGAGCACCTGCACGACCGGATCGGCTGCAAGACGATGTTCGCCACGCACTATCACGAACTGATGCAGCTTCCCGAGCGGCTGGCGCACGCGCGCAACTGCAACGTGGCGGTCAAGGAGACCGGCAGCACGGTGGTCTTTCTCCACCGGCTGGAGCCCGGCGGCACCGATCGCTCGTATGGCGTGCACGTGGCCCAGCTCGCCGGTTTGCCGGAAGACGTGATTCGCCGGGCGCGGGCGGTGCTGCATACACTGGAAGGCGAACATCGCGTGGTGCCGGGCGCGCCGCCCGCGGCGCAGGATCCCGGCCAGCTGGCGCTCTTCGGCGGTGCCGGGCCGCATCCGGTGGTGGAGGACCTGCGAGCGCTGGACGTCAACCAGCTCACGCCACTCGAGGCGCTCAACCGGCTGGCGGAACTTCAGAAGAGATTGGACCACGGGTGAGAAGATACGGGGCGCGGGACGCGAGTCTCGCGTCTCGTGTCTCGTGTCCCGCGTCCACCAAGGAGCCCCCATGCGCCACATGACCCCGCTCGTGCTCCTCACCCTCGCCGCCTGCGGCCGGGACAAGCCCGCCGACACGGTGATCATCGCCGACAGCGCCGGTGTGCACATCGTCACCAATCGCACGCCGCTCTGGACCGAGGGTGCCGGCTGGCACCTTGGCGGTGCGCCGACGCTGCAGATCGGTGGCGGCGTGGCCGATACATCGCTGCTGGTGGGTCCGGTGGCGGGGGCGTTCCGGCTGGCGGACGGCCGCGTCCTGGTGGCGGACGAAGGCACCATGAGCCTTCGCTGGTTCGGCGCCGATGG
>DASTBA010000007.1:0-26439 GCA_035712285.1 Gemmatimonadales bacterium | reverse complement strand
CGCATAATTAGCGCGTCTTCTTCAAGGATCTGCTGACCATGTTCTGCAAGACCCGCGTGACGGCGGGCTGGGCGCTTGCCCTCGGCGCGCTTGTCATGGCGCCGCTGGCCGCCTCGGCGCAGAAACCTGCTGCCGGCACGCCCCCCGAGCTCACCCCTGGCGCCTCGGTCGAGGGGATCCAGGAGTACACCCTGCCCAACGGCCTTCGCGTCCTGCTCTTTCCGGATCCCTCCAAGCCCACCGCCACGGTGAACATCACCTACCTGGTCGGCTCGCGGAACGAGGCCTACGGCGAAACCGGCATGGCCCACCTGCTCGAACACCTCATGTTCAAGGGTTCCACCGGCCACACCAACATCCCGCAGGAACTCACCGAGCATGGGGCCCGGCCCAACGGCACCACCTGGCTCGACCGCACCAACTACTTCGAGACCTTCGCCTCCTCCCCCGAGAACCTCGCCTGGGCGCTGGATCTCGAGGCGGACCGGATGGTGCACAGCTTCATCGCGAAGAAGGACCTCGAGAGCGAGTTCACGGTGGTGCGGAACGAGTTCGAGATGGGGGAGAATTCGCCGTTCAACGTCCTGCAGGAGCGGGTGATGTCCACCGCGTTCCTCTGGCACAATTACGGCAAGAGCACCATCGGCGCCCGGAGCGACATCGAGAACGTGCCGATCGAGCGGCTGCAGAACTTCTACCAGCGCTACTACCAGCCGGACAACGCGGTGCTGGTAGTGTCGGGCAAGTTCGACGAGCCCGCGGCAAAGCAGTTGATCAGGGAGAAGTTCGGCGCCATCCCGCGTCCCGACCGGAGCGGTGTCCTCAAGATCTATCCGACCTACACCGTCGAGCCGACCCAGGATGGCGAGCGTGACGTGACGCTCCGCCGGGTGGGCGACGTGCAGGTGGCGCTCGCCGCCTACCACATTCCGGCGGGCACCCAGGCGGACTACGCCGCGGTGGACGTGCTCTCGCACATTCTCGGCGACTCGCCCTCCGGGCGCCTGTATACCGCGCTGGTGAAGCCCGCGCTCGCCGCCGATGTCGGCGCCTTCTCCTACCAGCTCAAGGAACCCGGCGTCCTGATGGCCTACGCCAACGTCCGGAAGGAAGACTCCCTTGCGCCGGCGGAGCGCGCGCTCCGCACCGCCATCGAAGGCGCCGTGTCCAGCCCAGCCACCGCTGAGGAGGTGGACCGGGCCAGGACCGCCATTCTCAAGCAGTGGGATCTGACGTACAACAACCCCGAGTGGGTCGCGCTGGATCTCTCGGAATGGTCCGCCATGGGCGACTGGCGGATGATGTTCCTCTACCGGGACCGGGTGAAGGCGGTGACGGTGGACGACGTGAAGCGGGTGGCCGCGGAGTACCTCAAGCCATCCAATCTCACCTTCGGCCGCTTCATTCCCGAGACCGCGCCGGTGCGGGCCGAGATTCCGCCGACACCGGACGTGGCGGCACTGGTCAGGGACTACAAGGGCGACACGGCGCTGGTGGCGGGCGAGGCGTTCGACCCCTCGCCGGCCAACATCGACAAGCGCACCACGCGCGGCACACTTCCCGGCGGAACCCAGCTGGCCCTGCTGCCCAAGAAGACCCGGGCACAGACGGTGAACGTCGCGCTCACCCTGCGGTTCGGAACCCTCGACGCCCTCAAGGGCAGGGCCACGGTGGCGGGCCTCGCCGCCGAAATGCTGGAACGCGGGACGAAGACGAAAACCCGCCAGCAGATCAAGGACGAGTTCGACCGCCTCAAGGCCCAGGTGAACTTCTTCGGCGGGGCCACCAGCGCCGGAGTCCGCATCCAGGCCCAGCGGCCCCAGCTTGCCGCCGTGCTGCGCCTGGTCGGCGAGGTGCTCCGCCAGCCGGGCTTCGACCCGCAGGAGTTCAAGGAGCTCAAGCAGGAGACGCTGGCGTCCATCGAGGAGAACCGTTCGGAGCCCACGTCACAGGCCTTCATCGCCTTCAACCGGGCGCTCAATCCCTGGCCGGTGGATGATCCCCGCGCCACGCTCACGGTGGACGAGCAGGTGGCCGCCACGACCGCCGCGACCGTCGAGCAGGCCAGGAAGTTCTACGACGATTTCTACGGCGCCGATCACGCGCAGGTGGCGGTGGTGGGCGACTTCGATCCGCAGGAAGTAACATCGCTCCTCTCGTCGTTCCTCGCCGGCTGGAAGAGCCGCTCCCGTTACGAACGCATTCCGTCGGTGTATCGCCAGAGCGACTCCGCGATGGTCGTGCTGGACACGCCGGACAAGGCGAACGCGATGTTCGTCTCCGGCCTCAACCTGAAGCTCCGGGACGACCAGCCCTCCTACCCGGCGCTCACGCTCGGCAACTACATGCTGGGCGGCGGTTTCCTGAACTCGCGGCTGGCCACGCGCATCCGGCAGAAGGAGGGCCTGAGCTACGGCGTCGGCTCGTTCATGAATGCCTCGGCGCAGGACGAAAGCGGGCAGTGGATCACCTACGCCATCTCGGCTCCCGAGAACTCGGTCAAGGTGAACGCGGCGTTCCAGGATGAGATGGCCAGGGTCCGGAAGGATGGATTCACCGCAGGCGAACTGGACGCGGCACGCACCGGCTGGCTGCAATCGCGGGATGTGAGCCGGGCACAGGACGGCTCGCTCGCGGGACTCCTGTCGTCAGAGCTGTACCTGGGCCGCACCATGACCTATGATGCCGGGGTTGACGATCAGGTGCGGAAGCTGACGCCGGACCAGGTCAATGCCGCGGTGCGCGCGTTCCTCGATCCGGTACATTTCGTGACGGTGCGGGCGGGGGACTTCAACAAGAAGGCGCCGCCACCTCAGCCGTGAGTTGCAGGGGGCACCCGGGGCGGTGCAGTTCCGGCCGCCCGGGGCGTCCTTATCTTGACAGCCCCGACAGCGGGCCGTGTCTGCGCCTGCGCACATCCCGAACCCCAGGAGTGGTGGCATGTCAGCTGGGCAGCGATGGCGGTACCTCTGGGTGGCGCCCCTTGCAGTGGCGCTTGCGTCATGCAGCGATTCCACCAAGCCGTCTGGTGGGGGCTGTCAGGAAATCTCCAGCTTCGAAGTTGGTTCGGGCTCGACTCCGGCCTTCAGCTGGACGCCCAGCTGTTCGGTCACGGAGATAACGGTTCGGGATTTGGAGGATACATCTTCATCGCAAGTCAAATGGCACGTGATTGCGGACGCGAACGTCATCCGGCCGCCCGTGACGTACGGGGTAGCACCGGCTGGTGCCACGGCGACCATCGGGCCTGATTTTCTGATCGCACACTGCTATCAAGTGGAGCTCTACGTGCGGGATCCCCTCTCCGTGAATCCGGTTTACCGGGGAGGTGGCCAGTTCAAACCGAGCTGGGTCTCGTGCGATCAGCAGCAGTAAGCCAGTTCCACCGCCCCGGCTTCGGCCGGGGCGGTTTCGTTACAGTCCGATCGTGATCCTGATGCCCGCCGTCCGGAACCGGTAGGCGCCCGTCACCGAGCGTTCCAGACTGTTCGAGATCCCGCCGAAGACGCCGACCTGATTGCCCAGCCCCCATTTCCGCGCCAGCGCCGTCTCCGCGTGCCATTCGACTTGAGTGTTGGCGCCCCGGAACGGCTCCTGCGCCCCCAGCCCGCCCGCGATCCGCGCGGCCCACACCGGCGACTCGAACACCCAGCCACCCCGGACTTCGCCGATGCGGAAGCGGCCCGGCGAGAAGTACCCCGTGCCGGCGAAGTTGTAGCCCATCTGCCGGGCGTAAATCCCGGCGAAGAAGTGCGCCGGAAGCTGCTGGGTGGCCGCCGCGACGACGTGATACCGGCGATTCGTGTCGCTGAACCAGGCTCGGCCACCGCCCACGGAAACCACGGTAGAGTGCGTGACCGAAAGATCGAGGTTGCCCTCGAGCTCGTCCACGTCCAGCCCGCCGCCGATGAGCTGGGCCGTCTCGTCGAAGGCGTGATGCGTGAAGCCTCCACCGAGCACGATGCCGCCGGTCGGCCGGATGGTCAGCGCGCCGCGCACGGACGGCTCGGTCCGGTCGCCGCCGCCGTCCGGATGAAGGCGCCGGGCACCGGCCGCCGCCGTGATGGTGAGGGGCCGGCTCGCCAGAGTGAATCCGGCCTCACCCAGTTCCCGGTGTGCACTCAGCACCGGGTTGGTGCTCTGCTGGAAACCGGCGGTGCCGAAGACGCTGAGCTGGTCGGTGACCGGCACGGTGACCGTCGCCGCCTCCCACCAGCTGGTGTTGTGGTCGGAGTCGTTGTTCCAGCCGAACTCCAGCCCCACGAAGGTCCGGCCGGCGGTACGCAGGCCACGGTCCAGCACCTGCGCATCGTGGTTGGCGGGATCCCGGGCGAGCACAGGCGCCAGTTCCCGGCGCGCCAGTGTAGTCCGACCCTGCCAGAAATGCGCCTGCGCCAGCCCCACTTTCGCGTCGGCGTTGGTGGAATCGGCTGCAAGCGCCGAGCGGTAGAGCACCACGGCCGAGTCCAGATGCCCCTGCCATGCCTGCACCTGGCCCAGTCCTGCCAGCGCTCCGGGATTGCCGGGGTCCCGCGCCAGCACGGTCCGGAATCCATCGTTCGCGTCACGGAACCGGCTGGCCCAGGCGAGCACGTGCGCCCGTGCCACCTGGGCGTCCAGTCGTGAGGAGTCGGTGGCAATGACGGAGTCGTACCGGACGATGGATTGTGCCAGTTCTCCCTTCCACGAGAGCACCTGCGCCTCGAGCAGGCGCACGTCCGCATCTCCCGGCTCGTACCGCCGCGCCCGCGCCGCGAGCGTCAGCGCCGAGTCGAGCTTCCCGTCCCATGACGCGAGCACGGCGAGCCGGTACAGCGAGCGGACGCTGGTGGAGTCGGAGGCGAGCTCGCGGCGGTACGCCTCGGCGGCGGCGTGGAAGTCACCCGCTTCCCACAGGCGGTTCCCCTCCGACACCTGCGCATCCATCCTCGCCGCCTGAAGCAGCAGGACGGCGCAGAGCCCCAGCCGCAGTCGGTTCATGGCAACGCTCCCCACGTCACGGTGAGGGAATCATAGGCGGGCTTGAGCCTGGAATACCATTTGGGCGCGGTCCAGCCTGGCCAGCGCCAGCCGGCTGACGGCCCCAGCATCTCCGAGCCGCCACCCTGCTTGCTCCAGAGTGCCACCTGAAAGTGGAAGTCGCCCGCCGTCACGGTGCCGAATGCGCTGCCCACGCCGCGCTCATACAGCAGGGTTCGCGACGACGGGTCAGTGACGTTCAGCAGGTCCCACGGAATCCGCAGCTCCAGCAGGCCGGCCGCGGCGTCAACGTACCAGTCACTGAGGGTGGATGCCCGCTCCGTGCCGTATCGAAGCGCGCCACGATCCACCTGGGCCGCGGGAAAGAAGGTGCCGTTCCGGCCGAATCGGGCGCGATTGGTGATGACGAACATGGTGTCGAACACCCCATCGCTCCGGTTCTGGGTGGTGACGGGGCGGTGGTGGAAGCGGCCCAGGTCATCGCCGGTCTTCCGGTCGGCGATCGGCGCATAGCGATTGTACTCCGGCAGCACGCGTACCTGGCCGCTGTCGGGCGCGGGCAGATCAACCAGGAATTCGAACCCCAGCGGCGAGAGGACGCCGCCTCTCGGCAGCCGATGCTGTCCCACGCTGTCGCGCCAGGTGTCAATGCCGATCTCGACCCCGCTGGTCTTCCAGTCGAGCGACGGCACATCAAGCGCCAGATAGAGATATGCCGGGTCCGCTCCCGCGCGGAGCGCCCGCAGTGCGCCGGTGCCGCGTGCGAGGACCGGCAGGGCACGCCAGCGGGCCGCATCACCGCCCGGCACCGGGCGCGTGGCGGAGTCACCGGCATACATGCCGAGCAGCCCGTAGTTCTGCTCGGCGTCCATGACATTGTGCCAGAGCCGGGTGCGCTCGGCCGGCAGCTCGAAGTCAATCACCACCCAGTTGTGCTTGAACCACTCGTCCATCCAGGCGAAGAGCAGTCCGCCGGCCGCTCCGGCTGCATGGATCTCGCGCGTCAGGCGTGCGTCAATGCGGGCCATCTCCGCTTCATCGTGCCCGCCATGGTCCCAGCCCTGCGGCTGGAGGTGTGCGTCGCCACGGCTCGACGGCACGCCGTATTCGGCAATGAGCACCGGGAGGCCGCGATGATGCTGCACCAGCTCCTTCAGGTATCCGAAGTAATTGGACCTTCCTTCGGGAGAGCGGGCCCTGTTGTATCCCGGATCGTACAGCATGAAGTCCGGATAGTACGGGTAGGCATGATAGCTGGCGAACCATCCCGCCGGATTGGCCGCCGTGGGCCGGACGAGGTTCGCATCGAGGCCGATGGCGTCGTTGTCGTACTCGAGGCGGGCCCCCTCCGCCTGGCGGCCCTGCTTCCGCCGCCAGGCACGCTCCTCGTCGGTGCTCGACTCGGTCGGGTGAGTGAGCGGGTCCAGCGTCGGCCAGTTGGTGTAGGCGATGGGCCGGAGCGCGTGCCAGCGATCGAACTCGTAGTCGAGCATCGAATCGCACTGCTCGGCCAGCCACCGGTCCATGGCCGGTGCCGGTGCCGATTCGAGAAAGCGCCCGTGATACGGGGTCACCGCCGGGTGCGCAGCATCGAACGCCTTGACGGCAAACGGTTCCCATTCCCGGCCGATCACGTATGCCAGCGTCCATGCGGACACATCCGCGTCGTAGCGGCCACTCGCATGGCCCGGCCGCGCAGGAAGCTCCGCGTGCCCGTGCACCACGTCCACGACCCGGCGCATCTCGGCGCGAAAGCTTCCGGCAAACCCGGCATCGTCGAACCGGTCGCCGTCAGGCAGCTCGGTCCAGACACCGTGTACCAGCCAGAGCGCCGCATCGGGGTGCTGGCGGTTCCAGCCCCGCAGGGCGCGGTAGAAGTCGGGCGGCAGGATGGTGTAGACCCGCACGGTGTTCGCGTGAGCCCGGGCCAGCAGGCCAAACCATGTGGCATAGAGTGATGAATCGGCCGGGAATTCGGACGGGAAGCGGCCGGGCAAGGCCACACCCATGTTGACGCCCTTGGGCCAGATCGGCGTCCAGGTGCCGGAGGCATTCCGCACCTCGAAGTGCGCGCCGCTCACCCGTGAATAGAGCTGCAGTACGTCCGGGCGCGGGGCCGGACTCAGGGCGGGGCGGCGCCAGCCGGGCGAGAGGCGGTCCAGAACGGTGCCGGCATTGGCATCACCGGGCGCAAGTAGCAGGGCGCGTTCCGCCGCGCCCCGGGCCCCGTCGGCGTCGCCCGTGCGCTCCCGTGCGAGGGCGAGGCCGCTCCAGACATCGGCGTTGGCGCTGTCCAGCCCGAGTGCGCGCCGGAACAGGGTATCCGCGGCGGCGGGCTGCCCCCGCCGAAGGGCGACAAAGCCCTGCCCGCTGAGGGCATCGACATTGACATCACACAGAAAGAGCGCCCGGCGGAAATGGCGGGCGGCCTGGGTCACGGAGTCCCGCCGGAGCGCCGTCCAGCCGGCATCCGACGCGTTTCCCGAGGCGGGCGAACAGCGCGATTGCGCCCCGGCCACGACCGGCACCCAGAAGAGCAGCCCCAACACGGCCCATGCCACTCGCGTACGGTGTATGTTCAGGCGCATGAAAGTCGCATTCCCGCCATCTGTCAGCGAGGCAGCAAGGTGAGCGAGGTCGTCTCGGAACCGTCGGCGCCGGATACGCGGGCGCTCGGGCGCATGCTGGTTGACACCTTTGGCAAGGGGTGGGCCAAGGGCGACGTCGAGCTCCTGCTGAGCGTGTTCTCGCCTGGCGCCGTCTTTCTCGATGCCCCGCATGGCGCGCCGCTCACCGGCACCGATGCCATTCGCGAATACTGGGTGGAAACGCCCTACCACCAGTCGGAGATCACCTTCACGTCCGGCGAGATCTTTGCCGTCGGACCCTGGTTTTCCGCCGAGTACAAGTGCGTCTTCCGCCGGCGCCGGACCGGGCAGTGGGTGGACGTGCGCGGCGCCATGTTCTGCGAGACTGACGGGGAGCGCATCACGGAGATGCGGCTGTACTGGCACCGCCATCCGTGACGGCGGCGTCCCTCGCCGGGGACGACGGGAACCCGGTTCGCCTGGCGAAGTGTTTGTAATATAACGGTTTGATCAGGTGGCACGACGCTCGCAGTTGCAGAATGAGAATCGCATTTCCATGCGTCGGCCCAGGAATTCCGGAGGCGCCATGTTCGCCACAGTCCTCCTCTCGCTGCTTGCCCCCGCACCGGTTCCGGCCGTGGCTGTCGCCACCCAGGACCCGGCGATCCGGATCACGATCAACAACGACCGCCGGTTCGAGCGCGGTGATCACGCCAAGGTCAAGATCCGAACCGACGACGACGGCTTCCTGGTGGTGCTCCATGCCGACCCGGACGGCCGGGTGCGGGTGCTCTTCCCGCTGGATCCCGAGGATGACAACTACGTCCGCGGCGGGCGCACCTACGAGCTTCGCGACCGGGGCGATCGCGAGTCGTTCACCGTCGAGGCCAATTCCGGCGAGGGGGCGATCTATGCCGCCGTCTCGCGGGATCCGTTCCGGTTCGACGCCTTCCAGGTGAACCATCACTGGGACTACGACGCCCTGAATGCCCAGGATCCCGGCACTGATCCGGAGCCGGTGCTGGGCGATATCGTCCAGCGGATGGCGAGCGGGCGCTACGATTACGACTACCTGACCTACGACGTCTACGAGTATTCGGACGTGGCCTACGCCACCGGCGCAGGCTACACGCCCTATTCCTACTATGGCGACTACTGCGCGCCCTACTCGCTCTACAGCTGCGATCCGTACTACTATCGGTCGCGCTTCTCGCTCTACCTGAACGTCGGGTCGCCGTTCTATTACGACCCGTTCTACTACGACCCATTCTACTACGGCTACTACAGCCCGTATTACAGCCCGTACTACTATCGGCCGTACCGCACCGTCGCCTACTACCCGTATCAGTACTATGGCGGTGGTGTGGGGTCGTATCCCTATCGCCCGCGCTACTCGTCGCCATCGGCGTTCAAGCAGGATACCCGGCTCTGGGGCGGCGTGCCGTACCGGGACCGTATCGGCACCACGCCGGTCCAGGCGGTGAATACGGTGTACAATCCCGCTCCGGGCCGGCGGGTGGTGACCCAGGGTGATGTCGGCCGCTCGCCGGTCAGCGGTGCCACGACGCAGACGGCGGCACCCACGCGCCGACGGGTGGAAGCGGTGCCCGCGCGTCCCGAAGCGGCGCCTCGGCGGGTTGAGCAGCCGCGCACGGTGAATCGTGCGGTCGAACGGGAGGCCGCCCCGGCGCGCCGGGGCGAGAGCCAGGGCAGCCGCGAAGCAGCGCCGGCCCGCCGCCGCACGGAGTACCGGAGCGAGGGCACCCCGGTACTCGAACGCCGGCGAGACCGGGATGCCCGGCCGATGATCGAAGAAGTGTCGCCTGAGCGGAGCCGGGCCACCGTCGCTCGGCCGCAGGTAATCGAGCGTGCCGAACCACGCCGGGTGGAAGCGCCCCGGCCGGAGCCGCGGCGGGCGGAGCCTCCCCGGGCCGAGCCGTCCTTCCGGTCGGCCCCGCCCGAGCGGAGCTACAGCCCGCCACCGAGCTATTCGGCTCCGCGTTCCGCACCGTCACAGTCCCGCGGTGGTGAGGGCGGGGGCGGAGGCGGGGGACGCCGGGGCCCGCGGTAGGGGATCAATCAGTCGGCAATGAGAAAGGGACCGGTGAAGACCGGTCCCTTTTCCATGCAGCGCGGACTGTGTTCAGCGCTGGTGCCGCTCGGCGTATTGCAGTCCCCAATGCAGGTACTCGGGGCTCCGGAGGCCGATTCGCATTGCCTGCTGCGTGGCGTCGTCCTCCGTCTGCCCGTGATCGAGAATGAGGTAGGCCAGCATCGCGCCGCCCACCCGATTCCCGCTCCCGCAATGAAACAGCAGCTGCTTTCCGGCATGTGCCCGGAGAGTGGCGAGGATCCGGTCCATGCGCTCGTCACCGGTGGCGCCAGGCGAAATGGGGACATTGACGTACTCCAGCCCCAGTGCCCGGGCGTGATCGGCCTCGGCGAACGGACGGGCTTCCATGGGGTCACGAATATCCAGCACCACCGTGCCGCCCGCGGCCTTGAACTGCTCCAGCTGTTCGGCGCTGGGCTGGCCACCGGTGAGGAGGCCGGGCAACGGCTCGTAGAGGTTCGGGATTCCCGCCAGCGCGGTCAGCAAGGCTGAAGACATCGGGTGCTCCGGAGGTGCAAGTCGCGGGTCTCGGGCGGCACGGTCAGCGCTCGGCGCGATACATGATCACGTGCGCCCGCTCCAAGGTAATCAGTCCGCCGCCGATCATCTTATCCAATTCGGGCAGGATGGAGCGAATTTTTTCCTCCGAGTCCACGCATTCGATCACCAGCGGCAGGTCCATGGAGAGCCGCAAGGTCTTCTCGGTGTGCACCCGCGCGGTGGCGCCAAAGCCCAGGACACCGCGGAAGACGGTGGCGCCGGCGAACTGCCGCTCGCGCAGCAGGTGCACAATGGCTTCGTAGAGGGGCCGGCCGGCATGCTTGTCCCGCTCGCCGATGTGGATGCGCATCAGCATCCGTTCGCCTTCGAATCCATGCATGATCCCGGTTCCTCCCGTCTAGCCGACTCTCCCTGCCGCCCATCCCGCAAACACCGCCGCCAGCGACACGAAGATGCTGAGGCCGGCATAGAGCGTGGCGCGGCCCCACTCGCCGTCCTGCAGCAGTTTCATCGTTTCGTAGCTGAAGGTGGAGAAGGTCGTGTAGCCGCCGCAGAGGCCGATGGTGAGTGCGGCACGCCACTCGGGACTGATGGCAGGGGTGCCGAGCGACCAGCGCATGAGCCATCCCAGCAGGAACGACCCCGTGACGTTGATCAGCAGCGTCCCCAGCGGGAACCCGGGCGAGTGGCGCGCGATCCAGCCGCCGAGGGCATATCGCAGCACCCCGCCTACCGCACTCCCGCCCGCCACGTACCAGATGATGCCCATGGGCTCTACATTACTCAGCAATGCTTCGGCTCGCCATTCTGCAGTTCCGGCCCGCCAAGGGCGCCTATCGCCAGAATCTTGAGCGTCTGGGGGCCTGTTTCCGGCAGCTTGCGGCCGACGCCACCCCGCCCGACGTGGTGCTGGCCGCCGAAAGCGCGCTTACCGGCTATTTCCTGGAAGGGGGCGTGCGCGAGCAGGCACGGAGCGCCACCGATCTCTTTGCCGATCTCTCCGCGCAGCATGCGGCGTCCGGCGCGCCGCCGTTCGACCTCTGCATCGGGTTCTACGAGGTCTTCGACAACACGCTGCACAATTCGGCGATGTACGCGGCGCTGGGCGGGACCGATGCCGGCATCCGGCATGTGCACCGGAAAGTGTTCCTGCCCACCTACGGCGTGTTCGATGAAGAGCGGTTCGTGGAGCCGGGACGCTCGGTCGAGGCCTTCGATACGCGCTGGGGCCGGGCCGCGGTGATCATCTGCGAGGACGCCTGGCACAGCGTGATGCCGATGCTGGCGGCGCTGGACGGCGCCCAGCTGCTGCTGGTGCCAAGCGCGAGCCCCGCACGGGGGATCGCGCCGGACGGGGACGACCAGCGGCCGGCAAGCCTCTCGCGGTGGGAGCGGATCGCCGCGGATATCGCGGGCGAGCACGGGATCTACGTGGCCGTCGCCCAGCTGGTCGGGTTCGAGGGGGGGAAGGCATTCCCGGGCGGTTCGATCGTCACCGGGCCGCGGGGCGACCTGCTGGTACGGGGGCCGGTGTTCGAGGACGCGCTGATCCGGGCCGACCTGCCGCTGGAAGAGATCACCCGGGCCCGTGCGGAGATGCCGCTCCTCTCCGATCTCGAGATGCGGCTTCCGCACTTGCTGGAGAGTCGCGAGTCGCGAGTCACGGGTCGCGGGTCACGAGTCGAGCGGCGTCCGGCGAGCCGTCCCGCCGTCCCGCCATCCGGCCGTTCAGCCGATGATCCGCTGGCCATCGAGGCGGAGCTCACCCGCAAGTGGCTGGTGGCGTTCATCCGGGACGAGCTGCGCCGCCGCCGGGGGTTCGAGAAGGCGGTCCTCGGACTGTCGGGTGGTGTGGACAGCTCGGTTGTCGCCTATCTCGCCGCGGAGGCGCTGGGGCCGGAGAATGTCACCGGCGTGCGGATGCCGTACCGGACCTCGAGCCCGGAGAGCCTGGCGCACGCCGAACTCGTCGCGCAAGCCACTGGCATCGAGACGCGCACCGTCGAGATCAGCGACGGCGTGGAGGGCCTGGCGCAGGCCATCGGGGGCCAGGTGACCCCGGGCCGGCTTGGCAACATCATGGCCCGGATGCGGATGATCACGCTGTTCGATCTCTCCGCGGCGCTCGGCGCCCTGCCGCTCGGCACCGGCAACAAGTCGGAGCGCCTCCTGGGGTATTTCACCTGGCACGCCGATGACTCGCCGCCCATCAATCCGCTCGGCGATCTCTTCAAGACCCAGGTCTGGGCGCTGGCCCGGCATCTGGGGGTCCCGGACGAGATTGTCGCCAAGCCGGCGAGCGCCGACCTGGTGCATGGCCAGACCGACGAGGCCGACTTCGGCATCTCCTACGCGCGTGCCGACCTGATCCTGCACTGGATCCTGCTGGGGTACCACACCGAGGAAATCGTGGCGCGCGGGTTCACCCCCGCGGAAGTGGCCATCGTGCGCACCCGGCTGGACTCGACGCACTGGAAGCGGAAACTCCCGACCGTGGCGATGGTGAGCCAGACGGCGATCGGGGAGTACTACCTGAGGCCGGTGGATTACTGAGGGACGCGGGTCTCGAGTCTTGCGACTCGTGACTCGCGACTCGCAACTTGTGACCTGTGACCATGACACCTGATTCCCGTCCCATGTCCTATTCCCGCGGCGAGATCACGACCTTCGTGATGCCGCACATGCAGAACGTGCTCGGTGATCTCTTCGGCGGCGACCTCATGGCGCTGGTGGACCAGGCGGCCGCGGTCGCCGCGATGCGCCATGCCGGCGGGCCGGCGGTCACGGCGGCCATTGACCGGGTGGACTTCAAGGAGCGGATTCGCCTGGGCGAGCTGGTGACCTGCTCCGCCTCGGTGGATTTCGTGGGCAACTCGAGCATGGACATCACGGTCGACGTGCATGCGGAGACGATCACGAGCGGAGAGCGGCGGCTCACGCACACGGCGCACGTGGTCTTCGTCGCCATCGACAAGGACGGCAGGCCCAAGCGGGTGCCGCGCCTGATTCCGGAAACGGCGGAGGAGCGGGCGCGGTTCACCGCGGCGATGGAGCACCGGGAGCGGATGAAGCGCCCATGACGCGGGTGGTGGCGGCGCTCTCGGGAGGCGGAGCCAAGGCGGCGGCCCATGTCGGGGCGGTACGAGCCCTGGCGGAGGCGGGCCTGGCGCCGGCGCGATACACCGGCACCTCGATGGGGGCGGTGATCGCCGCCGGTTTCTGCGCCGGCCTCACCGCGGACGACGTGCTGGCACGGATGGTCGAGGCGGGGAACAGGGGGATCGCCCGGCGCCTGCTGGCGCCGTTCGGGGGGATCTTCGTCAAGGCGCTGATGCGTCCCGAGCCGCTCCGGCGCGGAATCGAGACCTACCTGCCGGCGCGCCGCTTCGGCGATCTCCGCCTGCCGCTGACCGTGACCGCCGTGGACCTGGACAGCGGCGAGCTGGTGCTCTTCGGTGACGGCGGGAGCGATGCGCCGCTGCTGGATGCCCTCATGGCGTCCTGCGCACTGCCGGTGTTCTTTCCGCCGGTCATCATCGGCGGACGCCGGCTCGCTGACGGGGGGCTTCGCGGCGTGGTGCCGCTGGAGCCGGCGCTGGCCGGCCAGCCGGAGCTGGTGGTGGCGGTGGACATCGGGCCGGGGTTCGATGAGCTGGGCTCGGCACCGTCGCCCTATCCCTCGCTGCTGCGCGCGCACAACGAGGCCACCGGCATCCTGATGGCGGCCAACAGTGCACTGGAGGTAGCGCGGTGGGAACAGGATCCGTCCCGACCGCGACTCCTCTACATACGGCCGAGGGTGGAGAAGAACGCCACCTTCCGGATGGATCACGCGCGGCGCTACGCGGACGAAGGGTATCGCGCCACCGCCGCCGCGCTTCGGGAAGGGGGGCTCGGCTGACATGACGAATGCGACACGGCTGTTCACGCTGGAAGAGGCGGAGCGCACGCTGCCGCTGGTCCGCCGGATCGTGGCGGACCTCGTGGCGGAACACCCGGTCTGGCGTGCGGGGGTGAGCCGCTATGAATCGCTTGCGCTGGCGGCCGACGCCTCGGGCGGCGAGACGGCGGAGATGGTGCAGGTACGGGAAGACGTCGCCCGCCGGGCCGAGCGGATCGACGGGTACCTGCACGAACTGGAAGAGGTGGGATGCGTGTTCAAGGGATTCGAATCGGGGCTGGTGGATTTTCCCTCGCTTCGCAATGACGAGCCGGTCTATCTCTGCTGGCAGCTGGGCGAGGACCGGATCACCGCATGGCACGAGATGGAGACCGGATTCGCCGGGCGGCGGCCGATCGATCCTGGCATTCTTTCGGAGCCGGTCCGATGAGCCGCGTGTGGCTGCTGCTGCATTTCCTCGGGTTCATCGCCTGGCTGGGTGGAGGGTTTGCGGCCATGGTCGCGGGTCTCTCCGGCAAGCGGGAGACACGGGCCGGCCTCGGGGCGGTGGCCCGGGCGCAGGCGCTGATCCAGAAGCGGATCATCGCGCCCGGCGCCGTGCTGGTGGTCCTCTCCGGGCTGGTACTCACCATCCGGATGATGAACGCGATGGTGACGGCGCTGAGCCCCTGGCTCATGGTGATGCAGGGTGCCGGGCTCCTGGGGGCGCTGGTGGTGCTGCTCGGCGGGCTGCCGGTCGCGACCCGCATCAGCCGGCTCGATCCGGAGGGCCCGCACGCGGCGATGTTCGACGAGCTTCGCCTGCGGCAGCGGATCGTGTCATCGGTGGCCGGCGTGCTGGCGCTGCTGGCGCTGGTGGCGGCAGCGCTCAGGTAGGGACGCGCTGCAGCGGGGGCCTGCTGTGTTGAGGGCGCACAGCCGTGCGAAGGGCGCACAGCCGTGCGCCCTTACGGCAAGGGGGTGGGGGTTGCTGCGTCGGCGTGGTTGTTGAGCAGCTGGTTCTCGTCGCCACGGCCCCAGCAGAGCGTGCGTCCTTCACTGGTGGTGCCACAGTAGTTGCCGGAGCCGCCGATGAGCGACTGGAAGCGCAGGGATCCGCCGGCCGCTACCGGGACATCGAAGCGCACCGCCGAGCCGATCGGTTCGACGCCCACCGACCCATCGCTGTTGGCTCCCCAGCAGTATGTCTTGCCATCCTGATCCAGCGCGCACGACGTAAGCCGGCCCGACTGGATCTGCCGAAAGGTTGTGCTGCCCGCAACCCGAACCGGATCCGGGGACTCCAAGGTGTCGGTCCCGGCACCCATCGCATCCAGCCCCCAGCACCACGCCGTGCCCGCCTCGGCGATCGCGCAGCTGTGGTAACCGCCGGCGGAGATGGCGCGGAAGCGGAGCGTCCCGCTCTGGCTGACCTGCTCTGGGCTGAACCGGGCCCGGGTGAGATGCGTTCCCGTTTCCGAGATCGCCTCAAACCCCCAGCACCAGGCCTGACCGTCGGTGGTGAGCCCGCAGGCATGCTTTCGGCCGGCAACGATCTGGACGAAGGGGTGCGCTGCGGACGTCGGCAACGGCGTCAGGCTGCAGCGGACTGCCTCGCATCGGTTGGTGTCGGCGGTGGTCGCGAGTTGGCCCGCATCATTCACGCCCCAGCACATCAGGGCATGGCTCTCGGTGAGGCCGCAGGTGAAGAAGCTTCCGGCGGCGAGAGCCGTGAACCGGGCCGTGGTCGCCACCTGCACCGGGTGCCGCTGGCAGGGGGTCCCGCCGCAGGAGTCATTGACGAGCGTACCGGTGCCCAGTTCGCCATCGCGATTGGAGCCCCAGCACCAGGCCTGCCCGGCGGCATCGAGGGCACAGGTGTGGGTCTCGCCGGCGGCGATGCTGGTGAAGGCCGGCGCGTCGAGTATCACCGGCGTGGTGTCGGCAGGGGTGGCGTCGATGCCGAGCTGGCCAAGCGCACCACCGCCCCAGCAGGAGGTGGTGGAACTGACGATGCGGCAGATGTGCCCGCCGCCGATGGCGAGAGTCTGAGCGGGGGGTGAGCCGGAGGGGCCGGTGGAGTCGGAGCAGCCGGCTGCGCCTGACAGGACCGCACACGAAAGCACGAAGGCACGAAAGGTTGGCATGGAAGGCGGGACGGCACAGGGACCGGCGCATGCACATCCTCTCGCCCCGCCGCCGACCCGCCTAGTTGTCCAGCCCCAGCATCACCGGTGCGCTGCTGTTCGTGCCGCCATTCAGCAGTTGGCCATCGGTGCCGCGACCCCAGCAGGCCACCGAACCGTTCGACGTGGTGCCGCAGAACGTGCCGCCGCCGCCACCGAGATGGATGAAGCGGAGACTCGTCGCCACCGGCTGCGGGGAGTCGAAGAAGACCGTGGATCCGATGGGCTCCACGCCCACCGCGCCGTCGGCATTGATGCCCCAGCAGAACGCCTGACCGTGGGTATCGAGAGCGCAGGTCGCCACCGTACCGGCGCGGATCTCACGGAAGCGATAGTTGCCGGTAACCGGGGCGGGCTGATCTGCTTCCCCGACCTCCGGGCCTGCCCCGAGGGCGTCAATGCCCCAGCACCAGGCCGTCCCGTCCGCCTCCAGTGCGCAGCTGTGGTAGTTGCCGGACGAGACGCTCGCGAAGGCGAGGGAGTCGCTGTTGAGCCAGGGCACGGCGGAGTAGTTATGGGCGTGCGAGCCCACTACGGAGATCCCGTCGTAGCCCCAGCACCAGGTTTCTCCCCGGCTGGTGAGCGCGCAGACACTGGAACGGCCGGCGGTGATGCGGGCATAGGTCCTCGTGCCGCCAGATGCGGTCGGCGTCCGGCTGCACGGGAGCGAGTTGCAGGTATCGATCCGCGCGGTGGTGCCGAGCTGGCCCTTGTCGTTGTAGCCCCAGCAGAAGACTGTGCCGGACGTCGCGAGACCGCAGGTGAACATGTCACCGGCGGCCAGCTGGGTGAAGCGTTCGCCGGTCGCCACTCTCACCGGACGCGTCTGGCAGGGCAGTCCGCGGCATGACTGGTCCGGCGTCGTGCCGGCCCCCAGCTCACCGTTGATGTCGGAGCCCCAGCACCAGGCACCCCCGTCCATGTCGAGCGCACAGGTGTGGGTGTAGCCGGTCACAATGGCCTTGAAGCTCACGGTACCGGCGACCGGTGCAGGGGTGGCGGCCGATGTGGCGGAGCCGGTGCCCAGCTGGCCCAGGTCGCCCTGGCCCCAGCAGGCCGCGCCGGCAGCGCCGAGATGGCAGATGTGGTGGGGACTTGCCACCAGGGCATCCGCTTCGGGGAAGCCGGACGGTCCCGTGCCGTCGGCGCATCCGAGCGCCAGAGCCACGAGGAGGAGTGCTTCGGGTCGTCGCATGGTTTTCTCACCGCCTCACCAGGCTGTCAATGGCAATCCAGTTCGTCTCCCAGGTCCTGCCGCCGTCAACGGAGAAGGCCTGTTCGAACCGGCAGGACACCGGCGTGATGTCCGACCAGACGTTGCGGACCAGGATCGCCCGCCCGTTGAAGAGCTCCTGGTCGTAGAACTCGCCCCGCCCGTTGATGAATTGGCCGATGGTGGGCACGCTCAGCACGCCGGTCCGGCTGCTGGCTGAATGGAGGCTCCACTGCCGCGACTCGGGATTGTACAGGCGCAGCGACAGCACTTCGAGGTGGCCGGCCGGGCCGTCGGCCACCAGCTCGACCAGGTTGGCCTTGCCGTCCCAGATCTTGCGGACCACCGACGTGCCCTCGTACGCAAGCCACTTCGTGGACCCGCTCAGCGGGCGCTCCAGCCGGGACAGGTGCGTCTTCCAGGTGCCGATCTCGAAATCGAAGTCGTGCGAGCCATCCCGCTCCTGGAGCAATCCGTGGGCTGGCTGCCAGGCAATGGTGGCGCACAGCAGGAGCCAGATTCCAGGTCCTCGAAACATTCCCGCCTCCCCGCCGGGACAGGTACAGCGCGGCGTGGGACCAGTCTAGGACAGATCGCGGGGCCGATCTAGGACGGACGTTGCGTGCCGGTACCGGCGTTGCGCCGGCAACTGGCGGTGCGGAACTGCGCCGGACTCATGCCGGTGTGCTGGCGGAAGACCCTCGAGAAGTGGCTCTGGTCGAAGAAGCCGGCACGCAGGCCGATCCCGGCAATGGACGCGCTGCTTCCGGCCAGTTCCCCGGTGGCGCGTTCGATGCGCAAGCGGCGGACATACTCCCCGATCGACACGCCCTCCTGCTGCCGGAAGGTGCGCGCGAGGTGCGCCGGATGCACCCCCACCTCGCGGGCCACGAACGACAGGGTGAGCGGCTCCGCGTAGCCGTCATGGATCAGTTCGAGGGCCCGCCGCAGCCACGCCGGCTTTCCACGTGTCCGCGGGCCGCCGCACGCGCGGGCTCCCTCACCCAGGATCTCGAGCATCAGCCCCTCCACGACCAGCGCCGACCAGGGATCTTCGGCGGAGAATTCGCCGTGCACCCGATGGCCGAGCGCGGCGAGCCTGGGGTTGCGAACCAGGCCGGGCTGCGTGGTAATGGTGGAGGGCTGGTCGATCATGGCCAGCCGATCGGGGGAGATCTCGATCAGGAGACAGGTGCCCCCTCGCGAGCCGAACTCATCGGCGTGGCGCTCGCCGGGTGGCTTGAGGACCAGCGAGTGCCGGGGGCATTCCCATTCCCGGGCGCCCACGCGCTCAGTGTACTGCCCCGCGAGCACGAAGCAGACGCTCGCATGGGTGTGCACATGCCACGGCAGCCGACGGTGGGGCGGCTGGGTGAGTTCGGTGATGACGAAGCCGGCGATGGACCTCGTGCGTGTCATGCCCCAGAGCGCGGGGTCCGTGGAGGAACCTGTCATGCCCGGGTGGACGCGGAGCGGGCAGGGATGTGCACAGCGGGGGATCCGACGGGACTCCGGCCTCTTCGGCCGTGCCGCGGCCTCAGCGCGACAACCGCCTACCCATCAGCCGAGCCACCGACTCGCCTGGCCGTCTTGCAGACCGCTCGCACCGGACATTCGCCGCATTTCGCCACCCGTGCGGTGCAGACCAGCGCACCCAGCTCCATGATGGCCTGGTTGAACGTCCACGCATCCCTGCCCCGGCGCGGGAGGATCGCCTCGGCGGTGGCCCAGATGCGCCCGGGCGAGGGCGACCGGGGGTGAAAGGCGCGACGGATGACGCGAGCCACGTTGGTGTCCACGGCGGCCGCCCTGCGCTCGAACGCAAAGCTGGCAACCGCGCCGGCGGTGTAGCGCCCCACCCCCGGGAGGGTGACGAGCTCGGCGGGATCGTCGGGCATCACGCCATCCCGCTCGGCCACCACCGTCCGGGCCAGTCGGTGCAGATTGGCGGCGCGGCGGTAATAGCCGAGTCCTTCCCAGTGTTCGCGGACGGCGCGGGGTGGTGCATCGGCCAGATCGTGCAGGGTGGGGAAGGCATCGAGGAACCGCGGATAGAACTGCTCCACCCGCGAGACCTGGGTCTGCTGCAGCATGACCTCGGACACCAGGACGTGATAGGGATTCCGGGTGCGGCGCCAGGGGAGATCCCGCCCGTGCCGCCGGAACCAGCGCAGCAGCCGGCGCCGAAAGCCCCGCGCATCCACGACGGTGCGAAGACTGGACTTACGTGCCATGACGGGGCAAGATACTATCCCATGCCCGCCGCTTCCCAGACCTTCGACGTCCGCCGGAGCATCGGCCACGGCACCCTTGGCGCGGCGGCGCAAGTCGGCCGCCTGACGTTCTTCATGGGCGATGCGATCCGCGGCCTCTCCGAGGTGCGGATCTGGTGGCCCCGCATGATGGCGGAGGCCTGGAACATCGGTGCCGGCAGCCTGTTCATCGTGCTGCTCATTTCCGCCTTCGCCGGCGCGGTGACCGCCCTCCAGACCGGCTACCAGTTCACCGGCAGCATCCCCTATTACGTGGTGGGCACGCTGGTGGTCTCCTCCATCATCCTGGAGCTGGGGCCGGTGCTCACGGCGCTCATCCTGGCGGGGCGGATCGGCGCGCGCTATGCCGCGGAACTGGGCACGATGCGAGTCACGGAACAGATCGACGCCCTGGAATCGCTGGGGCGCTCGCCGGCGTCGCACCTGGTGCTGCCGCGGGTGATCGCCGGGTTCATCATGATTCCGGCGCTCACCATCTTCGCCAACCTCTCGGGCATCGCGGCGGGCTGGATCTCGGTCAAGGCGGTGCTGCCGGTCACCGACGCCGACTTCATCTACGGAGCGCAGTACTACTACCGCCCCTTCGACGCCTACTATTCGATCATCAAGGCCTTCTTCTTCGCCGGCGCCATCACGATCATCTCCTGCTACATGGGGTTCAACACCAAGCAGGGCGCGGAGGGAGTGGGGAAGGCGACGACCACGGCGGTGGTGGCGAGCAGCGTGCTGATCCTGGTGCTGGACACGGTGCTGACGCGGCTGCTGCTGAATCAATGATCCAGCTCCGCGGGGTGGTGAAGCGCTTCGGCGCGCAGGTGGTGCTGGGCGGCGTGGACTTCGACGTCCAGGACGGCGAGACGGTGGCGCTGCTGGGGCCGTCGGGCACCGGCAAGAGCGTCCTGCTCAAGCACATCATCGGCCTCATCCGGCCCGATGCCGGCAAGGTGATCGTGGACGGCAAGGACGTGAGCCGGCTGCGGCGGAGGGAGCTCTCCGAGTTCCGGCAGAAGATCGGGTACGTCTTCCAGAACGGCGCGCTCTTCGATTCGATGGATGTCTACGAGAACGTCCGCCTCGGCATCGTGGACGAGAACAAGTATGCCGACCAGGACTACGCGCGGCAGCGGGTGGCGCAGGTGATCCAGCTCGTCAACCTGCAGCCCGACCTGGTGATGCCCAAGTACCCCGCCGAGCTCTCGGGCGGGATGCGGAAGCGGGTGGGGATCGCGCGGGCGATCGCGGGGAGCCCCAAGTACCTGCTGTACGACGAGCCCACGTCGGGGCTGGATCCGGTCAACGCCGACATCATTGACGGGCTGGTCAAGCGCCTGGACGAGGAGCTGGGGGTCACCAGCGTGATGGTGACGCACGACGTGCGCGGCGCGTTCCGGGTCGCCAACCGCCTCGCCCTGCTGAGCGAGGGGAAGGTCGTGATGCAGGGGACCCCGAAGGAGTTTCTCGATTCGGACAATGCCAAGGTCAAGGAGTTCCTGGAACGGGACTTCGACAACCCCTCCTTCGCCGCCTGAGTGAACCGCATGGACCTTCGATACGGCCGGGAAGTAACAGTGGGAACGCTGGTGATCGTCGCGATCCTGGTGTTCATCTTCGGGACGATGTGGCTGAGCGGGCGGTCGCCCACCGGCGGCCTCGTGCAGATCCGCTTCAGCGACGTGAGCGGGCTCAAGCGGGCCTCGCCGGTGCGGGTGTCCGGTGTGACGGTGGGCAAGGTGGAGAAGATCGAGTTCCAGAAGCCGGGCGACGTGATCGTGGCGGTGAGCCTGCCGGAGAAGATCGCCCCGAAGGCCGACGCGAAGGCCACGATCGTGAGCATCAGCCTGGTGGGGGACTATGCCGTGGACATTGACCCGGGCACGGCGGCGGCGCCGCTGGCGACTGGCGCGGTGATCACCGGCGGGCGGGAGATCGGCTTCGCCGACCGGGCTGCGGGGCTCAGCGTCCGGGCCGACTCGGTGATGCAGGGCCTGCAGCAGATGACCGGTCCGGAGATGGTGCAGCGCCTGACCGCGACGATGACCGCGCTGCAGAAGACCCTGGCCGCGACCCAGCAGACCATGGCGCTCTACGGCGACCCGAACAAGGGACCGTCGGCCGAGCTGGCCAGCACCATGGCGCAGTTCCGTCAGCTGGGGGCGCGGCTGGATTCCACGCTCGCCAATCCGGGACTCCAGCGGGCACTGGGGGGGAGCGATTCGCTGGTGCGGAACCTCTCCGCGATGTCGGCGGAGCTCCGGACCACCTCCAGCCGGCTCAACGGGATTCTCGCCGACATCCAGGCGGGGAAGGGCACTTTCGGGAAGATGGCGAAGGACACCACCCTCTACACCAATCTCTCGAAGATGACGGCGCAGATGGACTCGCTGATGTCGGCCATCAAGCAGAACCCGGGCAAGATCCCGATCACCGTCAAGGTCTTCTAGTCGTCGCATGTCGCTCAGCGTCACCTTCCTCGGCACCGGCGCCGCCTGCCCGTCGGTGGAGCGCAACGTGTCCGCCCTCGCGCTGCAGCGGGAGGGGGAGACGCTGCTCTTCGACTGCGGCGAGGGCACCCAGCGCCAGATGATGCGTTACGGGGCCAGCTTCGCGTTCCGGGAAATCTTCTTCTCGCACTATCATGCCGACCATGTGCTGGGCGTGACCGGCCTGCTCCGGACCATGGGGCTCATGGACCGGACCGAGCCGGTGACGCTCTACGGCCCGAAAGGGGCGGAGCGGATCCTCGGCGCGGCCATCTCGCTGGGCATCGAGCGGAACAAGTTCCCGGTGGAGGTCGTCGAGGTGCGGGCGGGCGATCGCCTTGCCCGCAAGGAGTACGACCTGGTGACGTTCGAGACCGAGCACCGGGCTGACACCATCGGCTGGGCGCTGATGGAGCACGAACGCCTCGGCCGCTTCGATCCCGCCATGGCGCGTTCGCTGGGGGTGCCGGAGGGCCCGCTCTGGGGCCGGATCCACAAGGGCCAGGCGGTGACGCTGGAGGACGGCCGGGTGGTCGAGCCGTCGCAGCTGGTGGGGCCCACCCGCCCCGGCCGCACGGTGGTGTACACCGGCGACACCCGTCCGTGCGATGGTGTGCGCCGAGCCGCGAGGGGAGCTGATCTGCTGATCCACGAAGCCACCTTTTCCGAAGAAGAACGGGCCCGGGCGGTGGAGACCGGCCACTCGACCGCGCGGGAGGCCGCGGAGGTCGCGCGGGAGGCGGGCGTGCGGCAGCTGGTGCTCACGCACATCAGCCCGCGTTACTCGCGCGAAGCCCCCGAACTGCTCGCCGAAGCAAAGGCGGTCTTCCCCGAGGTCTCGGTGGCGCGGGACGGGCTGCGTGTGGAGGTCGGGTTTCCGGATTGAGGCTGGCGAGCGCAGTGCCTCCGGGCCGTCGAGCGCCGAGTCTCCTAGCCACCTCCCGTACCGGCAGCTAGAATAGGAAGTACCTGCAGTCCCAGCCGTAGTCCTGAAGCCTTTTCGACCGGGAGGGTCCCATGAAATGGCTTCGCGCAGTACTCATGATTCTGCCAGTCGCAGCGTGCAAGGCCGCCGTGGAGAAGACCCCGTCACAGGCAGCAGAAGCGCCGGCGGCGCCCGCGGAACCGGCGAAGGGAAGTCCGGAGTGGATGATCCGGAATGCCATGAGCGGCGGACCGGATCTGATTGCCAGCCAGGCTGCGATCATGACTTGGCCTGACTCCGCCGGTCGTGCGATGACGGAACTCCGGAAGGGCAGCAACGGGTGGACCTGCCTGCCCGACATGCCCATGACGCCGGTGAACGACCCGATGTGCCTGGACTCGGTCTGGGTTCGGGTGTTCGATGCCGTGCTGAACAACAAGCCCTTCAGTACCAGGGTCGCCGGCGTGGGGTACATGATGCAGGGCGGTGCCGACGCCAGCAACAGCGATCCCGCCAAGATGGTGCCGGCGGCAGGTGAACAGTGGAACATCGAGCCGCCGCACATGATGCTGATTCCTGCCAATACCACGGCATTGGCGGGGCTGCCGGCCACACCGGGCAACGGGCCCTGGGTGATGTTTGCCGGAACCCAGTACGCGCATGTGATGATGCCGGTGAAGTAGCGCATCTTCCCGTCTCCCCGCCCCCCGGTTACCTTACCCGTCCCGTTCCGGGGGCTGTAGCTCAGCTGGGAGAGCGCTGCAATCGCACTGCAGAGGTCAGGGGTTCGATCCCCCTCAGCTCCATGACAATTCATCGGTGCCCCTTGGTGTAACTGGCAACACGCCTGACTCTGGATCAGGAGAGTCCTGGTTCGAGCCCAGGAGGGGCAACTGAAAGGCCTGGCATCCGGTCCGGATGTCAGGCCGTTTTATTTTGGGCAAGGCCGCTGCAATGTGTCGCCTTTCTCTCCCAGGAGCATTCCCGTGTCCGCCACCAAGCATGTGGGCTATTTCGTCGGCAGTCTCAGCTCGCAATCCATCAACCGGCTGCTGGCGAAGGCGCTCATCCGGCTCGCGCCGCCCGACCTGCGGTTCTCCGAGATCCCCTTCGGCGACCTGCCCCTCTACAACCGCGACTACGACGCCGACTATCCGCCGGTGGCGCGCAAGTTCAAGGAGTCCATCGCGGAGGTGGATGCCATTCTCTTCGTCACACCGGAGTACAACCGCGGCATTCCCGGCGCGCTGAAGAATGCGATCGACTGGGCCAGCCGGCCCTGGGGCACGAATTCGTTCGCCCGGAAGGCCACGGCCGTGACCGGCTGCTCCACCGGCGCCATCGGCACCGCGATCGCCCAGACCCAGCTGCGCAGCGTGCTGAGCTTCTGCAACGCCCCCCAGATGAACGCACCGGAGGCATACATCCAGTTCAAGCCGGGCCTGATCACCGAGGATGGCGAGGTCACCAACGAGAAGACGGCCGAATTCCTCGCCGCCTTCATGGCGGACTTCTCCGCCTTCATCGGCCGGGTGCTGGCGGTGGTGCCGAGAACGGCTTGACGCCCGCTTGAGCGCCGCACGGCACTGTTCCCGGTGTCCACCAGCCCAGGGGAACACCATGTGCCGCCTGACTGTCATGCTCGCCGCCGTCGTTGCCCTGACCACCCCGGTGCTCGAGGCGCAGTCCGCCTCGTTGCCACCCGACCTGAACACCCGGGTGCGGGTCTGGCCCGCTCACTCATCCGCCGCCGTCGCCGGGGTCGTGATCCGTTTCGACGACTCGGGGATCGGCATCCGCACGGGAGGCGATACGGTGCTGATCGCGCGTGACAGCATCAGGCGACTGGAGGTAAGCCGCGGGATCCATTCCAACTTCAGCCGCGGGCTGGGGCGTGGGGCCCTGATCGGCGCCGGCATTGGCGCCGTCCTCGGGGCCGTGACCTGGGCCAGCGAGCGCGAGGGCGACTGGTTCCAGTACGGTCCCGCCTGGATCCCGATTGGTGCGGCCGGGTTCGGCATGTGGGGCGGGCTGATCGGGGGGATCGCAGGCGCTGCGTCACATTCGGAACACTGGGACCGGGTCCGGCTCGATCAGGAGCCGGCCCGCGCGGCGCCGCTGGTCACGCGGCGCGATGGGCGCACCGTCGTGGGCGTGGCCCTGCGGTTCTGAATGTTCGTCCGAGGCTGGGTCGAGCGCAGTCAGCCGGGCAGCGGGCGGGCCACCAGAATGCCGGTCGAGCGCTTGATGGCCGCGACGTAGTCGGGCAGCTCCCGGCTGGCGATCTCGACCACGCCGCCCGACAGGGGCGCATGCAGCACGCCGAGCCGCCCGTCGGGATGGCGGTAGGCAAAGGCGGCATGTGTCACGTCGAGGCCGGGGATGCTGGTGGCGAAAGCCAGCACGTCACCGGTCTCGATGTGGTCCGCGATCTCCGGGATCCGCGCCGTGGGAATGACATGGCGCGGGTGCTGATCGAGGCGGCGCTCCATCTGCCCGATCTCCCGGAAGACGCGATCATTCCTGAGGGCGGGATAGCTGCTGCGGTGCCCGGTCATGAAGCGCAATGGCCGCCCATCGGCGATGCCGCCAAGGCCGGCACCCAGATCCTTCACGAGGCCCCGCCGGGCGCCATCGCTGATCCACTCGCTGAAGTAGTGCAGGCGGGATGTGTACGTCCGCCGCCGTCCTCCGCGATAGCGCATCCGCTCGATCTCGTGGCCGAACTGTTCCCAGGTCGGCGAATCGCCCGATGCCGTCCGGGCCACGCCGAGACACGACTCCACCAGCGTCACGCAATCGAAGCGGGTGAGCGAGAGAGCAAGGGGTTCGGCGCCGAGCGGGCTGCCGCCGGCCTTGAGGTACTCCTCGAGGGTGTAGGGCACGTAGGGAGTGCCGCGGGCGAGCTCACCGACCCGGATTGCCGCGGTGCCCAATGGCGCAGCGCGCGCGGTGAGCTCGGCTGCACGCAGCGCCGCGATCCAGTCGCGCAGACGGTCCTGATCAGGGTCGCCCAGCCCGGGCCAGGCGGCGTCCAGTGCCCGCAGCGGCCCCGCCAGCGCCAGCGATGCGAGCCCGAGACCGGAACCGATCAGGAACCCGCGTCGTGATCCATCCACTCTCGCCTTCGCGCTTTCGTGTTTTCGTGTGAAATTCAGCTGACCGCGCCCCGGATCCGCACGATCTGGTTCCGGTGTACCAGGTCGTGCGCGGCGTAGAGCTGCATGAGCCGCGCGAGGCTTTCCTCCCCGCGCTCCGCATGGATCACGACGCGCTGCAGTTCCGCCGGCGTGGCCCGCG
>DASTBA010000006.1:0-5903 GCA_035712285.1 Gemmatimonadales bacterium | reverse complement strand
ATAGAGCATCTGACTACGGATCAGAAGGTTGGGGGTTCGAGTCCCTCCGAGCGCATGTGAATGGACGGGGCGTAGCGCAGCCCGGTTAGCGCGCCTGCTTCGGGAGCAGGAGGTCCCCGGTTCAAATCCGGGCGCCCCGATAAAAGATGGACGCGGGACACGGGACGCGGGACTCGCGTCTTGAGTCCCGCGTCCGTTTTTGTCGGGCGGCGTTTTCTTTTTCCGGCAGGAACCACCTGGAGCGCCGATGGATCCCGCACTGCACGAAACCCTCGCCGGCTGGGGCAACTTCTACCTCATTACCGGCACCGCCGCCGCGGCGCTGACCGGTCTGCAGTTCGTGGTCCAGAGCCTGCTCGCCTCGGACTTGCAGCTGAGGGACGACCCCGGTGACCCCGCGGGAGGGATCGCGGCATTCGGCACGCCTACCGTGGTGCATTTCACGATGGCCGTGGCCATCTCCTGCGTCATGTGCATGCCCTGGCCCTCGTCCAGCGGACTCCGGGAGACCCTGGGTGCGCTCGGCCTCGGGGCGCTCCTGTACTCCACCATCGTGTTGCGGCGGACGCTCCGGCAGCGGGTCTACCAGCCGGTGGGCGAGGACTGGCTCTGGCATGTGCTGCTGCCGACGGCGGCGTACGGCGCGGTGCTGCTCGCGGCATTCCTCTTCATCGGGGGCCGGACGGTGCCGCTGTTCGCGGTCGCAATCGCCACGCTGCTCCTGCTCTGCGTGGGAATCCACAATGCGTGGGACACGGTCATCTACCTGACCGTCACGACGCTGCAGAACCGCCGGACCCGCAGCATTCCCGAGCCCGTGTCACCGGGCGTGGCACAGCCGGCCAAGCCGCTGGAGCCGCCGGCCATCATCCGGCCAGCCGCGCCGGCGGACCTCCCGGCCATCGGGAAACTGGGCGCGCTGCTGGTCCGGACCCATCACGACTTCGACCCGGCCCGCTTCATCCCGGCGACGCCACTGACCGAGCAGGGCTACGCCGATTTTCTTGGCACGCAGCTCGAGCGGCCGGGCGTGGTCATCCTCGTGGCAGAACGGGAAGGCCAGGTCGCCGGTTATGCGTACGCCGGTCTCGAAGGGAAGGACTACATGGCGCTGCGCGGGCCGGCCGGAGCGGTCTATGATCTCGTCGTGGATCCGGCGCAGCGTGGCCTCCGCATCGGGCGGCAGCTGCTCGACGAGACGCTCGCGGCCCTCGAGGCCCTGGGCGCGCCGCGGGCGGTGCTTTCAACGGCCGAGCAGAACACTGCCGCGCAGCACCTGTTCGCCCGCGCCGGCTTTCGCCGGACCATGCAGGAGATGACGCGGGAACTGGGTGGTGGCCGGCCCTGAGGCCGCCACCGTGCGGAGGATCGCCGTTACTGCGGCATCGCCCGCACCCGGATCGGCATCGTCATCATGGTACGGCCGGCCCACTGCAGGCGCTTCTGCACGGCGAGCGCGGTCTCGTTGTGCAGCAGGGCCTGCCACCACCGCTCGCGCTGGAAGATCGTCTTGCCCGCGAAGAACGTGACGCGCGGAAACTCCCGCGACACGTTCAGGCAGAGTCGCTCCAGTTCCTCGACTACATCGGTGCCGACAGCGAGCCGGGCGGCGGCGGCGACACCCAGGCCCTCCGCCAGCGTCACATACCGTTGCAGCATCTCCCGCGTTCGGTGTTCCAGCTCGTCCACGGCGTGCCCACCCTTGAACTCGCCGGAATCAATGACACCAACGGAAATGAACACCACGCCCCCGAAGAAGCCGGGGAAGGCTCGCAGCACGCCGAGGAGGGTGTGAATCCCGACTCCACCGTAGCTCCCCACCAGCACCCCGGCGACGGGAAGGCTCGGCGCCGGTGCCGCCGTCACGGGGGCCGCGGGCCGAGTCATGGGCAGGTCGCCGAGCTCGCGAAACAGCTGGTCGGTGGTCCTCGCGGCTCGATGGTAGTGCCGGCGCACCCACAGGCAGAAGGCGATCAGGCCGCACGTCACCACGACCGTGACCCAGCCGCCTTCGAAGAACTTCTCGGCGACGGTGATGACGAGAATCGTGGCACAGAGCACCAAGCCGCAGGCGAAGAGAAGTGACCGGCGGCGCCAGGCTGCGTGATCCCGGCGTCCGGCCCAGAAGCGCAGCATCGCGAACATCGAGAGCGAGAAGGTCAGGAAGACGTTGATGCTGTACATCACGATCAGGTGGCTCACCTGGCCCCTGGTGTAGGCGAGGGCGGCGAGGGAGGCGATCCCCATCAGCAGGATGCCATTCTGGGTGGTGAGCCGCTCGGAAAGATTCGCGAGCCGGTGCGGCATCCAGCTGTCCACCGCCATGTTGGCCAGCACCCGCGGACCATCCAGGAACCCCGCCTGTGCCGCCACGACCAGGAGCGCGCCTTCCGCCAGCAGGGCGGCAACGGTGAAGGCCTGGGCCAGGGGCAGGCCGTGGACCACGCGCCCGATCAGCACCGCGTTGAGAGTCTTGCCCGGCTCCGGTACCACCTGCCACAGCAGATAGCAGAGCAGCAGGCCGCTCGCGGTGACGGCCAGTGACGTCGCCATGTACAGCATGGTGCGCTGACCGGTCCTGACCCGCGGCTCCCGCATGATCGGCAGCCCGTTCGACACCGCCTCGATGCCGGTGTACGTGCCGCCGCCCAGGCTGTACGCGCGGACGAACAGCAGGAGCAGCCCGCCGATGCCGATGGCCGAGACCCCGGCCTGATATCCCGCATGCACCGCACGAACGGTGGCCGGAATCTCCGGCAGGTGGCGGCCGATGCCGAGCGCGATGGCGAAGGCGTGCGTCACCACGAAGAGGAGGAAGACCGGGAGCAGCGCCATCACCGATTCCCGCACGCCGCGCAGGTTGAGCGTCATGAGCAGCAGGACGAGGGCCGCCTCCACCGGCAGCTTCGCGCCGGCCCACGGACCCGGCAGGAAGCTGAACAGGGCGTCGCCCGCCGCGGCAATCGAGGTCGTGATCGTGAGGACGTAGTCCACGAGCAGCGCCGAACCGGACGTGAGCCCTGCCCGGGGCCCCAGCAGCTTGGTGGCGACGACGTATCCTCCGCCGCCCGTCGGGAACTCCTCGATGATCCGGCTGTACGCAGCAGAGATCAGGAAGACCGTCGTCGCCATGAGCAGGGCGAGCCCCAGGGCGAGAAAGGGATAGTTCCCGAGCGCCCTGAACGCCTCTTCCGGTCCGTACGCCGAGGAGGAGAGCCCGTCCGCACCAAGGCCGACCCACGCCAGGAACGGCACCAGCGCAAGCCGATGGAAGAGACCGCGATCTGCCAGATCCCGGGGCCCGCCCACCAGGAGGCGCCGGAGCCGGCGGGTCAGTGGTACCGGCGGTGCAGCGTCGTCGCGAGGCGGCGTGGAGGTCATCCGCGCAAGTATTCACGCGGGACGTCACGAGCAGGAGGGGCGCCGGGAAATCCATATGGAATCCTTATGCGGCCTCGCTGTAGCTTTCAGGCATGGTCGCCAGGGCCGAAGGAACTCGCTGGCCGGAGTATGCGAGCGCGGCGGCGTGGGTCGCCGCGGTGACGCTGGCCTGCTACCTGGTGCGCTCGACGATCCGCCCTGCCGATGTCGCCATGCTGTACCTGCTCGGCGTCGTGATCGTGGCGGTGCGCCACTCGCGCGGCCCCTCCCTGCTGGCATCGGTGCTCAGCATCGCCCTGTTCGACCTCGTGTTCGTGCCACCCTACGGCCGCTGGAACGTCCACGACACGTCGTACTTCCTCACGTTCGCGATGATGCTCGTGGTCGCGGTGATCATGAGTCATCTGGCATCCCGTGTGCGCGACGCGGCCGTGGCGGCCGAGGATCGCGAGCGGAGAACCGCCGCGCTGTTTGCGCTGAGCGAGGAACTGGGCTCCGCCGCCACGCCCGGCGCCGTGGCCGACATTCTCGCCGGCCATCTCGAAGCCGCGGTCGCCGGTGATGCCGCGGTGGCGCTGCTGCCACCCGGCGCCGCGACGCTGGAGTTTCCCTCCCAGCCCCCGCTCAACAACGCCCGTTGCCGCGAGGCGGCGGCCTGGGCCCTCGAACATGGCCGGCCGGCTGGCCGGACCACGGCGGATTTCTCCGACTGCGATACCCTCCTCATGCCGATCCGGACTCCCCATCGCGACCAGGGAGTCGCGGCGGTGAGAGGCACGGGTCTCGACCGTCTCGCCACCGATAGTCGGCGAACGCTCGAGCTTCTGGTGCGGCAGGCGGGCCTCGCGCTCGAGCGGCTTGCCCTCGCCGCCCAGCGGGAACGGGACCGGGTGACGATGGAAGGCGAGCGCCTGCGCACCACGCTGCTCAGCTCCCTCTCGCACGACCTGCGCTCGCCGCTGGCAGGCATCGAGGGCGCCGGCACCGCGCTCCTCGACCCGGACACAGCCGCCGATCCTCACGCCCGCGCCGAGCTTGCCGCCGCCGTGGTGGAGGAGTCCCGGCGCATGGCCCGGCTGATCACGAACCTCCTCGACATGATGCGGATCGAGACTGGTGTTCCAGCGGTCCAGCGTGCCTGGGTACCGGTGGAGGAGCTCATCGGTGTCGCAAGGCTTCGGGTGGACGAGCGTCTCGCCCGGCACCCGGTCACCGTGCACCTGCCGGCGGACCTGCCCCTCGTGCCCGTTGACGAGATCCTCGTGGAACAGGCGCTGGTGAACCTGCTGGAGAATGCGGCGCGCCACACGCCTTCAGGCACGCCGGTCTCGATCGGGGCATGGGTGGAAAGTGGATCGGTTGTCGTTGAGGTGGCCGATCGCGGCCCGGGCATTCCGCCGGGACTGGAGGAGGAGGTCTTCCGGAAGTTCTATCGCGGGCCGGGGGCCGATGACACCGGCAGCGGATCGGGCCTTGGCCTGGCTATCTGCCGCGGCGTGGTGGCGGCGCATGGCGGCCGGATCTGGGCGGAAAACAGCCCGCTCGGCGGGGCAGCATTCCGCTTTACCATCCCGCTCGATCCGGCCGCAACGGGAAATAGTGTCGAGGCCATCATGACCGCTGTCACCGACGGCGCCTGGGCTGGACGTCCCTGATGGCGACCGCTGCTCCCGTCGTGCTCGTCGTGGAAGACGGGCCGCAGATGCGGCGCTTCCTGCGCACGTCCCTGTCCGCCCACGGATACCGGGTGATCGAGGCGGGCACGGCGCGCGAAGCGCTCATCCTCGCGCGAGGGCATCGTCCCGACCTCATCCTGCTCGACCTCGGCCTGCCCGATGGCGACGGCCTGACGGTGGCCCGCACGCTGCGCAGTGAGCGGAAGATCCCGATCATCGTGCTGTCCGCACGCGGGCGGGAGCAGGACAAGGTCACGGCGCTCGACCTCGGGGCCGACGACTACCTCACCAAGCCCTTCGGCATCGGCGAACTGCTGGCCCGGATCCGGGTAGCGCGGCGCCATGCCGCGCCTCAAGCGATACAAGGCGAACCGCTTCGCCTCGGCGCCCTCGAGATCGACCTGGAGGGACGTCAGGTCCGGCGCAACGGCACGGACATCCACCTGACGCCGACTGAATGGCGGTTGCTGACCGCCCTGGCCGCCCATGCCGGCCTGGTGGTCACGCATCGCCAGCTGCTCGAGTCCGTCTGGGGGCCGGAGCTGGCAGATCAGACGCAGTATCTCCGCGTCTTCATGGCCCAGCTCCGCCAGAAGCTCGAACCCGACCCGTCCCGGCCCCAGTGGCTCATCACCGAGCCGGCGGTGGGGTACCGCTTGCGCACATGACTCGCCTGGTGATCCTGCTGCTTCTGCTCGCATGCGCCGCGTCCGACTCCGCCAGCCGGATGCACGGCACCCGGCTGAGCTGCGGTGAGCCGCCGCCACCCGGCGAGAGCACCGCGCCAGCGATGGCCTCATCGCGACCGGCACCCGGACCGCTCCACGTCGTGGCGGACATCCCGCT
>DASTBA010000005.1:0-15495 GCA_035712285.1 Gemmatimonadales bacterium | reverse complement strand
GACCTGGCCCCGGACGGGGCCCCATTTCTCGTTTTTCCGGGTGGGGTTCACCCGGTTGCTGAGCAGGGCGATCACCAGGTGGCGGGTCGGGTCGGTCCAGATGCTGGTGCCGGTGAAGCCGGTATGGCCGTAGCTCCGCCGCGAGATGAAGTCTCCGCCGCTGCTCCGGCCCGACGGCGTATCCCACCCGAGCGCTCTGCTCGAGCCGCGAGGAATGTCCTGCCGGACAATGAACGACAGCGCCGTCGCCGGCGGCAGCGGCCAGATGGCGGCCGACTCGGCATCGCCGGGAGCGGTGCCCTCCAGCAGCCAGTCGCCGAAGTGCAGCAGGTCACGGGCAGAGCTGAACAGGCCGGCATGCCCCGACACGCCATCCAGCCGGGAGGCGTTCTCGTCGTGTACCTCGCCCCGGATGATGTGGCCGCGCCAGGGGTCGTTCTCGGTCGGGGCAATTCTCGGCAGCCAGTCTGGCGGCGGGAGATAGCGGGTGTCGGTCATGCCGAGGGGACCGAAGAGCCGGCGCTGGAGGAGCGAGTCGATCCGCTCGTGGTAGACCGCCTCCACCGCCTGCGTCAGGATGATCGCGCCCAGGTCGGAATAGACGAACCGCGTGCCGGGGACGGTATCGAGCGGCGTGGTGTCGGCGAGGGCGAAGGCCGCGATCCGGGTTGTCGCTTCGGTATAAAGCGGGCGCCAGGCCGGCAGGCCGGACGAATGGGTAAGCAGGTGCCGGACCGTGACCCGATCCTTCATCGGTCCGGTGAAGCTCGGCACATACCGCTGGATCGGCGCGTCGAGCTCGATCCGGTGCTCCTGCACCGCGATCATCAGTGCGGTGGTGAGCCCGATGACCTTGGTGAGGGACGCAAGGTCATAGATGGAAGTGGAGTCCGGCACCGTCGAGTCGCCGACGCCCAGATGTCCCGTGGCGTAGTAGAAATGCCGGCCGTTGATGCTCACGCCGAGGACGGCACCGGGCGCCGCCGTGTCGGCGATCATCGAATCGAGGTACGGGCCCGCCAGCGTGAGCGGGTTCCGCACCAGCGGCGCCGGCAGTGCCGCCGGCTGGCGGGTGCATCCCGCCATGAGCACCAGCACACCGAGCCATCCTGTTTTCATCGGGCACCTCGCATGAGGCCGCTCCCGATGGGGAGATCGGGCGGGATCGAGATGGGCAGCCGGCCGGTGATGGCGCCGCCCCGGAGCGCCCGGGCCGCGGCACGCTCGCTTTCGGGGTTGGTAGACCAGGCCAGCAGGTAGCTGCGGATGCCGGGTGCCTGGGCACTCACATAGGGCGAACCGAACGAGACCAGCATCGTGCCGCTTCGCGTGGCGGCGGAGTCCATGAGGGTCACGAGCGGCGCCGGCAGTCCGATGGAGCCCTTCCACGCCACCGCGCGCACTGCCACCGCGAAGATGGTGAACGGACTTGCCGCACTCACCGCCGCCGCCGAGTCGTAGCTGGCGGCCCCGCTCTCGGCGTGGAGCCGGAAGGTGGTGACCGTGTCGCCCGAGGCCCGGAGCGCCCCGGCGAACGTGCCGCCGACATTCTCGCCGGTGCCCTCGCCGTACTGGATCACCGCAATCCGCCGCGGCGCGGCGGCGAGCGAATCCACCGTGCCGTCATCCCGCGCGAGGACGATCGAGCGCGCGGCCACCGAATCGGCGAAGGCCTGGAACTCCGCCCGGCCGACCGTCGCCATGACCGAATCGAGATCCACCGTGCGGTGCCGGAACAGTCCCAGGTCGTGCTTGATCTCCAGGATCCTGCGCACCGACTGGTTCAGCCGCGCCTCGCTGACGCGGCCGCTGGTGACGGCCTGCTCCATGGCGTCAATGGCGGCGCCGGCGTCCGCCGGCATCAGCAGGAGGTCGGCGCCGGCCTCGAATGCCAGCACGGCGGCTTGGGCGGGGCCGTACTTGGCCACCACGCCCTGCATGTTGAGTGCATCGGTGACCGTGAGGCCATGGAAGCCGAGCGTGTCGCGGAGCACGCCGGTGAGCACGTCGGGATTAACCGTCGCCGGCCGCACCCGTCCGCTGTCGATGCCCGGCAGCGCGATGTGCGCCGACATCACCACGTCCACCCCCGCCTTCACGGCGGCGCGGAACGGCACCAGCTCGAGGGTATCCAGGCGGGTCCAGTCGGCGCTCACCACCGGCAATGCCAGGTGGCTGTCGGTCTCGGTGTCGCCGTGGCCGGGGAAGTGCTTCGCGGTGGCCAGCATCCCGTTGGCCTGGATGCCGCGCACGGCGGCCGCCACGAACCGCGAGACGGTGTCCGGGTTTTCCCCGAATGAACGGGTGTTGATGATGGGATTGTCCGGATTGCTGTTGACGTCGGCATCGGGCGCGAAGGCGATGTGCACGCCGACGGCGCGGCCCTCGAGGGCGGTGATCCGCCCGATCTCCCATGCATCCTGCTCCCGGCCGCCGGCCGCCACACCCATATTGGGTGGGAACCGGGTGCCGCCGTTGAACCGGATGGCGGTCCCGCTCTCCAGGTCGGAGGCGATGAGCAGCGGGAGCGGCGCCTTGCGCTGCAGCGCATTCAGCTTGGCCGCTTCATCCAGTGGCGAGCCGACCGAGACGATGATCCCGCCCACGTGCAGCGAGTCCACCCAGTGCTCCGCCTGGCGGAAGGCGCTGTCGTCCAGCGCGGCATAGGTTCCCGGGATCCATGGCATGACCAGCTGGGCGATCCGGTCGCGGAGCGACAGCGAATCGAGCAGGCGATCTACGCCGGCCGTGATCGGGGCAGGCTCCACGACGGGCGGCACGGTGGCACAGGCGCAAACGGCGATGGCGAGACAGGGGAGGAGATGACGTTGACGCACCGGACTCTCGTGTTGGGTTGCGGTATGGCGGCCGTGCTGGCCTGCGCGTCGATCGGGGGCACACCCGCACCGGTCCGCGCGCCAGTCCTGCCCGGTATTGACGTGCTGCTCCGGGACAGCCTGGCGCTCGTCCGCGGCAAGCGGGTCGGTCTCGTGACCAACCAGACCGGCGTGGACCGCGCCGGGGTAAGCGACGTGGATCGCCTGCTGCGGGACCGGGTGCGGCTGGTCGCCCTGTTCAGTCCGGAGCATGGCTTCCGGGGCGCCGCCGATCCGGGTGCCACGGTCGCTTCTTCCCGGGACTCCGCGACGGGGCTTCCAATCTACAGTCTCTACGGCCGGACCGCGCAGCCGAGTGATTCCATGCTCCAGGGCGTGGACGTCATGCTGGTGGATCTCCAGGATGCCGGGGCGCGCTACTACACCTACATCTCGACGGCGGTCGAGGTAATGAAAGCCGCGGCGCGTCGTGGCATGCCGGTGGTGATCCTGGACCGGCCCGACCCGCTGGGCGGCCAGATCGGCGGCAATGTGCTCGACACCGCGTTCACGTCGTTCGTCGGCCGCCTGCCGGTGCCGATGCGGCATGGACTGACGATGGGCGAGATGGCCCGCTTCGCCAATGACCTGCTGGCCATCGGGGCGAAGCTCACCGTGGTGCCGGTGTCAGGATGGACGCGCGACGAGTACTACGACGAGACCGGCCTGCCGTTCGTCCGTCCGAGTCCCAACCTGCCCACCTTCGAGAGCCTGCTGCATTACCCCGGAACCTGCCTGTTCGAGGGCACGAACCTGAGCGTGGGGCGGGGGAGCGACCATCCGTTCGAACAGGTCGGGGCGCCGTGGCTCGACACGGCGGCGGTGCTGGCGCAGCTCCGCCTGGCGGCCCCGCGCGGCGTGACGTTCACGGCGATGGCGTTCACGCCGCATGCACCGGGCGACGGCAAGTACGCCGACACGACGCTGGCCGGGATCCGGCTTCGTGTCACCGACCGGGCAGCCTATGACCCGACGGTGACGGCGGTGATGCTGCTGGCGGCGATCCGCGACGCCCAGCCCGGCCAGCTCCGGTTTGTCGCGAGTCACTTCGACCGGCTGGCGGGAACGTCGGCACTCCGGGCCGGGCTCGTGGCGGGGATGAGCCCGTCGGACCTGACCACGGGCTGGCGCGCCGAGCGCGATGCCTTCGCGCAGCGGATTGCGCCGTACCTCCTGTATCCGGATCGCCCCTAGGGTGAGGCTGACATCTGTTGGCACACGAAAGCACGAAACATGTAGCGATTTCGTGCTTTCGTGTTTTCGTGTGCTCTAGACTGACGCGAGGATCGCGAGTACCAGCACCACGAGGGCCACCGCTCCGCCTACCGCGAGCAGCAGGTGGTCGGCGCTCGTGAAGCGGGAAGCCAGCGTGGCCGCGGGCGGCAGCGGTGGCGGTTCGGGCGGGCTGATCGTGGGGATCGCGTCCCCGGGCCGGTGCACGGCCACCACGCCGGGCAGGCGCATGAGGCTCCGCAGCTCGGCGCTGGCCTCGCCGTCATCGAGGCGTCCGACCAGTATCACAGAGACGCGCGCCGGCCGTTCCCGCACCAGCTGGCCCAGCACGGCGCGACTCGCCGCGTCGGCCCGCTCGAAGTCGGCGGCAAGGACCGCCACCGGGCCATGCGAGGCGGAGGCCGCGAGTGCTTCGGCGAGGGCGGCGGCCGGATCGTGTCCCTGGGTCGAGCGCAGGGGCAGGCGGGGAAAGCGGCTGGCAAGGCCCGGCGCAAACCGCCTGAGGGCGGCCAGCGCGGAGGGCGGCGCTCCGTCAAGGCCGTCAAATTCGGGCAGCCGGGCGCAGAGGCGACCAAGATAGGCGTAGGGTCGCGCGAGCGCCGTTCCGGCATCCGCCGCCAGCAGCTGTCCTTCCGCGGCCCGGGACGATGCGAATCGCTCGCACATGGCCGCGCGCTCGCCATCGGGTGCGGCATCCACCAGCAGCGCGGCGCCCTCCGGCAGGTTCTCCCACGCCTCGGCGAGCGGGTCGCCCGGTTCCTGCCGTTCCCGTGCGGCTACCCGCCGGGCCCGATTGCTGACCGGACCGCTCCGCCAGCGGAAGCGCCGCCGGACCGCGTCCCGCTCGCTCCGGAGCCAGGAGCGCCAACGCTCGCCGCCCACATCCTCGAATCCGGGCAGGAACTCCGCCTCGGTTGACGCCGCGCCGGGAGCGGCGTCACGCCCGTCACGCGCCTCGAGATCGGCCAGGTCCAGCGGGAGCTGGCCGGACAGGCGGACGTGCTCGCCGTCGGTGACGAGCAGGTCACCCAGAATCGGGCGCAGTCCGGAGAGGGCCTGCCGCAGCGAGTGGCGGGCCCTGGCGCGGTCTCCCTCCTCCCAGAGGAGGTCGGCGAGCTGGGCGCGGGTGGCTTCCCGGTTCTCCTGGCGCGCCAGATACGAAAGCAGGGCGACCTGTTTCTTCCGGGCAGTGGTGGCGGTGGCGTCAGGCCGGTCGAGGCGCGGGGTACCGAGAGTCACGAGCTTCATGGCATCACGTCGGGTGAGAAGTGGGCAGGGTATCGTTGGGAATACGCCCGATTCCGGGAAGCGTCAAGGGCCGGTTGACGGCGGCGTTGACGCCGGCGGACGCATCATGTCCCGTGCCGCGCCGATTGCCGGAAAGGCGGCCTTCCGCTATCCTTTGCCCCCGAGATGGCCGCACGACGCCCCCCGGAGCCACGAAGGACGGACCGACGTTGAAGCTGCTCGGCGCCCTGGAACGCCCGTACTACGCCATCGTCCGCCCGCCCGTGAACGCCCTGATCCGGGCGGGAGTGCGTCCCAACACCATTACCACCATCGGGACGCTCTTCGTGCTGGTCAGCGGCGTGGTGTACGGGCTCGGCCATGTGCGGTGGGGTGGCGCGCTGCTGCTCATGAGCGGGCTGCTGGACACGCTGGACGGCCAGGTGGCGCGCGGCAGCGCGCAGACCACCCGGTTCGGCGCGTTCTACGATTCCACCCTGGACCGCGTCGGCGACGGGGCCACGTTCATCGGCATTGCGGTCTTTCTCCTGACCGCGCCGGACGTGGCCTGGCGGCTGCCGGCCGTGATCGTCTGCATGCTGGCGACCCTGTTCTCGCTGCTGGTGTCGTACGCGCGGGCGCGGGCCGAGGGGCTGGGGATCGACTGCAAGGTCGGGATCGCGCAGCGCGCCGAGCGCATCATCGGCCTCGGCGGGGTCTCGCTGTTCTTTGGCGCAGGTTTCCGGGCCCAGGTGCTGGAAGCGGCGGTGCTGCTGCTGGCCCTGGCGTCGCTCGTCACGGTGGTGCAGCGCTTCGTCTACGTGTATCGCGTGGCCGACGGCGCCGATGCCCCCGACTCTCACTCGAAAGGATCGTAGCAGTGGCAGACACGACCGCGCGGCAGATCGCGCCGGCGAAGGGCAAGCTCGGAGTGCTCACGGTGGGGCTGGGGGCGGTGGCCAGCACCTTCATTGCCGGCGTGGAGAACATCCGGCGGGGCAGTGCCCAGCCGATCGGGTCGCTCACCCAGATGGGCACCATCCGCCTTGGCAAGCGCACCGAGGGCCGCGCGCCGCTCATCCGCGAGTTCGTGCCGCTGACGGACCTCAAGGATCTCGTCTTCGGCGCCTGGGACCCGGTGCCGGATGACGCCTACCAGGCCTGCCTCCACTGTGGAGTGCTGGACCGGCACGAGCACATCGAGCCGATCAAGGATTTCCTGAGCGCCATCAAGCCGATGCCGGCGGTGTTCGACCAGGCCTACGTCAAGCGGCTGCAGGGCGTCAACGTCAAGAAGGGCCCCACCAAGAAGGACCTCGCCGAGCAGCTCCGGAAGGACATGCGGGACTTCAAGCAGAAGAACGGCTGCGACCGCCTCGTCATCGTCTGGTGCGCCTCGACCGAGATCTTCCTCACGCCGGGCCCGGCCCACCAGACGCTGGCGAGCTTCGAGAAGGCAATGGAGGCGAACGATCCCTCCATCGCCCCCTCCATGCTCTATGCCTACGCGGCGGTGATGGAAGGGGTGCCGTTCGCCAACGGTGCGCCGAACCTCACCTGCGACATCCCGGCGATCATCAGCCTGGCCAGGGAGAAGGGCGTCGCCATCGGCGGCAAGGACTTCAAGACCGGCCAGACCATGATGAAGTCGGTGCTCTCGCCGATGTTCAAGGCGCGCATGCTGGGCGTCTCGGGCTGGTACTCCACCAACATCCTCGGCAATCGGGACGGCGAGGTCCTGGATGACCCGGAGAGCTTCAAGACCAAGGAAGAGTCGAAGCTCGGCCTGCTGGAGCACATCCTGCAGCCGTCGCTCTATCCGGCACTCTACGGCAACATGTATCACAAGGTGCGGATCAACTACTATCCGCCCCGCGGCGACAACAAGGAAGGCTGGGACAACATCGACATCTTCGGATGGCTGGGCTATCCGATGCAGATCAAGGTGGACTTCCTCTGCCGCGACTCCATCCTGGCGGCGCCGCTGGTCCTGGACCTGGCCCTCTTCTTCGACCTGTCGCAGCGCGCCGGCCTCTCGGGGATCCAGGAGTGGCTCTCCTTCTACTTCAAGAGCCCGCAGGTGGGGGAGAAGCTCTATCCCGAGCACGACCTGTTCATCCAGCTCACCAAGCTCAAGAACACGCTCCGGTGGATGAAGGGGGAGGAGCAGATCACGCACCTCGGCATCGAGTACTACCAGGAGGCCTAGGTGCAGTACTTCCATCGCACCTCGCTTTCCCCGGAAGCCTGCATTGCGTCCGGCGCCCGGTTCTTCGGCGAGCGGCTCTCGCCCGCCGAAGAGGCGCCGCGCCGGCGCCGGTTCACCAGCCCGCTCGGGCAGCTTACCCTCACCGCCGAGGCGGAGGGCGGGCATTACACCCGGGTGCAGGTGAGCACCGACCAGCCGGGCGAGAGTGAACTCGACAAGCTCGGCAAGCGCTTTCTCACGCTGCTGCACGCCGAGGCCGATCCGTCGCACCGGCCGGTCGGCGCCTACTGACTGCTGCCGTGACGCCCATCATCCCTTCATCGGAGCCTTCATGACGCCCCGCGCGGCACGCTTCTGTCGCACGCTCTCCCGCACGCCCGCACGCCTGCTGCTGGCGCTTGCCCCGCTCCTCCTGCCCGGCACCCTGCTCGCGCAGGGCGGCGAGGCGTCGCTGCAGGTGCCCGACCTTTCGACGGTGCGCTTCTTCGGCCTGCCGGGGCACACGCTCCTGCTCTACGGGCTCATCTTCTGCGGGCTCGGGCTCCTGTTCGGGCTCACGAACTACAGCCAGCTCCGGCGCCTGCCGGTGCACCAGGCGATGCGCGAGGTCTCGGAGCTGATCTACGAGACCTGCAAGGCGTACCTGGTGCAGCAGGGGAAGTTCCTGATGCTGCTGGAGGTCTTCATCGGCGTCGTGATCGTCCTCTACTTCGGCGTGCTCCAGCACTACAGCGCGATGAAGGTGATCGTGATCCTGGCGTTCAGCGTACTGGGCATCCTGGGCAGCTACAGCGTGGCGTGGTTCGGCATCCGGGTGAACACCTTCGCGAATTCCCGGACCGCCTTCGCCAGCCTCAAGGGCAAGCCGTACCCCTGCTACGCCATCCCGCTCAAGGCGGGCATGAGCATCGGCATGCTGCTGATCAGCGTCGAGCTGGTGATGATGCTCTGCATCCTGCTCTTCGTGCCGGGGGACTACGCCGGGCCGTGCTTCATCGGCTTCGCGATCGGCGAGTCGCTGGGCGCCACGGCGCTCCGCATCGCGGGCGGCATCTTCACCAAGATCGCCGACATCGGGTCGGACCTGATGAAGATCGTCTTCAACGTGAAGGAGGATGACGCGCGGAACCCGGGCGTCATCGCCGACTGCACCGGCGACAATGCCGGCGACTCGGTGGGCCCCACCGCGGACGGCTTCGAGACCTACGGGGTCACCGGGGTCGCGCTCATCACGTTCATCGTGCTGGCGGTGAAGGACCCGACGATCCAGGTGCAGCTCCTGGTCTGGATCTTCGTCATGCGGGTGGTGATGATCGTGGCCAGCGGCCTGTCGTATCTCGTGAACGAGGCGTTCGCGAAGGCCCGCTACGCCGCGGCCCCGAAGATGAACTTCGAGGGACCCCTCACGTCGCTGGTCTGGCTCACGTCGCTGGTCTCGATGGTGCTGACCTACCTGGTCTCCTGGTTCCTGATCCGCGACCTGGGCGACGGCACCATGTGGTGGAAGATCTCCACCATCATGTCCTGCGGCACGCTGGCCGGCGCGCTCATCCCCGAGCTGGTGAAGGTCTTCACCTCGGTCGATTCCCGGCACACGCGGGAGATCGTGACGTCATCCCGCGAGGGCGGCCCGTCGCTCAACATCCTGTCGGGGCTCGTGGCCGGCAACTTCAGCGGCTACTGGCTGGGCCTCACCATCATGGCGCTGATGGGGATCGGCGCCTGGATCGCGGGCATGGGCATGGACGCGCTGATGGTGGCGCCGGCGGTGTTCGCCTTCGGCCTCGTGGCCTTCGGCTTCCTCGGCATGGGCCCCGTGACCATCGCGGTGGACTCCTACGGGCCGGTCACCGACAATGCCCAGTCCATCTACGAGCTGTCGCTCATTGACCAGGTGCCGAACATCAAGGCGGAGCTGAAGCAGCAGTTCGGCTTCGAGCCCGACTTCGAGGCGGCCAAGCAGTTCCTGGAGGAGAACGACGGCGCGGGCAACACCTTCAAGGCCACCGCCAAGCCGGTGCTGATCGGCACCGCGGTGGTGGGCGCCACGACCATGATCTTCTCGATCGTGGTGGCGCTGACCGACGGGCTCACCCAGAACCTCGACAAGCTGTCCATCCTGCACGCGCCCTTCCTGCTCGGCTTCCTGGCGGGCGGCGCCATCATCTACTGGTTCACCGGCGCCTCCACCCAGGCCGTCACCACCGGCGCCTACCGCGCGGTGGAGTTCATCAAGCGGAACATGAAGCTGGAGGGGGCCGCCAAGGCGTCGGTCGCGGACAGCAAGAAGGTGGTGGAGATCTGCACCCAGTACGCGCAGCGCGGCATGTGGAACATCTTCCTCACGGTGTTCTTCGCGGCGCTCGCGTTCGCGTTCGTGGAGCCCTACTTCTTCATCGGCTACCTCGTGTCCATCGCGCTCTTCGGGCTGTTCCAGGCCATCTTCATGGCCAATGCTGGCGGCGCCTGGGACAACGCGAAGAAGATCGTGGAGACCGAGCTCAAGCAGAAGGGCACCGACCTGCACGCCGCCACGGTCGTCGGCGACACGGTGGGCGACCCGTTCAAGGACACGTCGTCCGTGGCCATGAACCCGGTGATCAAGTTCACCACGCTGTTCGGGCTGCTGGCGGTGGAGCTCGCCGTCTCGCTCCGCGACACGAAGGGCTCCGCCCTGGTGCACGTGATCGCGGCGGTGTTCTTCCTGGTGTCGGTGTTCTTCGTCTGGCGTTCGTTCTACGGGATGCGGATCGAGTCCGCATCCTGACCGCCGGCCGGGCGGGGAGCCGCACGCTGCGGCTCCCGCCCGCCGGGCCACCTTCTTCACGCAGGCATCGCTGTGGCGTCGCCCACGACCGTCTCCGCTCCGCTCCCCACCCGTCTGGCACGCGATCGCTGTCTGGACCTCTACTACTGGATGCGCCTCACCCGCACCCTCGAGGAGCGGCTGGTGGCGCTCTACCGCCAGACCAAGGTGGTGGGCGGCCTGTTCCGGTCCCTGGGCCAGGAGGCGGACGCGGTGGGGAGCGCCTATGCGCTCGAACCGCGCGACGTGATGTCCCCTCTCATCCGGAACCTGGGCTCCATGCTCGTGAAGGGGGCCGGTCCGCTCGAGATCCTGCGCCAGTACATGGCCAAGGGGGACAGCCCCACCCGCGGCCGCGAGCTCAACATCCACTTCGGCGACACCGAACGCGGCTTCATCGGACAGATCTCCCATCTGGGCGACATGGTCCCGGTCATGGCGGGCGTCACCCTCTCGTTCAAGCTCCGGGGCGAGGACCGGGTGGGCCTCGTGTATGTCGGTGACGGCGCCACCTCCACCGGCGCCTTCCACGAGGGGATCAACCTCGCGGCGGTGCAGCGCTGCCCGCTGGTGGTCGTGGTCGAGAACAACGGCTACGCCTATTCGACGCCCACCTGGAAGCAGACCGCCGCCGAGAGCTTCATTGCGAAGGCGCCGGGATACGGCATCCGCGGGGTGCGTGAGGACGGGAACGACGTGCTGGCGGTCTACGAGGTGACGAAGGACGCCGTGGACCGGGCCCGCGCCGGGGAGGGGGTCACGCTCGTCGAGCTGGTGACGTACCGGCGGAAAGGCCATGCCGAGCACGACAACCAGTCCTACGTTCCTCCTGGCGAGCGGGAACGCTGGGCCGCGGAAAATGACCCGCTCGACCGGTACCAGCGGGTGCTGACGGGTGCCGGCTTCACGGCGGAGGATCTTGCGGCCGTGGACGCGCGCGCGGCGGCAGAGGTGGACGCTGCGACCGACGAGGCGGAGAAGTCCCCGCCGCCCGAGGCACGCGACGCGCTGCTGGGTGTGCTTGCCGATCCGCCGTCCGCCCCGGTGCTCTGGTTCCGCGAGGACGTGCGGTCGGCGGTGGAGCGGCACGAACGCCCCTCGGCGTGGGGGACCTTCGATGTCTGAGATGACCTACCTCGAGGCGATCCGCCAGGGACTGTTCGAGGAGATGGAACGGGACCCGAACGTGTTCTGCCTGGGCGAGGACATCGGTGCCTACGGCGGAGCGTTCAAGGTCACCGAGGGGCTGCTGGAGCGCTTCGGTGACCGGCGGGTGATCGATACCCCGATCAGCGAGGCCGCCATCATCGGCGCGGCGGCCGGGGCGGCGCACATGGGCATGCGGCCGGTCTGCGAGATGCAGTTCATCGACTTTGTCTCGTGCGGGTATGACATGCTTACCAATTACGTGGCGACCGCGCGGTATCGCGCCTTCCTGCCGTGCCCGATGGTGGTGCGGGGGCCGTCCGGCGGCTACGTACGCGGCGGGCCGTTCCACTCGCAGAACCCCGAGGCGGCGTTCCTGCACACGCCGGGCCTCAAGATCGTCTATCCGGCCACGGCGTCGGACGCGAAGGGCCTCATCAAGTCCGCCATCCGGGACGAGGACTGCGTGCTCTTCTTCGAGCACAAGTACCTCTACCGGCGCATCAAGGAGACCCTGCCCGAGGGTGATCACCTGGTGCCGATCGGCAAGGCGCGGGTGGCACGGGAGGGCCGGGATGTTTCGGTGATCACCTACGCCGCCACCGTCTGGAAGGCGCTCGAGGCCGCCGAGCAGCTCGAGAAGGAAGACGGGCTGTCGGTGGAAGTGATCGATTTGCGATCGCTGGCGCCGATGGACGATGAGGCCATCGTGGCTACGGTGAAGAAGACCAGCCGGGTGCTGGTGCTGCACGAGGACACGGTGACCGGCGGCGTGGCGGGGGAGATCACCGCGCGGATCAACGAGCTGGCGTTCGAGTGGCTGGACGCGCCGGTCCGGCGGATCTGCGCCCATGACGTCCCGCTGCCGTACGCGCCGGTGCTGGAGGATTTCGTGCTGCCCCAGACATCGGACGTGGTGCGCGGGCTCCGGTGGCTCGCGGCGTACTGAGCCGCGCGACCCGCCCTGACCGGTTAGATTGACGGAAACCCGGGCCGCGGCCGCGTCGGACGCCGCCCGCAGTGAACCCCAGCATGTGACAGGCCTGGACCATGGCTCGCATTGACGTGATCATGCCGCAGATGGGTGAGTCCATCGCCGAAGGCACCCTCTCCAAGTGGCTCAAGAAGGTGGGCGATCCGGTCAAGCGGGACGAACCCATCTTCGAAATCTCGACCGACAAGGTGGATGCCGAGATTCCGGCGCCCAGCGCCGGGACGCTGGCCGAAATCCTGGTGCAGGAAGGGCAGACCGTCGCCATCCAGACCGTGGTGGGACGGATCGAGACCGAAGCCGGTGCGGTGGCCGCGGCGCCGGCGCCCGTGGCCGCCGCACCTGCGGCGCCTCCTGCACCTGCCGCCACGCCCGCTCCTGCCCCGGTCGCGGCGAAGCCGGCGGCAGTCCCATCACCGGTACCGCACGCCGCGCCGGTGGCTCCGGCTCCCGCGCCGGTCGCCCAGGCCAATGGTGGAGGTGCCGCCGAGACGGCGGAGGATCGCCTGCGGCGCCGCTCGACCCCACTGGTCCGGAAGATGGTGGCGGAGCACAACCTCGATCTCGCGAGCATCCCGGGCACCGGTCTCGCTGGGCGGGTCACGCGCAATGACGTCCTGAGCTATCTGGACCGCGGTGCTCCGGCGGCGCCGGCCGCACCGATGCCCCCCGCGGCCGCCGTGCCAGCGCCGGTCGCCGTTCCTGCGGGCGCGGGCGCGGTGGTCCACCCCGCTGCGGAGCCGTGGGAAGGGGACCGGGTCGAGCCATGGTCCCGGATCCGGAAGCTCACCGCCGACCACATGATCATGTCGCGCCGGGTCTCGGCGCACGTGAACACGATCTTCGAGGTGGACTACACCCACGTGGGCCGCATCCGGGCAGCGCGGAAGAAGGAATTCGGCGAGCGTGGGGTGAACCTCACCTACCTGGCGTTCATCACCAAGGTGGTCGCGGACAGCCTCAGGAAGCACCCGGTCATCAACGCCGCCGTCGCCGGGGAGGGCACGATCTTCCGCCGGGACATCAACGTCGGGATCGCGGTGGCACTGGACTGGGGCCTCATCGTGCCGGTGATCAAGCACGCCGATGAACTCTCGCTCCTGGGCATCGGGCGGGCGCTCAACGATCTCGGCGAGCGCGCCCGGACCAAGAAGCTCAATCCGGATGAGGTCCAGCGCGGCACCTTCACGATTACCAACCCCGGCGTGTTCGGGTCCATCATCGGGACGCCGATCATCAACCAGCCCCAGGTCGCCATCCTGTGCGTGGGGACCATCGAGAAGCAGCCGGCCGTGGTCACCGTGGACGGCGCCGATGCGATCGTGGTGCGTTCCAGAGGGCTCCTGGCGCTGGCGTTCGACCACCGCATCGTGGATGGTGCCGATGCCGATCGCTTCATGGCCGACGTGAAGCTCGGGCTCGAGACCTTTCCCGACACCGGGGCCTGAGGCACCGATGCCGCGACGGATCTTCGAGTCGGACGGAACCCGGTGGGAGGTCTCGGTGTCGGGCCGCACGACCCAGTACGGCAAGGACGAGTTCGGGGTGGTCTTCCGTCGCCTCGGCAACGGTGGAGCACCGGTGGAGACCCGCCTGGCCCGTTACTCACCGATGGGCGGTCGCAACCGCGAACTCTCGTTTGCGCGCATGAGCGAGGCGGAGTTCCGGGCCCTGCTCGCCCAGAGCCAGCCATCATGGACGGCGCCGGAACTGGGGTATCGCCGCTGAGCGCCGCTGTGGACGGCCCGATGGTTGATCTGCACCTCCACTCCACGGCGTCGGACGGCAATCTCGCGCCGGCCGCCGTGGTGGAACGTGCGCAGCGTGCGGGACTGAGTGCCATTGCGCTGACCGATCACGATACCCTCGCGGGGGTCGCCGAGGCGCAGGCCGCCGGCTCCCGGCTCGGAGTCCGGGTCATCGGCGGCTGCGAGTTCTCCTGCGCCGCACCCTGGGGCGAGATGCATGTCCTGGGCTATTTCCTCCCCTCCGCGAACGCCGCGCTCGATGCCTTCCTCGCCAGCTGCCGCGCCGACCGGGTGCGGCGGGCGCGCGCCATGGTGGATCGTCTGCGCCGCCTGGGCCTCGAAGTCACCTTCGACGACGTGCTGGCCGCCAGCGCCGGGGGTGCGGTCGGCCGGCCGCACGTGGCGCGGGCGCTGGTGGGTCGCGGGATCGTGATGGATCTCTCCGAGGCCTTCGATCGGTACCTCGGCCGCGGGCGTCCGGGGTTCGTGGACAAGGTGCTGCCGACCTTCCGCGACGTGGCGCGCCTGGCGCACAGTGTGGGGGGCGTGGTGAGCGCCGCTCACCTCAAGGACCGCGCGTCCCGGCAGATCCTGGAGAAGTTCCGGGCCGAGGGACTCGATGCGGTCGAGGTCCGGCACCCGAGTCACAGTCCGGAAGTGGTGGAGCGTCTGGCGGGCTTTGCCCGGGAGCTCGGCCTCCTGCAGACCGGCGGCAGCGACTGGCATGGGGAGTCGGAAGCCGAGGGCGAGCACGGGACCATCGGTTCCCAGATGGTGCCGGCCGCGTGGCTGGAAGCGCTGGAAGCGCCGCGGGCGGCGTGAAAGACGGGAAGATGGGAGGTCGTGATGGCCAGGGCTGATTTCACGGGCAAGGTGGTGCTGGTGACCGGTGTGGGGCGGGCCGGCCAGATCGGGAACGCCGTCGCACTGGCGTTCGGGCGGGCCGGTGCGCGGATCGTCGCCTGTGACCGGAATGCTGTCGGCGTGGCGGAGCGGGTGCGGGAATTCGCGGCGCAGGGCATCGAGGCTCGCCCCGCGGCGGGAGACCTGACGGAGCCTGACGTTGCCCGTCTCGCCGTGGAGACCGCCCGGAAGCATTTTGGCCGGCTGGACGTCGTGGTGAACGTCGCCGGGGGACTGACCACATATGGCCCCTTCTCCGCGGTCACCGAGTCCGCGCTCGATCGTGAACTCGCCATCAATGTGAAGACCGCCTTTCTCGTGGCACAGGCCGCGGTCCCCGCGCTTGCGGAGACGAA
>DASTBA010000004.1:0-12340 GCA_035712285.1 Gemmatimonadales bacterium | reverse complement strand
GCATGTACTCGAAGAGTGCGATGGCCCAGCTCGCCAGTGCGGCCACCCACCAGGGCCGGTCGTTCAGGTTCCGGAGGTGGGCGTACCACGCGAACGTCATGAAGACGTTGGAGCAGATCAGGAGGACCGTGGTCCGGAGGAGGATGGGCATGGTGGAATCTACGTGCGGGCCCGCCCATGGCGCCCGCAGCCGGTGTCCCCCAGATTGGTGGCGTCCCCTCCCCATCCCGAGTCCCGGAGCAGCCCTCGATGCACTCCACCCGGCGTTCCTTCCTCGCCTCCATGTCCGGTGCCGCCGCGGCACTGCCGGTCCTCCGCACCAGCGCGGCCCGTAACCTTCGAGACAGCTGGGCCATCGCCGGCCGGCGCAGCGCCCAGTCGCTCGCGGACGACGAGACCTACTGGAGCAGTATCCAGCGCGCCTTCGACGTGGACCGCAGCATCGTCAACCTGAACAACGGCGGCGTCTGCCCCTGCCCGACCCACGTGCTGGAGCAGATGATCCGGGACCTCCGGTTCTGCAACGAAATCCCCGCCGAGCACATGTGGCGGGTGCTGGAGCCGCGGATCGAGACGGTGCGGGTGGGGCTGGCGGAGGAGTTCGGCTGCGATCCGGAGGAGATGGCCATCACGCGGAACGCGTCCGAAGGGTTGGAGACCCTGATCCAGGGCATCGACCTCAAGCCGGGCGATGAAGTGGTGGTGACCAACCAGAACTACCCCCGCATGCTGACCACCTGGGACCAGCGGGCCCGGCGCCACGGCATCGTGGTGAAGGAGATCTCCTTCAAGCTCCCGCCGCCGTCCCATGATTACATCGTCCAGCAGTTCGCGGCGGCGATCACGCCGAGGACCCGGGTGATCGAAGTCACCCACATCACCAACCTCAGCGGCCAGATCATGCCGGTACGGGAGATCGTGGACCTGGCGCGCCCCAAGGGGATCCAGGTCTTCGTGGACGGGGCGCACGCCTTCGCGCACTTCCCGTTCAAGCGGGACGACCTGGGGTGCGACTACTACGGCACCAGTCTCCACAAGTGGCTGCTGGCCCCGATCGGCACCGGCTTCCTCTATGTGAAGAAGGACAAGCAGAAGTCCATCTGGCCGCTGATGGCGACCCCGGCATCCATGGACGAGAATATCCGGAAGTACGAGGAGATCGGCACCCACCCCGCCGCCAACCACAACGCCATTGCCGCGGCGCTCGCCTTCCATCGTGGCATCGGCGTGGAGCGCAAGGTGGCTCGGCTCCGGTTCCTCCGGGACCGGTGGGCCAAGCCGCTGCTGAAGGACGGCAACGGCCGGGTGAAGATCCTCACTCCCCTCGACTCGCCCGACGGCGCCGGCATCTGCCTCGTCACGATTGACGGGCTCAAGGCCAACGACATCGTCGGCTGGCTGCACGACAAGCACCAGATCGTCACCACGCCCATCAACCATCCCGAATTTTCCGGCGTCCGCGTCACGCCGAACGTGTACACGACGCTGGATGAGATTGACCGGTTCCGGGAACTGATGACGGGCGCGTTGAGAAGCGGGTTGAGCAGCTAGATGGGCGGGATGGGCCGGATGGGCAAGGCGGGCGGTGGCAAGGCTGTCACCCCGGCGAAAGCCGGGGCCCATGTTCGGGAGGGTTGGGCAACCTGGATTCCCGCTTTCGCGGGAATGACGGCGCCTGTCCGCCTTACCGACTGACCAGCAGATGCGTGATCCTTCCCCTCGGCCCCACCAGCCATCCGGCGCCGTCGGGGGAGAACCCGAGTCCCCAGTAATTGAGTGAATCAACCGCGGCCCAGTGGCGTCCGCCGTCCCACGAGACGCTGGCGCCCCTGGGCCCGACCGCAACCAGCGTGTTTCCGCTCTTCGGCACAAACGCCGCGCCGAACACCGGTCCCGCAAAGGTCGGGCGCCCGCCGGTGTCCCACCGTACGCCGCCATCCATCGTGAGCGCCACGTTGTCGGTCCGGGCGAGCGGCTCGCCGATCGGGCCGCCGAGCACCGCGCCGCGGCGATCGTCGCGGAAGGCAACTGTCGCGATGCCGGCGCCGGTTCCCGCCGCGATCGGCGCCGAGTCCACCGTCCAGCTCCTGCCGTAGTCCCGGGTGCGCAGGACGCGGGACACGGCGCCGTTGCCGGTGCCGATCCACGCGTGGCCGCCCGGCCTGGTGATCAGGCAGGTTCCGCTCGCGGCAAACCCCCCTTCCCCATCGAGCGCCTTCGGCAGCCGCCCCGCGGGAATCAGCGACCAGTGCTCGCCGTCGGTGGTCTCCAGCACCATGACGCGGCCGTTCACCTCGTCGCCGAACACCAGTCCGCGGCGCGCGTCCCAGAAATCCATGCAGTCGTAGAAGGCGGCGGGATCGGTGTTCCGGAACTGGAGCGTCCAGGACCTGCCGCCGTCGGTGGTGCGGTAGATGCGGGAGAGGTCGCCGTTGCCGGCGCTGAGGAGCCAGGCGGTGTCGGCACTCGCCGCGTAGACGTCGCGGAACTGCAGCGTGTCACCCTCGGGTACGCCGCCGGTGGTCCAGCTGCGGCCGCCGTCCAGCGACCGCGCCCACGTGCCGCGCTGGCCGCTCACCCACACGACGTCGTTCGACACCGCGCTCACCGCCTGCAGCAGCGCGGTGCTACCGCTCGACTGCGTCTCCCGCGCGAGCGACAGCTGCGGCACCGGTGGCGGCGCGTGACAGGCGCCGAGCAGCGCCAGCACGACCGGTGTGAGTCTAGTGGCTCTCGTAGACACTGGTCGTGCCGTTCGACCGGAAGGCGATCACGTCGTAGTGATCGGCGGGCTGGCCGGGCATTTCCATTCCCGGGGCGCCGACCGGCATGTCGGGTACGGCGAGGCCGGCGGCAGCCGGGTGCTCGCGCAGGAACTTCTTGATCGTCTCGGGGGGCACGTGGCCCTCGATGGCGTAGCCGCCGACGATCGCCGTGTGGCAGGAACGCTTCCCCTGCGGCACGCCGGCGTCATCCTTGATGGGGGTGACGTCGTCCACGTCATGCACCTCCACGCGGAACCCCGCCTGCTTCACGGCGTCCACCCAGCTCTGGCAGCAGCCGCAGGTGGGGGACTTGTAGACGGTCATCACCGGCAGCGACGTGTCGGCGGACGTGGCGGACGTGGCGGGCACGGCGGACAGGTCGGACGAGGCGGGCGGGTTGGCGTCGCCCGGCTTGCACGCGAGTGCGCCGGCCAGGGCCAGTGCGACAATCAGTCTCATGATACGGACCTTCGGTGAAGGTGGGACTCAGGCGCGCAGGTAGCGCTCGCGCAGGATTCTCAGGTGATGGAGTTCGTGGCCGGCGATGATCCAGGCCAGCGCCCGGACCGACACGGGGTTGCCGCTGGCGATGCCCTGCCGGGTGAGCGCGTCCTCGTCCACGCCGCGGAGCAGCGCCACCGTGGCGCTGCGCACGGCATGCAGCTCGGCGGCGAGTCCGGCGATGCCGCGAACGCCCGCGCTCGCCGACGCAGCCCATCCGTCCTCGGCGAAGCTGGGCAGCGACGACGAATCTTTCCGCGCAAAAGTCAGCAGGCGATAGCTGAACACCCGTTCGGCGTCCGCCAGGTGCAGCACGATGTCCTTGATGCTCCACTTCCCCGGCGCGTAGCGGAACTCCGCCTGGGCGTCGGTCAGGGCGGTGAAGAGCTTCCGGGTCTCGTCGCCCTGGCGGGCGAGGTGCACCAGCAGGTCGGAAATTCCCTTTGCCTCGTCCACGTAGCCGGCGTAGAAGGATGCGTATTCGCCCGGTTCAGGACGCGAGATTGTGGTGGCCATCAGGACAGCCTCGGCTTCCAGCGGTAGCGCGCGAGCGGGATCCGCCCGCGCTGGTCGAAATGTACTCCCTCCGCTTCCAGACGGAGGCGCTGCTCGAGCTCGGCACCCGCGGCGCGCCGGCAGCTGATCCCTCCCGATGCGTTGACGACGCGGTGCCACGGGACACTCGACGTTCCCGGCAGCGCGTGCATGGCGTATCCCACCTGCCGCGCATGGCCCGGGAGTCTCGCGAGCTCGGCCACCTGGCCGTACGTCGCCACCCGGCCGCGGGGAATGCGGCGCACCACGGTATAGATCCGCTCATACGTGGAAACCGGCGCCATCAGCCGTTCCGGAGCCAGATACCGATGGTGACCGCGGCGATATACGACACCCAGCAGAATACCGGCGCCAGGAAGGCTGCCGCGAGGCGCCGGATGCCGCCGAACCGCCTGAGCAGGAAGACCGCAAGGATCCACGATGCCGTCGCGACCAGCCCGGCCAGGTCGGGACGGCGGGCACCGAAGAGGCAGATCGTCCAGAGCAGTGACAGCGCGATCATCGCACCGGCCACCATGAGCTCGCGCCTGACCGGCACCCGCGCCCGTTCGCGCCAGGCGAGCCACATGGCGAGGGCCAGCAGGAGGTAGCTGACGGACCATCCGAGCGTCAGCAGTCCGGTGGACGGGGTTGCCGGGGGCTGGTCGAGTCCCGCATACCAGGCTCCGGGCCGGGCAAGGAGGGTCCCCAGCCCTCCGACGGCCTCCACCCCGATGATCCACGCGACGAGGGCGCCCCATTCCCTGCCTCTGGCCGCTTCGGCACGGCGGCGTGTGACCCGGCTCACGAAATCCGTCCCGCCGGAACCCGATATTTGCGGTTCTGCGCCGCAGCCTGTAGATCACAGGACGTGGTGCGGTGATTCGGCCCATTCACGAGGAAGGAAACAGACTCCATGCCGACCCCCAATGACTCCATGCCGGATTTCTCCGATGTACAGAGCGGCGCCAGCTCCACGGCGCCCGATGCCCCGCCCGCGGCGGCGCAGACGTACACCGTGAAGAAGGGCGACAGCCTCTCGCGCATCGCCAAGCACATCTATGGCGACGCCTCGAAGTGGAAGCTGATCTACGAAGCGAACAAGGACACCATCAAGAACCCCGACCTCATCTATCCCGACCAGGTCCTGAACATTCCCCAGGCCTGAATTCATCGAGGAGCTTTCCCATGCCCATCCGGATGCGCGTGCTGGCGGCCGTCCTCGCAGCGAGCGCCGTCGTCGCCTGCAAGAAGAAGGAAGCACCCCAGCCGATCGTGGAAACGCCCGCGGCCCCGGCCGTGCCCGCCACGCTGAGCGTCACTGACGTGCAGATCGGCAGCGCCATCGGCGCCGACATGAAGGTGACCGCGCCCAAGACCACGTTCGGCGTGAAGGACACCATCTACGCCGCAGTGCTCACCGACGGCGCGCCGCCGTCCGCCACCATCACGGCGGTCTGGACCTACACCAGGGGCGGCAAGACGGTGACGGTGGATTCGACGGCGAAGACCATCGCCCCCACCGGCCCCGCCACCACCGAGTTTCACGTGAGCAAGCCGGGCGGCTGGCCGGCCGGCACCTATCACGTGGCCATCTGGGCTGACGGCCAGAGCGCCGGCACCCGGGACTTCGACGTCAAGTAACCGAAAGGGCAATCCGCATGTCAATCGCCAAGGTGATCGAACTCTCGGCCGAATCGAAGAAGAGCTTCGACGACGCCATCGCATCCGGCGTGGCGCGCGCCACGAAGACGGTCAAGGATGTCCAGGGCGCGTGGGTCAAGTCCATGAAGGTGGATGTCGCGAACGGCAAGATCGTGAACTACCGGGTGGTCATGAAGGTGACATTTGTCCTGCACGACTGACGCATCGCGGGTGGCATGCGAAACGGGCGGCGGACTCCGGTCCGCCGCCCGTTCGCACACCGGCCCGCCGGATCAGGCGGCCGGTGCCTTCTTCTTGATGAGCCGGTAGATGATGAGCAGGATGATCGCGCCGACCACCGAGGCGATGAATCCCGCGCTCTGCCCTTCCTGGTAGAGTCCGAACATGCGGCCAAGCCAGGTGCCGACGAAGGCGCCGGCGATGCCCAGCAGCATCGTGACGATGAAACCTCCCGGATCCTTGCCTGGCATGAGCATCTTGGCCACGATACCCGCCACCAGACCGATCACCAGCGTCCACAAGAGACCCATACCGCCTCCAGATGAGGTGAGACCAGTCCGCCCGCGCCGGCACGGCGCCCGGGACAGCGCTCCCTACACAATGGAGCGAAATCCGCCGTTCGTCCACCCCGACGGCTAGAACGTGACCTGAAGCCCCGAGCTCAGGATCCGGTCCGTCTTCTTGAACCCCGGCTCCGGCAGGTTGTCGAAGTGGATGATGTAGGACGCCTTGAGCGCCAGCGCGGTGGAGATCGGCGCCACGATGGCCGTCTCGGAGTTGACGCGCAAGTCCTTGCTGGTCTTGAGGTTGGGGAGGAATTCGACGAACTGCGACACGAAGGCCTTGTCGGTAAGCAGGTGCTTGTAGTTCCCCGCTGCCCGGGCGGCCACGAAATTGTCGCTCACCCCGGCGGTGCTCCGTTGCTGGGTGAAGGAGGCGCCCCCTTCCAGGCTCAGCTGGTCCCGCGCCAGCGCCAGAAGCTGGTAAGCCAGCCCGATGGGCTCCTCGAACCGGCGGGAGATGCCGGCGAACCGGTTCCGCATCCAGCTCGCGCCCGCGAACGCCGAGAGTCGTGAGGAGAGGGTGCGATCCAGGCGGCCGCCGGCATTGAACGCGCTGGCCGTGGTGGAATCCTGGGAATGGCCGTACACCGCCCCGGCCGTCTGCTGCAGCTTCCAGAGTGAGTCGGCCGTGGTGTAGGTCAGGAGCTCACCGCCGCTCAGGGTGGTGAGGTCGCTGTTGCCGGCGGTATTGACGAAACTCACATTGCCGGTGGTGTGGAGTCGCTTGCCCGAGTCCTGGGCCGCGGCCTCGCCGGCCGTGGACAGAGAGAGGAGCCCGAGTACCACCAGGGAGAGCGCTGCGGCGCGACCGCGGGTGGGGTATTGCATCGTACCATCCCTCCGGAATGACGTTAGATTGGCGGAACAAGACCGGCTGGTCGGCGCGTGCGCGCCGGGCCGGTGGCGCTCAGGAGGAACGCCGGATGAACCGCTGCCCCCAAAGATATCGCCTGCCGCTCGCGCTATGCGCGCTTCCGCTCATGATGCTCGCGACCCCGCTGGCCGCCCAGGACGCACCGGGCGCTCCGGTGGAACGGGCCCTCGAATCGGTGATCACCGTCGGCACGCCGGACGAACTCCGGCAGGCAGAGGATGCGGCCCGGGACGAGGAGCTCGCCGCCACCCGCGCGATCGACGAGGCCCGGAACAACAAGAGCCAGGCGGAGTCCCGGAGGGATATCGCCAAGTCCCAGCTCGCCACGATCAAGAAGAGCCTGGACCTCGCGAAGAAGGAAAAGCGGGAGGGCGACCGCCTGGAGCTCGAGCGCCAGAAGGGGGCCCAGGAGGTGCGGATCAACCTCCTGGAGCGCGCGCGCAACGTGCGCGATGACGAGATCGGCGTACAGGAAGCGCGGCGCGACGTGGCCCGGGCGGAACAGAAGGTGGTGGCCGCGGAGCGTGCGCTGGTGGACCGTCAGGCAACCTTGGCCGCCGCCGACAGCGCCTCGCTCACGACCCAGATGGACACCGACGTCCAGACCGCGACCCGCACCGCCATCCAGCGGCGGAAGGATCTGGCGAATGCCCGGAAGTCCCTGGCCGACAAGGAAGGCCGCCTGGCCGACGAACAGCTCCGGCTGCTGGATGCGCAGCGGGCGGTGAAGTCGCTGAGGTAGGGGCGACATCCCGGAATGGCTGCCCGCCCGTACGTCCTGGCTGAAGCATCGTGGGATGAGGTCCGGGGCGCGCCGTTCGAGGTGGCCATCCTTCCCTGGGGCGCCACCGAGGCCCACAACCGGCACCTGCCCTACGGCACCGACACCATCGAGACCGGGGCGGTGGCCATTCGGGCCGCCGCTTCAGCGTGGGAACGTGGCGCCCGGGTCGTGGTGCTCCCCGCAATTCCCTTCGGCGTGCAGACCGGGCAGCGCGAGATCCCGCTCTGCCTCAACATGAACCCGAGCACGCAACTGGCGGTCATCCGCGATCTGCTTCCGGGGCTCGCCGGGCACGGCGTCCGCAAGCTGCTCATCCTGAATGGCCACGGCGGCAACGACTTCCGCCAGATCATCCGGGAGCTGCAGCCGGAGGCGGGCCTGCTGCTCTGCCAGGCCAACTGGTACAGCGCGGTCAGGCCCGCTGACTACTTCGACGAACCCGGCGACCATGCCGGCGAACTCGAGACCAGCGTCATGCAGCACGTGGCGCCGGACCTGGTGCGGCCGCTCTCCGGCGTCGGCCCCGGCACCGCTCGCCCATTCGGCATCGAGGCCTTCCGGGATGGCTCGGCCTGGACACCACGGCACTGGATCGAGGTCACCGATGACACCGGCGTCGGCAATCCCGCCGCCGCTTCGGCGGCAAAGGGCGAGCGCTTCGTGCAGGCGGTGGTCAGGTGGCTCAGCGATTTTCTCGTGGAGCTGGCGGCGGCGGAGCCGGGGAAGCTGTACGTGTAGGCCGACAGTCAGCGGGCGACTGCCGACTCCTTCCCGTCACACTTCAGGCACTCCAGCATCATCCCCAGCCGACTCGCTCTTCCTGCCGGCGTCGTGACCCATTCGCGCACCTGCCAGGGCGGGTCGTGCCGCACGTGCTGGGTGTGGCCGCAGGCGAGTTCCGCGACCCAGTGTCGTTCCTCATCCTGGTGGTATCCGACAATCGGCTGCTGCATCAGCGGTGGTCGGCGCCGTCCATCCGCGTCGCGGCCGGCGCGCCCCGTACGAAGCCGATGTAGTCGGTCGGGCTCGGCACGCCCCCGCCGCCCCGGATCAGCTGGGCGATCTGCCCCCGATGGTAGGAGCCGTGGAGCGCCACCTGGAGCAGCATGTCACCCACTTCGGAATCGTAGGCCTGGCCCGCGCTGTTCACGTAGTGCACCATGCGACCGAGGCCCGGTTCGTCCAGTGTGCCGAGAAGGCGCTGGTATCCCTCGCGTACCTTGCCGGCATGGATGCCGCACTGGTAGAGCGAGAGCTCCGGCCAGACCGGCACGTCGGACTTGTGTCCCTCGATGCGCGCGAGCCAGACCAGCTCGGCGCCGATGATGTGGGCAAAGAGCTCGCGAGAGCGGGGCGGGTCTCCGGCCTCGCGGATCGACTCGAGCACGTGCGAATCGGCCCAGGCCAGATGGGCGAAGAGACGGCGGATGTGGTCGAGCATGGGGACCTCCGCAGGCAGGCCGTTCAGGGTGTCGGCAGCGGATCGGGGGTGATGCCGGACGAAGCGGAGTCGGGGTATCCGAGTTCTTTGCCGAGGCGGCCATAGGTGAGGCCGGCGATGACATCGTACACGATGTGCGCCGCGATCACCGGATACAGGGTGCCGTCGAGCCAGACGAGCCCGTGGGCCGCCAGCGCGATCAGCGTCACGATGCCGGCAGCCTGCCATCCCTGGACCACGTGACTCACGCCGAAGATCACCGCGGCAATGGCCGCGGCCGCGAGCGGTGAGCCGGTCCAGATCCAGAACAGCGCGAAGAGCACGCCACGGTACGTCACTTCCTCGCTCACGCCGGCCGCGACCGACAGCAGCACCCAGAGCGACCGTTCCCGCGGGGTGGCCGGCATGAAGAGCCGGATCTTCGGGTCACGCTTCACGACGCCGGCCCGCCAGCGCGGGCGCATCAGCAGCACGCCGAGAGCCACGAAGCCCGCCGCCACGATCCAGGGCAGCCACCGTCCGCCCGGCGCCTTCCACACGGGGATGAGCTGGACCCGGGCCACCACCAGCGAGATGACGAGGAACACCAGCAGCTGGAAGATGACGCTGACAAAGTGGCGCTCCCGGGGAACGCTCCCGTGCGCCGCGAGCTTGTCGCGCGAGCGGAAGGCGAGCCACGGGATCAGGAGCCCGAAGAACGCCAGGTAGAACCAGCCGGCCAGTGTGATCATCGTGGTCCAGGTCGCGGGTTCAGGTGCCGAAACGTGCCTGGGCGAGGCGTTCGGCCTCCTCCAGGGTCGCCAGCACCGCGGCTGGTTCCTCCAGCCGCCAGAACGGGTCGCTCATCGCACCGATTGCGGTGACGACCGAGTCATCGAAGCGTTCGAAATGTACCGCATAGAAGCCGTCCGGCCGCCGGTGGATGACCGCGCGCTCGGTGGCGTCGGGGGACTGGATGGTGCGCTGGAAGTTGGCCATGATGGGTCTCCAGGTCTTACCGCACGAGCGGAGGCGCCCTTATGTTAGGAGGCGTCCCGTCGAGGCCCCCATGCCCCTGCTCACGTGGATTCTGGTTGGTCTGGTCGCCGGCGTGCTCGCCAGCTACGCGGTCGGCGGTATCGGCTACGGCCTCCTGGGTGATGTGATCGTCGGCATGCTGGGCGCCATCATCGGCGGCCTCGTCTTCAATGCGCTCGGCGTCGCCTCTCCCGCGGGCGGACTGATCGGCGCCATCGTGGTCGCCTTCATCGGCGCCGCCGTGCTGCTCGTCGTGATGCGGGCGGTGCGACGGTTGTGAGTCGTGGGTCGCGAGACCCGAGTCCCGAGTCCCGAATCCCGAATCCCCATAATGCCACCAAACCCACCCGCTGGCCATAGCCGCGCCCTGACCCGAGCCCTGTTCCGCTGCGGGGTCGCTGTCTGGGCAGCCTTTCTCATGCCCCGGAATCTCGGTGCGCAGGAGGCGCTCACCGTGATACCCCGCCCTGCCAGGGTCACGATGGAGCCGGGCGAGTTCCGCCTCACGGCCGGAACGGTGATCCGGGTGGAACGCACCTCCCGCCATGTCGGCGAGCAGCTGGCCGACTACCTGGAGCCGGCCACCGGCTGGCGGCTCACCGTGCGCCGGGGTGCGGTCGCGTCCGGACACGAGATCGTGCTCATCCGCGATACGTCGCTCGCGTCCGCCGGCGCCGAGGGATACCGGCTGACCGTGACGCCCAGGCGGGTAATGGTGCGGGCCCGCACCGATGCCGGCCTCTTCTACGGTGTGCAGACCATCCGCCAGCTGCTGCCGCCGGCGATCTTCCGCTCGGCACCGGTGGACAGCGTCCGGTGGGCGATGCCGGCGGTCCGGATCGAGGACGCGCCGAGGTTCGCGTGGCGCGGCGCCCACCTCGACGTCGTCCGGCACTTCATGCCCAGGGAGTTCGTCAAGAAGTACATCGATCTCCTGGCGCTCCACAAGATGAATTCCTTCCACTGGCATCTCACCGATGACCAGGGCTGGCGGATCGAGATCAAGAAGTATCCGAAACTCACGACGGTGGGCGCCTGGCGCCGGCAGACCATGATTCCGCCCTGGCCGCCCAGGGGCCAGCCGATGCGTTTCGACAGCATCCCCACCGGCGGGTTCTACACCCAGGATGACATCCGGGAGATCGTGCGCTACGCGGCGGACCGGCACATCAATGTCGTGCCCGAGATCGAGATGCCGGGGCATGCGGTCGCCGCCATCGCGGCCTATCCCGAGCTTGGCATGGCGGGTGACACCACCACCGTCGCGACCTACTGGGGCGTCTTCAGCAACATCCTCAACCCCACCGATGCCACGGTGAAGTTCTTCCAGGATGTGCTCACCGAGGTGATGGAACTCTTCCCGTCGAAGTTCATCCACGTGGGCGGGGACGAGGCGGACAAGACGCTGTGGAAGGCGAGCCCGGAGATCCAGGCACGGATCAAGGAGCTCGGCCTCCGGAACGAGGACGAACTGCAGAGCTGGTTCATTGGCCAGATGGACAAGCTCCTCACCGCGCATGGCCGCCGGCTGATCGGGTGGGACGAGATTCTCGAGGGCGGCCTCGCCCCCGGCGCGGCGGTGATGTCATGGCGCGGGGTGGCGGGCGGGATCGCCGCGGCGCGCCAGGGGCACGACGTCGTCATGGCGCCGGGGAGTCACACCTATCTCGATCACTACCAGTCACTGGACCAGAAGAGCGAACCGGTGGCCATCGGCGGTTTCCTGCCGATTGATACCGTGTACTCCTACGAGCCCTACCCTGATTCGCTGGAACCGGCCTACCGGAAACACGTGCTGGGCGCGCAGGTACAGATCTGGACCGAGTACATCCCGACGCCGAAGCAGGCGGAGTACATGGCGTATCCCCGTACCTCGGCGTTCAGCGAGGTGATGTGGACGCCGGACAGCCTCCGGAACTACGGGGATTTCCTGCGTCGGCTGGACACGCACCTGAAGCGCCTGGATGCGCTGGACGTGAACTACCGGCCGCTCGGCGGGCCGCGGTGGGTGGGGAATCTGAAATAGGACGGACGAGGCGGACAAGGCGGGCAGGTTGCGTCCGCCTCGTCATTCCCGCGCACGCGGGAATCCATGTCATTCCGGCGAAAGCCGGAATCCAGGTTGACCATCCCTCCCATCACTGGACCCCGGCTTTCGCCGGGGTGACGTGCGTGGTACGTTCGCGCTCCGCCCTG
>DASTBA010000003.1:0-9093 GCA_035712285.1 Gemmatimonadales bacterium | reverse complement strand
TCCATCATCGGCGGCTCATCCGCCGGCGGCGTGTTGGGGCCGGGCCGGTCGGTGCGGCGGCGGTCCCGTCGCTGCCCCGCCTCGTACCACCGGCGGGTGATCTCCCCCGCGAGCTCCCGGTTGCCGAGCCCGAACGCCAGCCCGGCCGCCAGCGCCACCGCGCCCAGGATCAGCGTGAAGGCCGCCGTGACGATGTCCTCGGCGACGCCCACCTGCTGCAGCGCCATGAAGACCGAGATCAGGATCACCGCGCCCTTGGCGATCTTGGCCAGCGTCGGCACGCCCGCCACCGTGCCGGCCGACGCCAGGATCAGCGCCCGCACGAACTCCCCCACCACCATGCCGAGGATCACGATCACGATCGCGGCGATGAGGGTCGGGATGTAGCCCAGCATCATCCCGAACATCCGGTTGATGCTCTCGAGGCCGAGGGCCGTGCTGGCCAGGAGAATGACCACCAGCATCACCAGCCAGAAGACCAGCTTGGCGAGGGCGCGTACCGGGTCGAGCCGCGAGCCGGTGCGGCCCATCACCTCGTCCAGCCCGCCGGCATGGGCCACGCGGTTGAAGTCCATGCGCTTCAGCGTGTCGTCCACCCAGCGCTGGACCTGGCGCGCGAGCAGGTAGCCGGTGATGAGGATCAGTGCCGCGCCGATCAGCGCCGGCAGCACGTTGCCGATCTGGCTCGCGCCGATCAGCAACCGGTTCCAGAGTTCGCTCACGATGCCACCTCGATGACGACCTTGCCCGACTGCTCACCGCCCTGAAGCCGGCGGTACGCCTCCACCGCGCGATCCAGCGGCACGATCATGTCCGGCACCGGCCAGAGCCGCCCCGCCGCCGCGTGCGCCACCACTTCCATCCACTCCCGGCGATTGCCCATCGTCGAGCCCATGATGGTCCACTGGTGCCAGAAGAGGCGCCGGGCGTCGAAGGCGAGGTTCGGCCCGGTGGTGGCACCGCAGACCACGATCCGGCCCGACCGGCTCACGATCCGGAGCGTCGTGGGCCAGGTTGCCTCACCCACCGAATCGACCACCACGTCCGCGCCGCGCCGGCCGGTGATTTCCTTCATCCGCGCCGCGACATCCTCCGAGCGGTAGTTGATCACATGGTGCGCGCCCAGTTCGGTGGCGGCTACCAGCTTGGAGTCCGTGGAGCCGGCCACGATCACCGTCGCGCCCAGGTGCCGCCCGATCCTTATGCACGCCTGCGAGACACCGCCGCCCGCCCCCCAGATGAAGAGCGTCTCCCCCTGGGCGAGCGCCGCACGGGTGGTGAGCATCCGCCAGGCGGTGAGGGTCGCGAGCGGATAGGCCGCCGCCACAGCCCAGGTCATCCCGTCCGGCACCGGCGCCACGTTCACCGCCGGCAGGGTGACGAAATCGGCGATGGTGCCGGCACGATGCTCGCCCAGCACCTGGAACGAATCGCAGAGCGACTCCTCGCCCCGCCGGCAGAAGCGGCAGTGGCCGCAGGAGACGCCGCCGTTCAGCATCACCCGGTCGCCGATCACCGGCGCCGTGACGTTCCGGCCCACGGCCGCCACCACACCCGCGCCGTCGGAGCCCACGATGTGCGGGAAGTGATATTCAACCCCCTTGAGCCCCTCGGTGACGAAGAGATCGAGACGGTTGAGCGCCGCCGCGTGCATCCGCACCAGCACTTCGTCGGGGCCCGGTGCGCCCGGGTCGGGAAGTTCCAGGACTTCCATCTGGTCCAGGCCACCGGCACTTGTGAGGGCAAGAGCTCGCATATCAGTCCTTGCGGCTGTCATCCTGCGCCGCAATGCGGCGGCCGGGCAATTCTTCCCACGTCGTCATTCCGGCGCAAGCCGGAATCCAGCATGCCGGGATCCGCCCTCTGGGCCCCGGCGTTCGCCGGGGCGACGGTTGCCCGTCATTCCAATGCCAACCGGTCACGGTCGTTGCAACGGCATCCATATGCTCAGAGTGACAATCAGAACGACGGCGTCGCAACCTGCTCGCCCGGCCCGAGGGGCACGATCACCGGCTCCGGCGGATTGCCGGTGCGCTGGGTGACGAGACGGTACTCCACCTTGGGCCCCTTGTCCGCCTGGCGACCGGCCAGGTAGAGGTATCGCCGTCCATCGCTCGAGAGCGAGAGCGCCACCACCGCGTCGTCGGTCTCCGCCAGCACGGTGCGGCTCACACCGCTCTGCTTCACGATGTAGGTGCCCCCCTTGGGGCGGTCGGTGGCGTAGAGCAGGTCGCCGTTGGCAAAGAAGTGGGGCGACTGGTCCCGCTCCTTCGTATTCGTGATGCGGCGCGGATCCGAGCCGTCAATGCCCATCTGGTAAATGTCGTAGTTGCCGCCCCGCGCGCTCGAGAAGGCGATGATGCGGCCGTCGGGCGAGACGGCGGGCTGCCGGTTCCCGCCGGCGGCGGCCGTGAGCGTCACCGGATCGGACCCGTCGGTGCCGATGCTCGCGATCTGGGTCTGCCCATTCGTGGCGGCGGTGTACACCAGCCGCTTCCCGTCGGGTGTCCAGACCGGTTCGGTCTCGTCGCCCGGCGCCGAGGTGACACGGGTGAGGCCGGTGCCGTCGGCGTTCATGATCCAGATATCGAATGTGCCGCCCCGGTTGGACGCGAAGGCGATCCGGGTCCGGTCGGGCGACCACTGGGCATCGAGGTTGGTGGAGGTATCGGTGAGCACCGGCGCGAAGGTGGCGGGGTCGGCGAACCGTACCTGGTAGATGCCGACTCCTCCCCGCGCCGCGCGGTCGGACGAGAGCAGGAAATCCCCGGTGACGTACACATCCACCGTGTCGGCGGTGCCCCACGGCGTGCTCGCGCGGACGCGGGTGTAGCCGAGGGAGGAGGCGCTGATCGCGCCGGCGCTGACCGAGGCGACGTCCGATCGCGCGCTCGTCCACGTCACCGGTCCCGACACCCCCGGCACGATGGCGCCGCTCGAATCCACCAGGCGCGCGGCGAGCTGGATCCGGTCCCCCACACCGACCGCGATCCGGTGCCGGTCCAGTGCCACCTTCACCGGTACCACCCGAACGGTCCAGACCGCGGGCTGGAATCCGGTGAGCCGCGCGGTGAGCGTGGTCTGCCCGATCTTCCGTGCGGTAAGGGTGCCGGTACTGGCGGAGAACTGCACGACGGCGGTGTCGCCTACTTCATAGGTGATGGGCGCATCCGCCACCACGTTGCCGCCGGCATCGAGCCCCTGCGCCTCGAAGTGGCGCGCCGTGGTGATCGGCACCTCGATGACGCCCTCGCTCGCGCGGGGCGCGATGTTGAAGGTGACGATCGGCTGGTGCACCAGGGCATGAATCCGGCCGGTCATGCCGTAGCCGCGGACCAGGATGTCGGTCTGCCCGGGCTCGCGGGCATGCACCACGCCCCCCGGCGCCATCTGCACGACGCTGGTATCCAGCGAGCTCCAGGTGAGCCCCGCCGTGAGGTGCCGGCCGCCCTGGCTTGGCACCGTCGCATAGAGCGTGTCGGTGCCGCCCGGCGAGAAGGCCTTCTGTTCGAGCGTGGTGAAGACGGCGGTATCCACCTGCACCGCCACCGTCCCGCTCACGCCACCGGCGGCGGAGACCGTGATGGTGGTGACCCCGGGGGCGATCCCCACCACCACGCCGTCCCGGTCCACGGCGGCGATGTGCGAGTCGCCGGAGCGCCAGGTGAGGCGCGGCAGGACTGCCGGGGTCGTGCTGTCCGGTGTCGTCACATGCGCGATGAGCCGAGCCGGTTCCAGCGGCAGGAGCTGGAGGGCGGCGGGCGTGAGCACGATGGCGGTAATGGTGGGGCCGGCCGGTTCGGGCGCCGGCGGGGTGGCCGGAGCAACCCCCGCCACCGTCACGCTGGCCGAGTCCCGGCGCCCCCCTGCAACCGCCTGCACCTGGGCGGAACCGGCGGCCCGGCCGGTGACAGTGCCATCCTGGGTGACCGTGACGATGGTGGTGTCGCTGGAGAGGTACTGGATGACGGCGGCGGAGAGAATCTTGCCCTGGGCGTCGTAGGCGGCGGCGAAAAGGGGACGGCGATCGCCCACCGACAGAGCCACCTCGTGGGGCGTAAGTTGCACGTCCGCAACGGCCTGCGACTGGGCATACAGGGACAGGGGAGCCACGGCGAGTACCAGCCCGGCAATCGCTCCAGCTCTCACGACCATTGCTCCATGCCCATTTTCGCGCGGAAACCTTGCACAACGTTGAGGGATGTGCAAGTTATATCGCGAGATGGCGGGTTTCCGAGGGTATCCCCGGCGGCGGGTCATGCCGTAGTGCGAGCCATGGAGCAGCAATGTCCGCGCAAGACGATCTCGATACCGGCTGGACCAGCGGCGGCTGGATGGATGACACCCCCCTTTCGCGCGAGCCGCTCCCGCCGCCGCCCACACCGGTGTTCGGCATGCCACCGGAGCCGGCACCGGCGCCGATGTTCGACCGGCCGGCCGCAGCCAAGCCTGCGCCCATGAAGAAGAAGGCGGCCCCGAAGAAGAAGGCCGCTGCCCGGAAGAAGGCGGCGCCAAAGAAGAAGACGGCCGCCAGGAAGAAGGCAGCCCCGAAGAAGAAAGCTGCGAAGAAGAAGGCCGCGAAGAAGCCCCGGCCGAAGAAGAAGGCCACCCGGAAGCCGGCGAAGAAGGCCGCCAAGCGGAAGCCCGCCAGGAAGGCTGCACGGCGCTGACCGCGCACCGCGGGACGCATCTCCTCCGGGCCGCGCTCGCCCTCGTCACCGTGCTGGTGGCGGGGTGCCGGGATCGCGGCCCTGAGGGCATTGCGCTGGTCGGCGCCACCGTCATTGACGGCTCCGGGCGCGCGCCCCTGCAGGACGCCGTCATCATCGTGCGTGGCACCCACATCGTCGCAATCATGCCGCGCGCCTCCTTCAAGGAGGACCGGAAGTACCGCGTCGTGGATGTCTCCGGCAGGTGGATCATTCCCGGCCTGATTGACGCGCATGCCCATGTCGAGCGCTGGGCGCTGCCGCGATATCTCGCGTACGGCGTCACCACGGTGCGCGACATGCACGGCGCGCTCGATTCGATCCTCCCGCTCCGCCAGCAGGTGAACCTCAACTCCATCGCGGGCCCCCGCATCTACGCGGCGGGTGCGATGATCGACGGGGTGCCGCCCACCTACGCCAGCGCCTTCGGCGTGCACGACGAGCGCGAGGCGCGCCGGGCGGTGGACAGCCTGGTGCAGGTCGGCGTCGACTTCGTGAAGACCTACACCCGCATCGACCCTGCGCTGATGCGGGCCATCACCGACGAGGCCCGCACCTTCCAGCTCCGCGTGAGCGCGCACCTCGGCCTTACCGACGCCGTTACCGCCGCCAACCTCGGGGTGCGCGGCATCGAGCACATGACCGGCGTGCCGGAATCGGCCAGCCGGACGCCCGAGGCGCTCTATGCGGCGCACCGCGCCGGCTTCTTCCAGGGGTGGACCGCCTCGGAGAAGGCCTGGGCCGGACTCGATTCGGCGTCGCTCAACCGGGTGGCGGAAGCGCTGGTCGGAAAGCAGGTGGTGCTGGTGCCGACACTGGTACTGCACGAGACGCTGAGCCGCCTCGATGATCCCGCCACCTACACCGACTCGGCGCTCAAGGCGGTGCCGAGACCGGAGATCGAGCGGTGGAACACGGCGGGCATGATCCAGCGGGCGGGCTGGACCAGGGCGGACTTCGAGGCGTTCCGGAAGTCGCGGCCCAACCAGGACCTCTTCCTGCGGCTGTTCTACCTGAGCAAGGGCATCGTCGTGACGGGTACCGACGCCTCCAACCAGCAGCTGGTGCCGGGTGAGAGCGAGCACCGGGAGCTGGAACTGCTGGTGCGCGCGGGCATGCCGCCGGAAGCGGCATTGCTCGCCGCCACCCGGAATGCCGCGCTGCTGATCGGCGCCGATTCGATCGGGACCCTGGCACCCGGGCGGGTGGCCGACCTGCTCGTGCTCGCACGGAATCCCTACGAGGACATCACCAACACCCGCAGCATCCGGTACGTCATGGCCCGCGGCAACCTGATGTCAGCCGACTCGCTGCGGCGGTGGTGACGACGGACGCGGGACACGGGTCGCTGGACGCGCAACTCCATTCCCGAGTCCCGCGTCCCGCGTCCCGCGCCTAGCATGGCCTTCTGGGAACTCCTCGCCGCGTGGGGCATGGTGACCGCGCTCTTCCTGCTGTGGGAAGCGGTGTCGGTGCGGCTCTCGCACGCGGGCAATGCCGGCGGGTGGCTCCGCGCGCCGATCCGCATCTACGTCGTCGAAGCGCTGCTCCTCACCCTCCTCGGCACGCTCTGGTTTGCCAGCATCGGATCGGGCACCTGGCCACTGGTGTTCCTCCTCATCGGCATTCTCATGGAGTGGCCGGGACCGGTGCGGCACGGGCTCCGTTCACCCGACGGCTCCGGCAGCGCGGCGAAACGCCTGGCCCTGGGTGCGCTCCGCGTGGTGCTGGCGGGAGCAGTGATGTGGCTCTGGTACTGACCGGAGGGCGGAATGGGCGGGATGGGCGCGGCTCGTTAGCGGCAGTCATTTTGTACTTTCGTGTTTTCGTGCTTTCGTGTGCCTCTTCTCGCCCCCCTCGCCCCCCTCGCCCATCCCGCCCATCTTTCCGCCATGCCCCGCCTCACTTCTCTCTCCCACGGCGCCGGGTGCGCCTGCAAGCTCAGCACCGCCGAGCTGGGCGAAGTGCTGCGCCACGTCCGCTCGACGCAGGATGACCGCATCCTGGTGGATGCCTCCACCCGCGACGATGCCGCGGTCTTCCGGCTGGGCCCCGACCGCGCACTCATCTCCACCACCGACTTCTTCACCCCCATCGTGGACGACCCCGCCGACTGGGGCCGCATCGCCGCCGCCAATGCGCTGAGCGATGTCTACGCCATGGGCGGCACGCCCCTCTTTGCGCTCAACCTCGTCGCATGGCCGCGGGAGGGGCTGCCGTTCGAGCTGCTGGGCCAGGTGCTCGCCGGCGCCGGCGAGATTGCCGACCGGGCCCGCTGCCCCATCCTCGGCGGGCACAGCATTGACGATGCCGAGCCCAAGTTCGGGCTGGCAGTCACTGGCGAGGTGCACCCCGATCGCATGCTCACCAACGCCGGCGCCCGCCCCGGCGACCTGCTGGTCCTGACCAAGCCCCTTGGTACGGGCATCCTGACCACCGCCCTCAAGCGCGACGTGCTGGACGAGGCGGGACTCGCCCAGGCGGTGCGTTCCATGAGCACGCTCAACGATACCGCCTGCCAGGCCGCGGTGAAGCACGGCTCCCGCGCCGCCACCGATGTCACCGGCTTCGGGCTGGTGGGGCACCTGGGCAGCATGATGAAGGCAAGCGGCGGCGCCGCGGAACTCTGGCTCGACGAGCTGCCGCTGCTCGACCATGCCCTGGAGCTCGCCCGGAAGCATGTCGTGCCCGGCGGCACCCGGCGGAACCTCCAGAACGCCACCCACGTCACGTGGGCGGCCGACGCCCCCGAGGAGATGCGGGTCCTCGCTGCGGACGCGCAGACCTCCGGCGGGCTGCTGATCTGCATCGCCGAGCCGCACCACGAGGCTCTCGTCGCCTCACTCCGCGATGCCGGTTCCCTCGCCTCGGCCACGGTCGGCAGGGTGACGACAGGGGAGCCGGGCAGGATCGTGACCCGGATGGGCGGGCAGGCGAAGGGACGGGTCTGAGACCCGTCCCTCCCGCCCTGCCCGCCTATCTTCCCCCCATGCGCTGGACACCCACCCAGATGGACCGCCTGGAGAACGCCGCCCGCAAGAACCTGCGAGTGGCGGTGCGTCGGCGCGGCACCGAGTACATCGTCACTGCCCGCCGGCTTACCACCGTGGGCGGGCGGGACGCACTGATCGGGCACCTGCCGATGACCGGCGAGGAGCTCACCTTCCGGCTCGAGGATCTGGAAGAGTTCCAGATCATCGGCGACTGAGGGCGCGTGCCGGCTTCCAGCGTCGTCGTGCATCTCGATGAGAGCTGCCTCGGGAACGGCCAGTCGGGGGACAATCCCGGCGGGGCCGGCGGGCTGATCGAGGCGCGCACCAGCCGGGGTGTCGAGCGGCGGGACGTCACCGTCGCCGAACCGGCCACCACCAACAACCGCATGGCACTGGCCGGCGCCATCGCGACGCTCACCGCGCTCTCCGCCAAGGGGAAGCGGCTCCGGGTGCTCATTGTCTCGGACTCCGAATACCTGGTGAAGGGTGTCCGCGAATGGGCGCCCGGCTGGGAGGCGCGCGGCTGGCGCCGGAAGGGCGGCGCCATCGAGAATCTCGAGCTCTGGCAGGAACTCATCCGGCGCACCGGCGATCACGACGTACAGTTCACCTGGGTGCGGGGCCACAAGGGGCACCCGAAGAACGAGTACGCCAACGACCTTGCCATCGAGGCGGCGAAGACTCAGCGCCGATCCGGTGGTGCCGGGACGTCCGGATTCATGGAGTGGCTGGAGGTACAGCGGGGCCGGGGGTTGTACGAGAGCTACGATCCCGATGCGGAGTTCGATCGGCTGGCGGCGCCCCTCGGCACGGGATATCGCTTCCCGCTCCGAGGGGCCGGGTGAATCAGGCCGGCAGGACCACCTGATGTGTCGGCGGCACCCCGCACGCCGTCCACGTCGTGATGATGATCTTGCCGCTCGGCAGGGTCCAGTGAATCTCCCCGCTCGAAATCCGCTCCCGCCGGGGCCCGCTGCACGAGGCATCATAGACCAGCGGCACCGGCGTCGTCACCGTGAACACGTGGCTCCGCCCGTCCCGGCTCCAGGTCAGCTGGCCCGTCACCACGATGGTGCCGTTCGGCAGCGGATTGCCGGCGGTGATGGTGGAGCCGGCCTCCGGCGTGAAGACCGCCTGGAGATTGTGGACGATCGTCGCCAGCGGCTTCGACGGCACCGACCGGTGGATGGTGACGTTGTTGTTGAGCGTGATGTTCGTGGCCGAGCCGGTCAGGTTGCGCGTGCCGTTCCTCACCGATGTGAACGAGCGAGCGATCGGGCTGGTGAAGGCATAGGTGAAATCCGCCAGCGTCACGGCGCGGTTGAGATCGGCTGCGTCGGGGGTCGGGTCCTGCACCGTGATCTGGCCGGTCAGGTCCAGCGTACCGCCCA
>DASTBA010000002.1:0-11653 GCA_035712285.1 Gemmatimonadales bacterium | reverse complement strand
CACCACGCCGTCACCGTTCCCGCCAACCTTCACCGTGAACAACAATTGCGCCCCCGGGGCCGCCGTTCCGGGCGCCAAGGGCGATTCCATCCTGGTGCCCTGGGTGAAGGGCGTGCCGCTCATCGCCGCCGCCGCGCAGGGGGCCTCCACCTCCCTCGACTGCAGCGTGGATACCGACGTGATCACGCCGGCGGAGCTGGTGAACATCGTGGCGGCCCTCGATGCGGACAACGCAGTCATCCAGGCGGTGGCGGCCGAGAACGATTGGGCCGTCTTTGACATCAATGCGCCGTTCGCCGCGCTCCGCGCCGACGGCAGCATTCCTCCATTTCCGGACCTGAGCCAGGCGCTCTCGGGCGGCAGCGTCACCTTCGGGCCGATCTTCTCGCTCGACGGCTTCCACCCGTCGTCGCTGGCGCAGAAACTCATCGCCGACTCGGTGATCTCGGCCGTGAACCAGAAGTACGGCACCACGGTTCCGCTCGTGCCCTGAGGGAAGCTGCGAGTCACGAGTCACGAGTCACGAGTCACGAGTCACGAGACCACGAAGCCCGCGCCTTCGTGGTTTCGTGCTTTCGTGGTTTCGTGTGTAGTTTTTCCCCATGCCCATGACCCGCGACGACGCCCTTGCCCTGATGCAGGAGTACACGCAGTCGGATGCCCTCCGCCGCCACATGTACGCCGTGGAGATCGCCATGCGCGCCATGGCCCCCCGCTACGGTGGCGATGCCGACCGCTGGGGCCTGGCTGGCCTGCTGCACGATTTCGACTACGAGCGCTTCCCCAACGACGCCCGTTCCGCCACCGAGCAGCATCCCGCCGAGGGTGTGCGCCTCCTCCGGGACCGGGGGATGCCCGAGGACGTCTGCCAGGCCATTCTCGGCCATGCCACCTACACCGGCGTCCCGCGCGAGAGCGACATGGCGCGTGCGCTCTTCGCGGTGGACGAATTGTCGGGATTCATCGTCGCCTGCGCGCTGGTGCGGCCATCCCGGAGTCTGGCGGATCTCGAAGTCTCCAGCGTGAGGAAGAAGCTCAAGGACAAGGGGTTCGCGCGCGGCGTGAACCGCGAGGACGTCGTGCAGGGCGCACTCGAGCTGGGGGTGCCGCTCGACGAGCACATCGTGTTCGTCATCGGGGCGCTGCGGCCGGAGGAGCAGGTGCTCGGGCTCGGGACGGGATGAGCCTGGCCCGGGCCACATCGCAAAGCCGCGCCGTCGAAACCGCGGTGACCCGCGCGTCGGGCGCCCGCCCGGTGCCAGGCAACGACGTCGCGCTCCTGATCGACGGGTCCGAGGCGTACCCCGCCATGCTGGACGTCATCGCCGGCGCCCGCCGCTGGGTCCATTTCGACAACTACATCATTCACAGTGACGCGGAGGGATGGCGTTTCGCCGAGGCCCTGGCGCAGCGCGCGCGCGAGGGACTGCGCGTACGGGTGAGCTACGACTGGATGGGGTCGTTCGGCACTCGCCGCCGCTACTGGCGCTACCTGCGGGAGGCCGGCTGCGAGGTGCGCGGCTTCGGCCGCCCGCAACTGCTCGACCCGCTCCGGATGCTGATCCGGAACCACCGCAAGCTCGTGGTCGCGGACGGGCGGGATGCGGTGATCGGCGGGCTGTGCATCGGGTGCGAGTGGACCGGATGCGGGCGGCCCGGGCAGACCCCGTGGCGTGACACGGCCGTGCGGATCGCCGGTCCGGCCGCGGCCATGCTCGACGCGGCCTTCCGCGGAAGCTGGACCGCCGAAGGCGGCATGCTCCCGCCGGAGGAATCGGTGCCGGATGTGGAGGCGAGGGGCACGGCCATCGTGCACACGGTGGTGGGGGAGCCGGGCCAGGAGCGCGCCTACCGGCTGATCGAACTGCTGGCGACCGGCGCGCGCAACCGGCTCTGGATCACGGACGCCTATTTCCTGGCGCCGCCTCGCCTCCTGCAGGCCTTCCGCGATGCCGCGCGCGACGGCGTGGACGTGCGCATCCTGGTGCCCGGTTCGAGCGACATCCCGCTGGTGCGGAACCTCACCCGCATCGGCTACCGGGACCTGCTCCGGAGCGGCGTCCGGATCTTCGAGTGGGACGGGCCCATGCTGCACGCCAAGACCATCACCGTGGACGGGCGCTGGGTGCGGGTGGGGTCGAGCAACCTCAACCCAGCCAGCCTGGTCGGCAATTACGAACTGGACGCCCTGGTGGACGACCCGGCGCTCGCCGAGGCGCTCGAGCGGCAGTTCCGCCTCGACACCGCCCGGTCGAGCGAGGTGATCCGCCGGCCGGTGCGCGTTCCGGCGCGCCTCAGCCGCCGGCTGCCGACCGCGCTCGAACGGCAGGCCCCCGAGGAACTGGTGCCCCCGCCGGCGCACCGCACCGACCGGCGGGAACGGGCCACGATCGCCCTCCGTCTCATGGCCTCCCACGCCCGGCGCTCCGTCTTCGGGCCGGCGACGCTGGCACTGGTCATTCTCGCCGCGCTCTTCGTGTTCCTGCCGCAGACCATGGCCTACCTGTTCGGCGCGCTCTGCATCTGGCTGGCGGTGAGCTTCGGGCGCGAGGCGCTCCGCCGCCGCGCGGACCGCTGAGCCGCCCCGTCATCACGGCCGGCGCCGATCCCCAACGAATCCCCTCCTCGATGCGTATTTCTGGCGTGACCGATGCCGAGCTCGCCGCCCGTGCGGCCGACGGAGACGGGGACGCGTTCGGCCAGCTGGTGGAGCGGCATGCCCCGGCGGCGCGCCGGGTGGCCCGGGCGCTGCTCGGGAACGACCAGGATGCGGACGACGCCGCGCAGGACGGATTCCTGGCGGCCTGGCGGGCGATGGACCGGTTCGACCTCTCGCGCCCGTTTCGCCCCTGGCTCATGCGCATCGTGCTCAATGCCGCGCGGGATCTCGGGCGCCGCCGCGTGGTCCGCGAGACCGACCAGCTCTCACCCGAGGCGGCGGATGCGCGGGCCGGCCCCGACCGGGAGACCGACCGGTCGCTGCTCCGGGCGCGGCTGGCCACGGCGCTGGCACGACTCACGGAGCGGCAGCGCGTGGCGATCACGATGTTCGATGCCGAGGGATACGCGCACGCAGAGATCGCGCAGGTGCTGGGAGTGCCGGAGGGTACCGTGCGGTCGGATGTCTTTCATGCACGACGGGCGTTGCGGGCCGACCTGGCCCCGTTCCTGGAGGAGGAGTGATGACGGACCTGTTCAATCATGAGCCGGACGAGGCCCTGGGTCGCATCCTGCGCGCCGGGCTCACGGCCGGTGGCCACCAGGGATTCGTGCAGCGGACGCTGGCCCTGATCGCCGCCGAGCCGAGGGGTTCGAGCTGGGATGTGCTGGGGACATGGCTCCGCCCCGGCCTCGTGGCGGCGGCGGTCATTGCGTTCGTGTTCTCGATGTGGCTGCGGCTGGCGCCGGCTCCGGCGGTCTCGGCGTCACTCGCCGATGCCGTGGGCTCCGTTGGGGTCCCCGCCTCGCTGATCGCGTCCTCGTCATCCTCCAGCGCCGACAACCTGCTGGCCGCCGTCGTGGAAGGGCGCTGACATGCCGGCCTCGCGTCGCAACGCCGCCCTGCTGCTGGTCGCGGTCTTCCTGGCCGGCCTGGTGGTGGGGGTCGGCGGACTCACGATCGCCGAGCGCAGCGGGCTCCACCTGCTGCGGGCGGATGACCACCGCCCGGGCGGGTATCTCGAATTCCTGAGCCGCGAGCTCTCGTTCACGCCGGCCCAGCGGGACAGCGTGCGCGGCATCCTGGACCGGCATCGGCCCACCATGGACTCGTTGCGCGCCGCCGTGGCGCCGCCGTTTGAAACCTTGCGGAAGCAGATCCGTTCGGAAATCCGGGCCCAGCTTACGCCCGCGCAGCAGCAGCACTTCGACGACATGGCTCGTCGGAACGACTCGACCTCGAACCGAAGAAATGATGCGCACTGAACTCGTTGTCCTTGCCCTGCTGACCGCGGCCGCGCCGCTCGCGGCCCAGTCTGCCGATACCACGCGGCCCACGGTGACGCTGGAAGAGGCCATCGCGCTCTCCCTTCGCACCCAGCCCGCCGTCATCTCGGCCGAGGCCGCGGTGGACAACGCCGCGGCGCGGGTCCGCACGGCGAAGGGCGCCTGGCTGCCCAGCCTCAACGCGAACGCCAGCGGCAGCCAGAACTACTCCGGCGTGCCGTCGCGCGTGGATCCGAACACCGGGCTTGCGGTGGGCAGCTCGAGCGGAAGCATCAACACCTCGCTCAGCTCCAGCCTCACCCTCTTCGACGGCTTCCAGCGGAGCGCCGACTCGAAGTCGGCCCGGGCCAGCCAGGATGCGGCGGGCGCCTCGCTGGTGAACGCGCAGTACCAGCAGCGCCTCGCCACCACCAACCAGTTCCTCGATGCGCGGGCGGCGGCGGACCTGGTGCGGGTGCGGGCCGCCAGTGTCACCGAGGCGCAGGAGCAGTTCAAGGTCTCGGTGAACAAGCTGGCTGCCGGCTCCGCCACGCGCGCCGATTCGCTGCAGTCGCTGGTCACCCTCGGCAACGCGCAATTGCAGCTGGTGCAGGCCCAGGCCCAGCTGGCCACCGCCGAGGCAGGGCTGGCCCGGCTCATCGGGCGCACCGGGCGGGTGGGCGCGGCGGACGATTCCAGCTTCTACCGGACAATTGCCGAACCGCTGGACACGGCGACCATGCGCGCGGATGCGGAGGCCCATTCGCCCCAGGTGCAGTCGGCTCGTGCCTCGGCCGTCGCCGCGCGGGCATCCATCGGCAGCGCCAGGGCGGGGTACTGGCCCACCCTGTCGCTCTCGGGAAACATCGGCTACAGCGGCAGCAGCTCGCGGAGCTACAGCTTCTTCCAGAACCGGGGCGCGAGCCTGTCGCTCCAGTGGCCGATCTTCAACCGGTTCCAGCGGGAGCAGAACATCGCCTCGGCGGAGAATTCGGCGCTGACGGCGGAGGCCCAGGCCGCGGACGCCGAGCGGGCCATTTCGGCGAGCCTGACCACCCAGTTCGCGAATCTCGATGCGGCCCGCACCCAGATCGAGATCACCAAGGTGAGCGTGGCGGCGGCGCAGGAGAACCTGCGCGTGCAGCAGGAGCGGTACCGGGTCGGCGCGTCCACCATCCTGGACGTGCTGACCGCGCAGCAGGCACTCGACCAGTCGGAGGTGGACGCGGTGACGGCCCGCTTCGCCTACCTCCGCGCCAAGGCGCAGATCGAAGCGCTGATCGGACGGAGCCTATGACCTCGATCACCGATACCGCCGAACGGATGGCCCTGCTGCCCGCCGACGTCCCGCGGGACGCCGTCATCGTCGTGCGCAACCTCCAGCGCGAGTACGACATGGGCGGCGAGATCGTGCGCGCGCTCCGGGGCGTGGACCTCACCATCCGCCGGAACGAGTTCGTGGCGATCATGGGGCCGTCCGGCTCGGGCAAGTCCACGCTCATGAACATGATCGGCTGCCTCGACAGCCCGACCGCGGGCGAGTACTGGCTGAACGGCCACCGGGTGTCGGACCTGGGCGACGACGAGCTGGCCCGGATCCGCAACAAGGAGATCGGGTTCGTCTTCCAGACCTTCAACCTGCTGCCCCGTGCCTCGGCGCTGCACAACGTCGAGCTTCCGCTGATCTACGCCGGCATCGGGAGCAAGGAGCGGCTGGAGATGTCCACCGAGGCGCTCCGCCGGGTGGGCCTGGCGGACCGGATGCACCACAAGCCGAACGAGCTGTCGGGCGGCCAGCGCCAGCGCGTGGCCGTCGCCCGGGCGCTGGTCAACCAGCCGAGCATCCTGCTGGCCGACGAGCCCACGGGCAACCTGGACAGCGCCACGAGCGTCGAGATCATGGCGCTCTTCGAAGAGCTGCACCGCGGTGGCCAGACCATCGTGCTGGTCACCCACGAGCATGACATCGCCGAGCACGCCGACCGCCAGGTCCACCTGAAGGACGGCCAGATCTCGCAGGACTTCCAGACTGAAGGAACGCACTGATGCCGAACCGCACCGTAATCGCAGGCCTGCTGGCCCTCGTCACCCTCGCGGGCTGCAAGAAGAAGCAGGAGCAGGTGGTGTACCAGGCGGTGCCGGTCGAGCGACGGGACATCGTGGTCTCGGCGCTGGCCTCGGGCACCATCCAGCCGGACACCGTGGTGGAAGTGAAATCCAAGGCCTCGGGCGAGATCCTCAACATCAAGGTCGAGACCGGCCAGGACGTGGAGCGGGGCCAGCTCATGGTCGAGGTGGACCAGCGCATCCCGCGCAATGACCTCGCCCAGGCGCAGGCTGACCTCGAGGTGGCCCGGGCCCAGCTGGCGAACGCGGAGTCCAAGAAGCGCCGCGCGGACGAGCTCTTCCAGTCCCGCTCGATCACCCAGGAGGAGCATGAGCAGGCGGCGCTCGACTTCGCGACCGCCAAGTCGCAGGTCATCCGCGCGCAGGTGGCGGTGCAGACGGCGCGCGACCAGCTCGAGGACACGCGGGTGGTAGCGCCCATCAACGGCACGATCATCACCAAGCCGGTGGAGCGGGGCCAGGTGATTTCCTCCCCCACCAAGGACGTGGGCGGCGGCACCGTGCTGCTCACCATGGCGGACCTCAACCTCGTGCAGGTCCGGACCCTGGTGGACGAGACCGACATCGGCAAGGTCCAGCCCGGCATGCCGGCCACGGTGACGGTGGATGCCTACCCCAACCGGCCGTTCGAGGGCAGCGTGCTCAAGATCGAGCCGCAGGCGGAAGTGCAGCAGAACGTGACGATGTTCCCGGTCCTGATCCGGATCCAGAACCAGCAGAAGCTGCTCCGCCCCGGCATGAACGCGGAGGTGGAAATCCACGTCGGCCGGCGCGACAGCGTCCTCGCGATCCCGAATGCCGCGCTCCGTACCCGGCAGGACGTCGCCTCCGCGGCGCAGGTGCTGGGGCTCGACCCCGACGCGGTGCAGAAGGAGATGGCGGACGCCGCCGCCAAGGCAGCTCCGGCCGACTCGGCGAACGCCCGCACCTCGCTCGGCGCGTCCACGCCGGACGGAAAGGACAGCACGGCGGCCAGGGGCGGCAACACCATGACCCTGCCGAACGGCATGAAAGTGCCGCTGCCGTCGGGCGTCACCGAGGCCCAGGTACGCGCCATCATGGAGAAGCGGATGAAGGGTGAGGAGCCGAGCGCGGCGGACCGCGCGCTGCTGCAGAAGGTGTTCGCAGGCATGCGGAACGGCGGCGGCCGGGGCGGACGCGGGTTTGGCGGGCGGAACGGCAACGGCAGCGGGCTGTTCGGCGGGACGTACATCGTCTTCGTGAAGGACAACAAGCAGATCCGGCCGGTGGAGATCAGGACCGGACTCACCGACATGGACTACAGCGAGGTCACCAGCGGGCTGCAGGCATCCGACTCGGTGCTGCTGCTGCCCAGCGCCGGGCTGATCCAGTCGCAGAAGGACTTCCAGCAGCGCGTCAACCGGATGACCGGCGGCGGCGGGGTGCCGGGCATGCGGTCGCAGAGCGGCGGGAGATAGGCATGCTGATCAGCGAGACCGTCGCGGTCGCCTTCCAGTCCATCCGCGCCAACAAGCTGCGCGCGGCGCTCACGATGCTCGGCATCGTGATCGGCGTCGGTGCGGTGATCACCATGGTGGCGCTGGGCAGCGGGGCGCAGAAGGCGGTGAACGACCGGATCGCGGCGCTCGGGGCCAACACCTTCACGGTGTACCCCGGGCAGCAGTTCCGCGGCGGCGTCTCCCAGGCGACCCGCGTGGGCATGACCACCGACGACTACCTGGCGGTGCGGAACAACGCGCGGCAGATCAAGGCGGTCGTGCCGGAGCTCTCGTCCAACCTCCAGGTGCAGTACGGCAGCAAGAATTCCAACACGTCCATCGTGGGCACCACGGCGAACTATCCGCAGGTGAACAACTACACGGTCACGGCCGGGCGGTTCTTCACCGAGGGGGACAACGACTCGCGCCAGCGCTACGCGGTCCTTGGCGCCGACGTGCCGGACCAGATGGAATCCAACGGCGCCGCGATGATCGGCCAGACGCTGCTGATCCGCGGCATCCCGTTCCAGATCATCGGCGTCCTGAGCGCGAAGGGCTCGCAGGGCTTCAACAACCCGGACGAGCAGATCTACATCCCGCTCTCCACTGCGCAGTACCGGGTGCTCGGCACCAACCGGATCCGCAGCATGTCCATCCAGGTGGCGGACAGCGTGCCGATCCAGCAGGGGATGGTGGACCTGGAGCGGGTCCTCCGCGCCGAACACAAGATCCGGCCCGGCCAGGACGACGACTTCCAGATCCGGAACCCGCAGGACATCCTGGCCACCCAGCAGGAGGCCACCAAGGTGTTCACCATGCTGCTCGCCAGCATCGCCGCGGTGAGCCTGGTGGTGGGCGGTATCGGCATCATGAACATCATGCTGGTGTCGGTGACGGAGCGCACCCGCGAGATCGGGGTGCGGAAGGCGCTGGGCGCCACGAAGAACAACATCATGCTCCAGTTCCTGATCGAGGCGCTGGTGCTCTGCCTCTTCGGCGGCATCCTCGGCATCCTGATCGGGTCCGGCGCCGCGATCGTGCTGTCCAAGGTAGCGCAATGGAACACCCTGCTGTCGCCGACGGCGATCGTGGTGGCGTTCGGGTTCAGCGCGTTCGTCGGGCTCTTCTTCGGCATCTGGCCGGCCCGCCGGGCGGCGAGCCTGGATCCGATCGTGGCGCTGCGGTACGAATAGCAGGACGGACAGGGCGGGCAAGGCGGACGGGGTGGGCTGGCTGGCCGCCTCGTCCGCCTCGTTAGATTCCCCTCCTCCATCAACCAACCTGCGCGTGCAATGCTTCTTGCCCTAGCCGCCCTTGCGACCCTGGCCCAGGACACCGTTGCGCCGGCCCGTGGTGACACGGTCGCCATCCCGCGGATCGAGGCCGCTGCCGCGGTGGACGGCCGCCTCGATGAACCGGTCTGGCAGCAGGCCGCGGTGCTCACCGGCTTTCACCAGTGGCAGCCGGTGGACGGCCGGCCCGCCGAGGAGCGCACGGTGGTGCGGGTCTGGTACGCGCCCGACGCCATCTGGTTCGGGCTCGAGGCCTTCGACCGCGAGCCTGGCGCCGTCCGCGCCACCGTCGCCGACCGCGACAACGTGGACAACGACGACAACATCGCCATCTATCTCGACACCTTCGGCGACCGGCGCCGGGCCTACGTCTTCACCGTCAACCCGCTGGGACAGCAGCAGGACGGCGTCCGGAGCGAGGGCGGGTTCACCGCCGGCAGTCTTCTGGGCGGCACCACCGACCTGAACCCCGACTTCATCTGGCAGTCGAAAGGGATGCGCACCGATTCGGGGTATGTCGTCGAGGTGCGGATTCCCTTCAAGTCGCTCCGGTTCCCCACCGCGAAGACCCAGGCGTGGGGGCTGAACATCGTCCGCGTCACCCAGCGCACCGGCTACACCGACACCTGGACCGACGTGCGCCGGGCGAGCGCGAGCTTCCTGGCGCAGGGCGGGATCATCGAGGGCCTGCACGACCTGAAGCGCGGCATCGTGCTGGAAGCACAACCGTTCGTGACCGCAGCGGCCAACGGCGCGCTTGATACCGCGGGCTCCTTCGTCCGGGAGAAGGTGGACCCCTCGGCCGGGCTCAACCTCAAGCTCGGCTTCACCAGCATGACGGTGGACGCCACCTGGAACCCCGATTTCAGCCAGGTGGAGGCGGATGCCGGCGTCGTCACCGTGAACGAACGCTTTGCCATCTTCTTTCCCGAGCGGCGGCCGTTCTTCCTGGAGGGGATCGAGCTGTTCGCCACCCCCAACCAGCTGGTGTACACCCGCGAGATCGTGGACCCGATCGCCGGCGCCAAGTTCACCGGCAAGTTCGGCCGCCTGGGTGTCGCCCAGCTGACCGCGGTGGACCAGGCCGGAGACCACGATGCCCTGTTCAACATCACGCGGCTGCGGCGGGACATCGGGCAGAACTCGCTGGCGGGGCTGACCTACACCGACAAGATCCAGGGCGACGACTACAACCGGGTGCTGGCCGGCGATGCGCGCATCGTGTTCGGCAAGGTCTACTACGTGCAGGGGCAGCTGGGCCAGTCGTGGACCCGCTCGGCGGATTCCAGCCGCGGCGGCCAGATCTGGATGGCGGAGTGGGACCGCACCGGGCGCACGTGGGGGTTCAACTACAAGCTGAGCGGGCTCAGCGATGGATTCAGCGCCCAGAGCGGGTACGTGCCGAGAACCGGCATCGTGAACGGGCACATCTTCAACCGGCTCTCCACATACGGGAAGCCAGGTGCGTTCCTGGAGACGGCGAGCATCTTCTTCAACCCCGACCGCACCTGGAGCTACGACACCTTCCTGGGTGCTCCCGCCATCGAGGGCGCGGATGGCATGAACATCATGCTCCGCTTCCGCGGCGGCTGGCAGGTGTCGCCGAACGTGGGCCGGGGCTTCGTGCGATTCCAGCCGGCGGAGTACGCCGGGTATGAACTGGGCGGCGCCACCACGGATCCGTTCACGCCGCAGGAGAAGCTCACCAGCCTCTTCAACGGCAGCCTGCAGGTAAGCACGCCGACGTGGCAGTGGGGCGATGCCTCGGCGCAGGCTCGCTACAACGAAGTGGCCATCTTCCCCGAGGCCGCCGCCGGGCGCGAGGTGCGGCTGACCGGCGAGGTCAACCTCCGCCCGCAGCGATCGGTCCGGACGGCGCTTTCACTCACCTGGGACCGGCTCACCCGCGCACGCGATGGCAGCGAGTTCGCACGGACCGCGATCCCGCGCGTCCGGATCGAGTACCAGCCGAACCGCGCACTCTTCTTCCGGTTGATTGGCGAGTACCAGTCCCAGCGGCGGGCGGCACTGCAGGACGAGGCCACCGGGCGGCCGCTGCTGATCGATGGCACGGAGCAGCCGGCGACTCTCTCGAACACCTTCCGGATGGACTGGCTCCTCTCGTATGAGCCCACGCCGGGCACGGTGGCCTTCCTGGGCTATGGCGCCACCCTGGCGGACGAGTCCACCTTCACCTTCCGCGGCCTGCGGCGGCAGGTGGACGGGCTGTTCATGAAGCTGGCATACCAGTTCAGGAGATAGGCGGGATGGGCCAGATGGGCAGGACGGGCCGGAACCAGCCCATCTCGCCCATCTCGCCCATCCTGCCCATCTTATAGTCATGCCCCCCACCAAGCGCCACCACGGTCTCGTCCGGCTCACGCACTGGCTGAACGCCATCCTGCTCGCCGGGATGATCGCCAGCGGGCTGCAGATCTACATGGCCTTCGCCCATTTCGGGCACAAGGGCCAGGTTTTTCCGGTGCCGAACCCGTTCGACATGTACTCCTTTCCGGAGTGGTCGCGCCTGGGCGGCTGGCTCGCGGGCGGGCTCAACTGGCACTTCGCACTGGCGTGGCCGTTCGTCCTGTGCGGGCTCACCTATCTTCTCTTTCTTGTCATCGGCGGCGAGTGGCGGGCGCTGCTCTTCCGGCCGAAGGATATCGGGCCCGCGACGCAGATGCAGCTCTATTACCTGCGCCTCCGGAAGGAGCCGCCGCCGCAGGGCAAGCACAACGCGCTCCAGAAGCTGGCGTACACCGGCATCCTGCTGCTCGCGACCATTTCCGTGCTGTCGGGGTTCGCCATCTACAAGCCGGTGCAGCTCGCCTGGCTCACCCGGCTGTTCGG
>DASTBA010000001.1:0-10203 GCA_035712285.1 Gemmatimonadales bacterium | reverse complement strand
GTGGAACGGGGCGGCACCGCGCGCGCCTCGCGTGACGTGCAGGCGGCGCTCGACCGCATGCGTCCGGCGGCGGGCGTGACGTGGAACGTGACCGGCGCCGACGTCGAGCAGCGCCGCACGTCGCGGGAGCTCGGCATCGTCGCAATCCTGTCGGTGGCGCTCATGTTCCTGGTGCTGGCGGGAGAGTTCGGGAGCTTCACCACGCCGCTGCTCGTGATGCTCACCGTGCCGCTCGCGGCGGCGGGCGGGATCTTCGTGCTCTGGATCACGGGGCAGAGTCTCAACGCCGTCTCGCTCATCGGCATGGTGGTGATGATCGGCATCGCCGACAATGACGCGGTGGTGAAGCTGGACGCGATCCGCCGATTCCGCGCCGAGGGATATGCCATCAACGACGCAATCCTGGCAGGCGGGCTCCAGCGGCTTCGCGCCATCGCCATGACGTCGCTCACCACCATCGTGGGCGTGCTTCCCCTGGTGCTCGGCGTCGGCAGCGGCGGCGAGCTGTACCAGCCGCTCGCCGCTGGGATCATCGGCGGGTCGGTCACCGCCACGCTGGTGACGTTCTATCTCCTGCCCACCGCCTATGCCGTCACCGAGCGGCGGGCCGAGGCGCGGCGGAAGCGCCGGGAGGGAGTGGAGGGATGATCCGCTGGGCGGCGCATCGCCCCGCCGTCATCTGGGCCACCTGCGTCGCGCTGCTCCTGGCCGGCGGCGTCGCCTTCACGCGGCTGCCGCTCGCCACCCGCACGACCGTCGAACTTCCCCGGCTCCAGATCATCTCCAGCTGGCCCGGCGTCTCCGCCGAGCTGATGGAGATGTACGTCACCTCGCCGATCGAGACTGCCATCCAGCCGGTGCGCGGGGTGCGGAAGACCAGCAGCGAATCGAGCGAAGGCACCGCCAGCGTGACGGTGGAACTCGATCCCGGCACCAACGTGCAGATGGCCCGGCTCGCGATGCTGGAGCGGCTGGAGGTGCTGCGCACCGAGCTCCCGCCGGGCGTGTCACCGCCCACCGTCACGAACTATGTCCCCGACGAGCTGGAGGAGCAGCCGCTGCTCCGCTATACCCTTGCGGGGCCGTACACGCCCGGCGCGCTCCGGAATACTGCGCGCGACATCGTGGTGCCGCGCCTCTCCGCCGTGGAGGGCGTGAGCGGCGTGGGGCAGAACGGCGGCGCCACGCCGGGTGTCGCGGTGTCGTACGATGCGTCGCTGCTGCGGCAGCTGGGCATCTCGCCGGCCGCCATCCGTACGGCGGTATCCAATGCGCGGACGGTGAAGGCGCTCGGCGAGCAGAAGGAGGGACCGGAGCAGAGCGCGGTGATCGTGCGGGACGAACCGAAGACGCTGCGCGACCTGGAGCAGATCCCCGTCACCGGTCCGGGCGGGCAGGTGTTCCGGCTGGGCGAACTCGCCACCGTGCGCCCGGAGGAGGACACCCGAGGACAGTTCTACCGGCTGAACGGCGAGACCGCCGTCTCGCTCTTCATCTCCCGGCTCCCCGGTGCGGACGCGATCAAGACCGCCGACCGGGTGAAGCAGGAGGTGGCGAAGATCGCGCCGCTGCTCCCCGTTGGCGTGCGGATCACGCTGGAGAGCGACGAGAGCAAGGATCTCGCGAAGCAGCTGAACGAGCTGTTGCTTCGCGGCCTGATCGCCTTCGGGGCGGTGATGCTGGTGCTGGCGGTCTCCCTCCGCAACCTGAAGTCGGTCGGGCTGGTGATGGCGAGCGCCGCGGTCGCCATCGCCGGCACCGCGCTGGGTCTCTATCTCCTCGACATTCCCGCCAACCTGCTCACCCTCGCCGGCCTCGGCATGGGGATCGGCATCCTGGTGCAGAACGGACTGGTGGTGGTGGAGCGGCTCCGCACCGCGGAGGACACGCCGGAGGGAAGGGCCGAGGCGGGACGGCGGATCACGCCGGCGGTGATGGGGGCGACACTGACCACCGCGGTGGTGCTCTTTCCCTTTCTCTACCTCCAGGGGAATGCCCGGGCGGCGTTCATCCCGTTCGCCGCCGCCTTCGCGCTGGCGCTGGCGTGGTCGGTCATCTCGTCGCTCGTCATGGTGCCAGCACTCGGCTCGGGGCATGGACTGCACGGCACCGGCTGGCCCCGCGCCCGCCATATATATGGAAAGGCGGTGGGCTGGCTGGCGCGCTTGCGCTGGGTGACGCTGGGGGTCGCCGCCGCGATGACGGGCGTCCTGGCCTGGGCATTCGTGAAGAAGGTGCCCAGGTCGTCGTGGAACTTCTACGGCAACGCGCGCACCACGCTGTCGGCGAGCCTCACGTTCCCGAAGGGCTCCGATCCCGGGAGTCTCGACCGCGGCATGCGGGAGTTCGAGGCGATCGTAGTGGGCGTGCCGGGCGTGGATGAGGTGGTGACGCAGGGCATGCCGGATGGCGCCTTCATGCGCGTGGTCTTCGAGAAGGCGGCGGGGCTCGGGCCGCTGCCATACGAACTCCAGGAGAAGCTCACCCAGCGCGCCCTTCTCATCGGCGGCGCGACGGTATCGGTGCAGGGGAGCGGGCCCGGCTTCTACAGCGGTGGCGGGGCGGGCGGCATCGCGAGCTACCGGATCAAGATCCTCGGCTTCTCGTTCGACGGCGTGGAGCAGCTGGCGCTCGACCTCAAGCGGCGGCTCGAGCGGATTCCGCGCATCCGGGACGTGGACATCAACGCGGCGAGCTTCTTTGGCTCCGAGCGGAACGTCTCGGTGGTGCTGGAGCCGGATCGTACGGCGCTCGCACGCTACGGCGTGACCGCGGGCGACTTCGCCAGCGCCGTCGCCCGCGAGGTGCAGGGCCCCTCCAACGCGATGCGGCTCCAGCTTGGCGACGAGGAGCTGCCGGTCACGGTGAAGAGCGCTGGCGCCGAGGAGCGGACGCTGGAGCAGTTGCGCAATGCCATCGTGCCGTCGCCCACGGAGACACCGGTGCGGGTGCGGGATCTCGCCGCCGTGGACGAGCGCGCCGGCCTCGGCACGGTGAGTCGCGAGGACCAGCAGTACGTGCGGATCGTGAGCTACGAGTTCCGCGGGCCGCCCAAGCTCGCCGAACGCACCCACAAGGCGTTCATGGGGAGCATCAGCGTGCCGCCGGGGTACTCGGTGGATGACGAGCACTTCGAGTGGCAGGACGACACCAGCAGCAAGGGACTCTGGCTGGTGTTCGGCGTGGGCGTCGTGCTGGTGATCCTGTCGGTGGCGCTGGTGTTCGACTCGGTGTGGGCGGCGGCGATCGTCTTTCTCAGCCTGCCGCTGGCGCTGGGCGGCGTGGTGGCGGCGTTCTGGATGACCGGCGCGGCATTCACCCGGGAGGCGGCGGTGGGCGTGATCCTGGTCGTGGGGCTCGCGGTGAACCAGTCCATCCTGCTGGTGGATGCGGCACTGGAAACACGAAAGGCACGAAGGGCAGGAAAGCACGAAAAGCTCGGTCTGTCAGTAGCGGAGGTGGTCGCGGCGGCGGAGGATCGGTCGGCGATGATCGTGCTGGTGACGCTCACGACGCTGGCGAGTCTCCTGCCGCTCGCGATCGGGACCGATTCGGACAGCCTCTTCGGCGCCATCGCGCTGGCCACGGCGGGCGGGACGGTGGCCGGGACGCTGGGAGCAATGTTCGTGGTGCCGGCGATGGTGGGGGGTGGGCGGCCTGTGACCCCCGTCACGACGCGAAACGTGACTGCCCCATAATTTGACGTCCAGAAGTTGAGCGCATCGCCGGGGCATCCGGGGGGGTGTACCGACGGCGATGCAGGTCCGATACGAGGAGCAGGTATGCGTAAGTTGCTGGTATTGGCCGCTTTGGCACTGACGGTCGCGGGTTGCGCCGACAAGCAGAAGCTGGACGCCGCCCTGGCCGAATCGCAGAAGGTTTCGGCGGAGAAGGACAGCCTCCTGAACGAAGTGCTGGCCAACGCCGAGATGGTGAGCTCGATCAATTCCGAGCTGGGCAAGGTCAAGGACCTGGGTGCCAACCCGGTGACCAAGGGTGAGGCGGGCACCACGGCCAATGACCAGCGTCAGGTGGTGCTGGGCAAGATCCGCGACGCGATCACCCGGCTCCAGACCAGCGAGGACAACCTCGAGAAGGCCAAGCAGCGCCTGGCCGCGCTCGACAAGAAGGACTCGCGCCTGACGGCCCAGATCACGAAGTACCAGCAGACCATCGAAGAGATGAAGACCCAGATGGAGCAGCAGCAGACCCAGTACCTGGCGACGATCGACAGCCAGAAGGTCCAGATCGCCACGCTGAACAGCAACCTCGACACCGTGACGGCGCAGAAGACCCAGGTGGAGACCGAGAAGCAGGCGCTGGTGGACACGATGAACACCGTGTACTACGCCATCGGCACCAGCAAGGCGCTGAAGGACGAGGGCGTCGCGGTCCAGGAGGGAAGCAAGTTCCTGTTCTTCGGCGGCACCCGGCTGGAGCCGGCGCGGGATCCGAACGTCTCGGCGTTCACCGTGATCCACCGGATCAACGACACCGTGATCGCGCTGCCGGATTCGACCAAGAGCTACAAGATCATCTCGCGGCAGAACGCGTCGTACCTGTCGAACGAGGTGAGGGACGGCAACAAGGTCAAGGGCGACGCGTTGCACATCGCCAACCCCGAGAAGTTCTGGGGCGCGTCCAAGTTCCTGGTGGTCGTGCAGGACTGACCCTCGCGGAACGATGACCACGAACGGCCCCGGCGTCATGCCGGGGCCGTTTGCGTTCCGGCCCCTGCTTGCGCGCGGGGCCCGTCGCCCGCACTTTGCCCTGTCCCGCGTCTCGCCGCCCCCGGCAGCGCGCCACACGCCACCACCGCCCTATCCCATGCGCCTCTTCCGGACTCTCCTGCCCGCCGCGGCGGTGTGCATCCTTGCCGCCCCACCGCTCGCCGCCCAGCGCCCGGCCGGCGGCTACCACTCGAGCGCCGAGCTGATGGCCCAGCTGAAAGGGGTCGAAGGCCGCGCCGTCCAGGTCACCACCGTCGGCACCTCGGCGGGCGGGCTGCCGCTCGCCGCCGTCCGGCTGGGTGCCGGCGCGGATGCCGACGCCCGCCCCGCGGTGCTGCTCCTGGCCAACGCCTGGGGGCCGCAGGTGGTGGGCAGCGAGGTCGCACTCCGGCTGGTCGAGCGGCTTGCCGCGGCCTACGGAAAGGATACGGCGGTCACCAACCTGCTCGACCGCGTGACCATCTACATCCTGCCGCGGGTGAACCCCGACGCCGCGGAGGCGTTCTTCCGGGCACCGCTCGCCGAGCGGATCCGGAACGCCAGCACGTGGGATGATGATCGCGACGCCGCGGTGGACGAGGACGGCCCCGAGGATCTCAACGGCGACGGGGTCATCTCGACGATGCGGGTGAGGGATCCCGCCGGCGAGTGGCTGGCGGACTCGGCCGAACCGGCGCTCATGCGCAAGGCCGACGCGGCCAAGGGCGAGAAGGGCGAATACCGCGTCTATCTCGAGGGCCGCGACAACGACGGCGATGAGCAGTGGCAGGAGGATCCGCCGGGCGGTGCGGACATCAGCCGCAATTTCCCCTACGAGTTTCCCCAGTTCGCCGAGGGCACCGGCGCCGGCATGATGTCGGAGCCGGAGAGCCGGGCGGTGGCGCAGTTCATCGTGGATCACCCCGGCATCGCCGTCGTCTACGTCTTCGGGCCGCAGGACAACCTGCTCAAGGCGTGGGAAGGGAAGACGCTGCCCACCGAGGGCACGATCCCCGGCACCTCCGCCGGCGGCCCGCTCAAGGCCATCCTCAAGGACGACGAGCCCTGGTTCGCCGAGGTGGCGGCGCGCTTCCGGAAGATCGCGAACGTCGAGAAGGGGCCGGCCTCGGCGCCGCTGGAGGGGGATCCGGTGTCGTGGGCGTATTTCGACATGGGGCGGTGGGCGTTCGGGTCGCGGGTGTGGTGGGTGCCGGGCGTGAAGGCGGATTCGACGCGTTCCGATACCGTAGGGGCGCACGGCCGTGCGCCCTTACGCGATGTGCACCCATCCGACACGCACGGCCGTGCGCCCGCACGATCCGACGCCGATTCCGCCGCCGCCGATCGCGATGCCATCCGCTGGCTGCGTGCCAACGTGCCGGGCAGCGTCATGGACTGGACCACCATCGAGGATCCCGATTTTCCTGGTCGTGAGGTCCAGCTGGGCGGCGTCCGCCCCTTTGCCCGCATCAATCCGCCGGCGGCCCTGCTCGATTCGCTGACCGCGCAGCAGACGGCTTTCGTGACCGAGCTTGCCGGCATGCTGCCGAGCATCACGCTCCGGAAGCTCAAGACGGAATCCCTGGGCTCGGGCCTCTTCCGCATCACGGTGGAAGTCGCCAACGACGGCTACCTGCCCACCACCTCCGCGCTCGGCGCCAGGGTGCAGATGCCAAGGCGGGTGCGGGTGGCGCTGGACACGGGGAAAGGCAGGGATCTCGTGTCGGGCAAGCGCTTCCAGCTGCTCGCGCCGATTCCGGGCAGCGGCAACGACATCGAACTCACCTGGGTGGTGCGCGGTGCGGCGGGCGACCGGATGACGATCATCGCTGAAAGCCCTGCCGCCGGCCACGCCACCATGCCCGTCACCCTTCGCTGAGGAGCGACCCGATGCGTCTCGTTCGTCCTTCGCTCCTGCTGGCCGGTCTTGGCCTCGCTGCCGTGGCGCCGCTGGCGGCGCAGGCCGGCAGCCTCGCCGCGGTGGGCGCGCCCAAGAACCCGAAGGTGCAGGTCTCCTGGGACCGCTATTACAACGATGCCGGCATCGCCGACATCGCGAAGCGCCTGGAGAAGGCGCACCCCGACTACTGCCGGGCCGGCTCCATCGGCAAGAGTCTCCAGGGCCGGGACATCACCCTGCTCACGGTCTCGAATTTCAGGAAGGGCGATCCCGACCGGAAGCCGGCGATGTATATCGACGGCAACATCCACTCCAACGAGATCCAGGGGTCGGAGATCGCGCTCTACACCGCGTGGTATCTCTGCGAGATGGCGGGGCAGGTGCCGGCGGTGGACTCGCTGCTGGCCGAACGGACCTTCTACATCGTTCCGACGATCAACCCCGACGGCCGGGAGAACTTCCTCGACGAACCCAACAATCCGCACTCGCCCCGCAGCGGCCTCGGCGCCCGGGACAACGACGGCGACGGGCTGGTGAACGAGGACGGCTATGACGACCTCGACGGCGACGGCAACATCACCATGATGCGGCGCCGCAACCCGAACGGGCAGTGGCTCACGTCGCCCGAGGATCCGCGGATCATGATCCGCGCGCTCCCCGACCAGAAGGGGGAGTGGGATCTCCTCGGCTACGAAGGGTACGACAACGATGGCGACGGGCTGGTGAACGAGGACGGCGAGGGGTACTACGACCCCAACCGCAACTGGCCCTGGCGCTGGCAGCCGCAGTACGTGCAGGGCGGGTCCGACGCCTATCCGCTCTCGCTGCCGGAGACCCGCGCGGTGGTGGATTTCATCACGGCGCATCCCAACATCGCCGGCGCGCAGAGCTACCACAATAATGGCGGCATGATCCTCCGCGGCCCCGGCGCCCGGCAGGACGCCTACCGACCGCAGGATGAGCGGGTCTACGACCAGATCGGCGAGGTCGGCGAGCAGATCCTCCCCGGCTATAAGTACATGGTGGTCTGGAAGGACCTCTACATCGTCTGGGGCGGCGAGCTGGACTGGATCTACGGTGCACGCGGGGTGGTGACCTTCAGCAACGAGCTCTGGAGCGACTTCGGCTACTTCGAGAAGGACAGCAAGCGGGAGCGCTACGACCAGGACCAGTACAAGTTCGACCGGCTCCTCCTCCTGGGCGAGGCGTTCGTGCCGTGGCACAAGGTGCAGCACCCGCAGTACGGCGAGATCGAGGTGGGCGGCTTCAAGAAGCAGTACACCCGGGCCATTCCGGCCTTCCTGCTGCCGGCCGAGGCGCACCGCAACATGGCGTTCACCCTCTACCAGGCGCGCCAGATGCCGCTGGTGCGGGTGGATTCGGTGGCGACACGGTCACTGGGCGGCGGACTCACGGAAGTCACCGCGATCGTCACCAATGACCGGATCGTGCCGACCCACACGCAGCAGGACCTGGAGCACCGGATCAGCCGGCCCGACTACGTGGCTCTCACGGGGCGGAAGGTGCTGGCGGGATTCCGGGTGACCAACCCGCTGCAGGACATCGCGGAGGAGCAGAAGCACCATTCGGAGCGGATCGAGGTTGACAACATTCCGGGCCGGTCCACGGTGACGGTGCGGTGGATCGTCTCCGGCAGCGGGCCGATGACGATCACGGCGGATTCGGAAAAGGGCGGGGTGGATGTGTGGCGGGGGCCGGCGTAGAGGAGCACGATCGGAGCAGGGGCGCACGACCGTGCGCCCTTACTCCAGCCGTGTGCGCATCTGCCGGATCCGTCCGGCATCGGTCACCGCCAGGATGTCGTTCTCGAGCACCGGCCTGGTGAGCCCGAGCCCGGGACGCCGCCACTCCATCGCGGATGCCACTGGCACCGTGCCGCGGGCGTGGACCTCACGGACACCGGTGATGCGGACGATCTCCGCAACGTTGTCGGCATTGACGCCACCGCCCGCGATGACGCCGATCCGCCCCGCTGCCCGCTCCACCGTGGCCGCGATGGCCGGCGCACCCTCCAGCGCGGTCGCGGCCTGGCCGGCGGTCAGCACCCGGGCGATGCCGATCTCGATGAGCTGGTCGAGGGCATCGTCCGGGTTGCGGACCGCATCAAAAGCACGATGAAAAGTGACCGGCAGCGGTGATGCGGCGATGAGCAGGTCGCCCATCGTGGTCATCGCGACACCACCGTCCTTGTCCAGCGCCCCGGTCACGATGCCGGCGACCCCCAGCTGCTTCGCGTGGCCGATGTCCCGGAGCATCACGGCGAGTTCGCTCGACGTGTAGAGGAAGTCGCCGCCGCGGGGTCGGATGATGACGAAGACCGGAATACCGAGCCGCGCCACGCACTCCTCGATCATCCCGGCACTGGGCGTGGTGCCCCCCTCGGCGAGGTTGTCGCAGAGCTCGATCCGGTCGGCGCCGCCGGCCTCCGCCGCCAGCGCCGACTGCACGGTGTCCACACAGGCTTCGATGAGGATGGGACTGGCCATGGGTCCACAGATTACACCGATGGGCGCGGATTGCACAGCCACCCGATTGCTTCGTCGCGCCCGTCGGGCGCATGGCCATGCGCCCCTTCGGACGCTCCTCGCAATGACGTTTCTCCTGCCCGCCCTGTCCGTCCCGTCCGCCTTGTCCGCCCAGGCCACCAACGTCGTCCTCGTCATGATTGACGGCGTCCGCTGGCAGGAGGTCTTCACCGGCGCCGATTCGCTGCTCATCTCGCGAAAGCCCGGCGGTGTCTCCGACACGACAGCTCTTCGCGCGGCCTTCTGGCGCCCCACACCCGATGCCCGGCGCGAGGCACTCATGCCCTTCCTCTGGGACAGCATGGCGGCGAAGGGCCAGGTCTACGGCAACCAGCTCAAGGGCAGCGTGGCGCACACCGTCAACACCTACTGGTTTTCCTATCCGGGGTACAGCGAGGCCCTCACCGGGGTGTTCGACTCCACGGTGAACTCGAACGACTTCCCTCCCAACCCGAACCCCAACGTACTCGAGTGGCTCAACGGGTTCCCGGAGTTCCATGACCGCGTGGCGGCATTCGGCTCGTGGGAGGCATTCAACCGGATCTTCAACGAGCAGCGGGCCGGGTTCCCGGTCTTTGCCGCGTGGGAATCGCCCTGGCCAGCGAGCGACACCGCCCCGGCCCATCGGGTCGTCACCGACCTGTACGGGTCGCTGCTCCGCTACTGGGGTGAAGAGGTGTGGGACGGCCTGATGCAGGAGGGATTGCTCCAGTACGTGCGGGAGCGCCAGCCGAGAGTATTGTTCGTGGGGTATGGCGAGCCGGACGAATGGGCGCACAGCGGGCGCTACGACCGCGTGCTTACCTCGCTCCACAACGCCGACGCCTTCATCGGCCAGCTCTGGGCCCTGCTGCAATCGCTGCCCCAGTACCGCGGGCACACCACGCTCATCGTCACCACCGACCACGGCCGTGGCGGCGACCCGGATGGCTGGAAGGACCATGGTTCCGACGTGCCGGGGGCGGGCAGCATCTGGCTCGCGGTCATGGGTCCCGACACTCCCGCCCTGGGCGAGCGGCAGAATGTGCCGGAGATCCGCCAGGCCCAG